>NZ_JBEZFI010000002.1:42884-441150 GCF_040649295.1 Micromonospora sp. NPDC048999 | reverse complement strand
GACCGGCGGCCCGCCATCATTCCGGGCCCGCGCACCCCGCCTGGCGGGGGCGTCCTCCTCGGCCGTGCACCCGTGTTCAACGACCGACCCCCACCCGGCATTCCGCCCCGCGACGGCCGCCCGCCACACCACAAACCGGACACAACACCTCGGCGGCACCCGCGCCGCCCAAACATCGAGGCCGTCAGTGGAACGGCATGGACGTCAAACGACTCCCGTGACCTCCATAGCGTTCCACCCCGCCCACGCGACAGTCACGCGGCAACCGGACATCCGCCTCACATCGGCGGGGCGTACCCCGGACGCGGGACACGCAGGCCGCGCACGCGGGCGGCGAGGGCGCACGACGCGGGGCGGCCCCTCTGCACGACGCGCACGCGGACGGCGAGGGCGCGCGGCGCGGTTCAGGCGGCGGGCCAGTCCTGGGAGGCCATCCGTGGCGAGGCCGCCCCGGGCGGGGCGGCCTCGAGCCAGGAAAGGAAACCGGTGACCGTGGACCGCGCCATGGCGATCTCGACCGGCGCATGGTGACTGGTACAACGCAGAATGACCCAGTCGGCCGGCATCGAGAACTGCTCCTGCCCCTCGGGCAGCCGGCGCCGTTCCACGGCGAGCCCCTTGCGGGAGAGCACCCGCTTGGGCCGCAGGGCGAAGCTGAACATGCGGTACCAGCGGAGTTCGTCGCCCACGAAACGGCCGAAGCCGGGTGACCAGCCTCGGCCGTCGAGAATCGTGGAGACCCGGACACTAAGCCGGATGATGCCTCCGCTGCGGGTGAACAGGGCCCGCCGGACGAAGAGGATCACCAGCGCGGCGAACACGACCGCGATGCCGATTCCGATCCCTTCCAGAATCTCCATCGGCGGGTCGGCTCAGCGCGCCGGAGTGGCCGGGGTGGCGCTCTCGGCGAGGACGGTGACGCCCTCACCGGTCACCGACAGGAAGCCGCCGGCGACGTCGTACGCGAGCTGCTGACCGCCGGGCTGCTTGATGCGTACCTGGCAGGGCTCGGCGAGCTGACCCAGCAGGGGCGCGTGCCCCGGCAGCACACCCAGCTCACCCTCGGTCGTCCGGGCGACGACCATCTCGGCCTTGCCGGACCAGACCTTCTCCTCGACGGCTACGAGCTCGACGTGAAGCTGCTGTGCCACGCTGTCTCCTTGCTGCGGCGGCGGATTGCCGAAAGTCTAGTCGCGGCCCCGAGCGTCACCCAACGCGGGTACCGAGACCTGCGACACGGTCACCGACCCCGGCACCCGCGCGGGTCCGCTGGCGCTCAGGCTAACTGTTCTTCTGCTTGAAGTCGGGGTGCTCCAGAATGAACGCGTCGATCTGTCCGTTGCGCATCGCCGCGAAGAAGTCCTCGGCCTCCGGCAGCAGCCGCTCCCCCTGGTACGCCGAGCCGCTGCCGATGTTCGCGCCGGGCAGTTTGATCGTCTCGATCGAGTCGGACCGGATGTCCTTCAGCGCGAGCCCGAAGTCGACCACGCTGTGGCCGCGACCGCTGAAGACCAACGACTCGCCGGCCGCGCGGAGCACCCGGTCCAGCTTGAGCGGATTGGTCACCACGTCGGCGCTGAACGCCTGGCTCACCATCGCCTTGACGAACTGCTGCTGGTGCCGCTGCCGGCCGTAGTCGGAGTCCGGCACGCCGTTACGCGGGTAGCGCTGGCGCACGTAGTCCAGCGCCTGCCAGCCGTTCAGGTGGGCGTCGCCCTGCTCGTACACGGCCTGCGGACCGAGGTAGCCGCCACCGCCCGGCTGCAGCTGGCGCATGGTGCCGTCGGGCCGCCGGTGCTCCGACCGCACCTCCCGCTCGATGTACATGTCGACGCCACCCATCGCGTCGACGATCTTCTTGAAGCCGGTGAAGTTAAGGATCGCGCCGGCGTCGAAGCGTTTGATCCCGGTGACCTGCTGGACGGTCTTCGCGAGCAGTTCGAAGCCCTGCGCGGCGTCCGGGTTCTGCCCCGACACCCGGCTGCCGTACGACATGGCGGCGTTCAGCCGGTCGTTGCCGCCCGGGTAGTTCGCCTTGCGAAATGCCGGGATGTCGACCCGTAGATCCCGGGGAAGCGAGTAGAGATAGGCCCGATCCAGGCCGGCCGGCACGTGCAGGATCATGATCGAGTCGGACAGCGGCGGGGTCTCCGCGTTGCGGGGGTCGATGCCGACCAGCAGGATGTTGAGCGGGCCCTTGATGTCGCTCTTCTTCTCCTCGACGACGCCCGCCGCCTGATCCCCGAAGAGGTCAGCCTTGCCGACCGCGCCCTCGTAGCGGGCCACCAGGGCCTGGTAACCCACCAGCACTGTCCCGCTGAGCATCACGAGGACCACGCCCAGGATGGTGCAAACCCGGGCCCACCGCGGCACGCTCCGCCAGATCGACCGCTTGCCGCGGTTACCGCCGGCCTTGTCCACGCACATCTCCAATCGTCACGCCCACGACTGGTAGACGGGCGCACGTAACCGCTTCGTTGCAAGAGAGCAAGACTCATGACATGAAGTCGCGCCCCGAACGGTAGCGCGCCGTCGGCGGAACCGCTTGCCCGCAAACCGGACATCTGGTACAACGCGCCGGAACAGGCAAAGGCCGCCCCGACTCGGTCGGGGCGGCCTTTGTGGATGCAGCGAGGGTCTCAGCCCTCCATCAGCTCCTTGGCCTTGGCCTCAAGGTCCTCCAGGCCGCCGCACATGAAGAAGGCCTGCTCGGGGAAGTGGTCGTACTCGCCCTCGCTGATCTTCTTGAACGCCTCGATGGTCTCCTTGATCGGGACCGTCGAACCCGGCACGCCGGTGAACTGCTCGGCGGCGTAGGTGTTCTGCGACAGGAAGCGCTCGATCCGCCGGGCCCGCTGCACGGTGATCTTGTCTTCCTCGGAGAGCTCCTCGATACCGAGGATGGCGATGATGTCCTGCAGGTCCTTGTAGCGCTGCAGGATCCGCTTCACCTCGGTGGCGACCTGGAAGTGCTCCGGGCCGACGAACTCCGGGGCGAGAATCCGGGACGAGGACGCCAGCGGGTCCACGGCCGGGTAGATGCCCTTGTCGGAGATCGACCGCTCCAGGTTGGTGGTCGCGTCCAGGTGGGCGAACGTGGTGGCCGGCGCCGGGTCGGTGTAGTCGTCGGCGGGCACGTAGATCGCCTGCATCGAGGTGATGGCCTGGCCCCGGACGGAGGTGATCCGCTCCTGGAGCTCGCCCATCTCATCGGCCAGGGTCGGCTGGTAACCCACCGCGCTCGGCATGCGGCCGAGCAGCGTGGAGACCTCGGAACCGGCCTGGGTGAAGCGGAAGATGTTGTCGATGAAGAGCAGCACCTCCTGCTTCTGCACGTCGCGGAAGTACTCCGCCATGGTCAGCGCGGAGAGGGCGACGCGCAGCCGGGTGCCCGGCGGCTCGTCCATCTGGCCGTAGACCAGCGCGGTCTTGTCGATGACGCCGGACTCGGTCATTTCGGCGATGAGGTCGTTGCCCTCACGGGTGCGCTCACCCACGCCGGCGAAGACCGACGTACCACCGAAGTTCCGGGCAACGCGGGTGATCATCTCCTGGATGAGCACCGTCTTGCCCACGCCGGCACCGCCGAACAGGCCGATCTTGCCGCCCTTGACGTACGGGGCGAGCAGGTCGATGACCTTGATGCCGGTCTCCAGCATCTCGGTCTTCGGCTCCAGGTCCGCGAAGGCCGGGGCCTTGCGGTGGATCCCCCAGTGGTCGTCCGGGTTGAGCGTCTCGCCCTCGGTGAGGTTGAGGCACTCGCCGATCGCGTTGAACACGTGGCCCTTGACCGCGTCGCCCACCGGCACGCTGATCGGCGAGCCGGTGTCGCGCACCTCGGCGCCGCGGACCAGGCCGTCGGTCGGCTGCATCGAGATGGCGCGGACCAGGTTGTCACCCAGGTGCTGGGCGACCTCCAGGGTCAGCGTCTTCTCGCCGCCGGAGAGCGTCACGTTGACGTGCAGGGCGTTGAACAGGTCCGGCATGCCGTCGCGCGGGAACTCGGCGTCGACGACCGGGCCGATGACCCGGACCACGCGACCGGTGGCCGTCTTGGTCTCTACTGGGGCAGTCATCACACTTCACTTCCCGACGCGGCCAGCGCGTTGGCGCCGCCGACGATCTCACTGATCTCCTGGGTGATCCCGGCCTGGCGGGCCGAGTTCATCTCACGCGTGTACTTGTCGATCATCTCTTCGGCGTTGTCGGTGGCGCTCTTCATCGCCCGCCGCCGGGCCGCCGACTCGCTCGCCGCCGACTCCAACAACGCCGCGTAGATCCGCGTGTTGATGTACTTCGGCAGCAGCGCGTCGAGCAGTGCCTCCGCCTCCGGCTCGAACTCGTACGCCGGGAGCAGGCCCTGCGGAGCCTCCGACCGCGGCCGCTCCTCGACCTGCATCGGCCCAATGATCCTGGTCACCGGCGTCTGGGTCATCAGCGACTTGAACTCGGTGTAGACGATGTGCAACTCGTCGATGCCGAGCACCCCGTCCGCGCCGGGGCCACCGTCGACGTCGTCCGCACCGCCCACGAACGCCTTGATCAGCGTCTCGCCCACCGCCCGAGCGTCGGCGAAGGACGGCTGCTCCGAGAAGCCCGTCCAGTTCGCCTCGATCGGTCGGTTGCGGAACCGGTAGAACGTCACACCCTTGCGGCCGATGATGTAGAGCACCGGCTCCTTGCCGTCGGCCCGCAGCCGGGCGATCAGCGACTCGGCGGTCCTGATCGCGTTGGAGCTGTAGCCGCCGGCCAGGCCCCGGTCACTGGTGACCAGCAGGACGCCCGCCCGCCGCACCCGCTCGCGCGGGGTGAGCAGCGGGTGGTCGATCCGCGCGTTGGAGGCCAGCGCCGTGAGGACCCCGGTGATGGCCTGGGCGTACGGCAGGGACGCCGCCACCCGGGCCTGGGCCTTGGCGATCCGGCTCGTCGCGACGAGCTCCATCGCCTTGGTGATCTTCTTCATCGACTTCGCCGAGCGGATCCGTTGACGAAGAACGCGCACCTGGGCGGCCATCGTCAGCTCTCAGCCGGGCGGTCGGCCGCGCTGTCGCGGAAGCGGGTCACCGTCTCGCGGTTCTCCTCGCCCTCCATCGGCTTGGCTTCGGCCTCGTTGATCCGCACCTCGTCCTCCTTGCCCAGGAAGACCTGCTTGAACTCGGTGATGGCCGAGTCCAGCGAGGCGATGATGTCGTCGTTCCACTTGTTGTCCGCGATCCCGGCCAGGACGCCCGCGTGCTTGTGGCGGAGGTACTGCAGGAACTCCGACTCGAAGCGGCGGATCTCGCCGACCGGGATGTCGTCCAGCTTGCCCTCGGTGCCGGCCCAGACCGAGACGACCTGCTCCTGCACCGGGAACGGCGCGTAGTTCGACTGCTTGAGCAGCTCGACCAGGCGGGCGCCGCGGTCGAGCTGGGCGCGGGAGGCCTTGTCCAGGTCGGAGGCGAAGGCGGCGAACGCCTCCAGCTCGCGGTACTGGGCCAGGTTGAGCCGGAGCGAACCGGCGACCTTCTTCATCGGCTTCACCTGCGCGGCGCCACCGACCCGGGAGACCGAGGTGCCGACGTTGATGGCCGGCCGGACGCCCTGGTTGAACAGGTCGGTCTCCAGGAAGATCTGGCCGTCGGTGATGGAGATGACGTTGGTCGGGATGAACGCCGAGATGTCGTTCGCCTTGGTCTCGATGATCGGCAGACCGGTCATCGAGCCGCCACCCAGCTCGTCGGAGAGCTTGGCGCAGCGCTCCAGCAGCCGGGAGTGCAGGTAGAAGACGTCACCCGGGTACGCCTCGCGGCCCGGCGGACGGCGCAGCAGCAGCGACACGGCACGGTACGCCTCGGCCTGCTTGCTCAGGTCGTCGAAGACGATCAGAACGTGCTTGCCGCCGTACATCCAGTGCTGGCCGATGGACGAGCCGGTGTACGGGGCGAGGTACTTGAAGCCGGCCGGGTCGGAGGCCGGGGAGGCCACGATGGTGGTGTACTCCATCGCACCCGCCTCCTCCAGCGTCCCCTTGATGGAGGCGATGGTGGAGGCCTTCTGGCCAACGGCGACGTAGATGCAGCGGACCTGCTTCGTCGGGTCGCCGGAGCGCCAGTTGTCCCGCTGGTTGAGGATGGTGTCCAGGGCGACCGTGGTCTTGCCGGTCTTCCGGTCACCGATGATCAGCTGACGCTGGCCGCGACCGATCGGAGTCATCGCGTCGACGGCCTTCAGACCGCTCTGCAGCGGCTCGTCGACCGACTTGCGGGACATCACGTTCGGGGCCTGAAGCTCCAGCTCGCGGTAGCCCTCGTTCGGGAGGTCGCCCAGGCCGTCGATCGGCTGGCCGAGCGCGTCGACCACGCGGCCGAGGAAGGCGTCGCCGACCGGGACGGAGAGCACCCGGCCGGTGCGCTTGACGCGCTGCCCCTCCTCGATACCGGCGAAGTCACCGAGGACGACGACACCGATCTCCCGGACGTCGAGGTTCAGCGCCACGCCCAGCGTGCCGTCCTCGAACTCCAGGAGCTCGTTGGTCATGGTCGAGGGGAGACCCTCGACGTGGGCGATGCCGTCGCCGGCGTCGGCGACGGTGCCGACCTCCTCACGGGAGACGTCGGCCGTGTAGGAGGAGACGTAGCGCTCGAGGGCGCCACGGATCTCCTCCGTCGAGATGGTCAGCTCGGCCATCCTCTGCTTCCTTAAGTATCAGGGGCCCGGGATACCTAGTACCGACCGGTCCGATGGCGTCGAATCAGGGGCTGCGGAGACGCTGGTCAGCGCTTCGCGAGCGCGTTGCGAGTCTCGTTGAGGCGGCGCAGGACGGTGCCGTCGTACAGGTCGGAGCCGACCCGCACGCTCACCCCACCGAGCACCTCGGGGTTGACCGTCTGCTTGACGGAAACCTCTCGACCGTACATGGCGGAGAGGCGGGCACCGAGGCGTCGCTCCTCCTCGTCACTCAGCGGGGCCGCCACGGTCACGTACGCGACCTGACGGTCCCGCCGGTCGGCGGCCAGCTCGACCAGCCGGGCGACCGCCCCGATGAAGGAGCGTCCCCCGAAACCGGCCAGCGCGGCCTCGACGAGGCGGACAGTGACCGGCCGGGCCTTGCCGGCGAGCAGCTCGCGGGCCAGGCCGGCCCGCTGCTCGGCCGGGGCGATCGGGTCGGAGAGCGCGTTGGACAGGTCCGCGGAACCGGAGACGACCTGCCCGAAGCGGAACAGCTCGTCCTCGACCTCGCCCAGCTCGCCGGCCTTGTCGGCGCCCGCGAGGAGCGCCTCGACGCCCAGCCGCTCGGTGCCGTCGAGCAGTTCCGACGGCGCCGACCAGCGGCCGGAGACCAGCGCGGCGAGCAGGTCGAGCGCGGCGGCGCCGACCTTGCCGGTCAGGATGCCCGTGAGCAGCCCACTGCGGTCGTCACCCGAACGGGCCGGGTCCGACAACGCCCGGCGCAGCCGCGGCTCGCGCCGCAGCAGAGCGGCGACGGAGAGGATGTCGTCGGCGGTGGCAGCCACCGCCGACGGCTCCGCGCCGCGGACGTACGCGTCGAGGCGCTCGGCCGCGACCTTGTACGACTCCCGGCTGGCGGCCTGCATCAGCGGGCCCCCGTGCTCTCAAGACCGCTCAGGAACCGGTCGACGGTGCCCGTGCGACGCGCCTCGTCGGCGAGCGACTCGCCGACGATCTTGCTGGCCAGGTCCACCGCGAGGGTGCCGACCTCGGTGCGCAGCTCGCGCACGATGGTGGCCCGCTCGGCGGAGAGCTGCTCCTTGCCCGCCGCGATGATCCGGTCGGACTCCTCGCGCGCCTTGACGAGGATGTCCTGGCGGATGCCCTCGGCGTCGGCCCGGGCGTCGTCGCGGATCTTGGCGGCGTCGGTCCGCGCCTCGGCGAGCTGCGCCCGGTACTGCTCGAGCAGTTGGTTGGCCTCGGCCTGAGCGGCCTCGGCGCGCTTGATGCCGCCCTCGATCGCGTCGACCCGGGCCTGGAACGTCTGCTCCATGCGCGGGAAGACGAACTTCATCAGCACGAAGCACAGCACGATGAAGGCGATGCCACCGACCACGATCTCCTGCCAGATCGGCAGGATCGGGTTGTGATCAGCAGGCTCGGCTAGGAAGTACATGGAAGGCCTCCCGATCGAAGGGACGGGATTACTTGGCCCAGACGAAGCCGAAGGCGACGCCCAGCAGGGCCAGCGCCTCGATGACGGCGAAGCCGATCCAGACGTACGGCAGGGTCATCCGGGACGACTCCGGCTGGCGGGCGGTCGACTGGATGTAGGCCGAGAAGACCAGGCCAACGCCGATGCCCGGGCCGATGGCGGCCAGACCGTAGCCGATGGCGGCGGTGCTGCCCGATACCGCGGCGAGAACGTCCATTGGTGTGTTCCTCCTGGTTATCACGCGTGACTGTCACGCGGGACGACAACGGTTGGTGCGAAGTGGATCAGTGTTCCTCGGCGAGCGCGCCCTGCACGTAGCTGGCGGTCAGCACGGTGAAGACGTAGGCCTGCAGACAGATCACCAGGAACTCGAGGAAGGTCAGCGCGATGGTCATCACCCAGGAGAGCACCGAGACCGGGGCCAGCAGCGCGGTGGCGTTGAGCATCGCGAAGCCGCCGAGCGTGAAGACCAGCAGGAGCATGTGACCGGCGAACATGTTGGCGAACAGACGGACGGCCAGCGAGAAGGGCCGGACCAGGAACGTCGAGAACGCCTCGATCGGGATCAGCAGCGGCAGGATGTACCACGGCGCGGGCGGAATCAGCGCGTTCTTGAAGTATTTGCCGAACCCGTGCTTCTTGATACCCACGTAGTTGAACAGCAGGTAGCTGATGATCGCGAGGAACGCCGGGAAGGCGATGTGCGAGTTCGGCGAGATCTGGAAGAACGGGACGATCGCGAAGAAGTTCGTCAGCAGGACGAAGCAGAAGAGCGTCGTGAAGTACGGCGCGAACCGGACGCCCTGGTGGCCGATCATGTCGACCGCGATGTTGTTCCGCACGAAGCCGTAGATCGACTCGGCGAACCACTGCTTCTTGGTCGGCACCAGCTGCGGGTTGCGGTAGCTGAGCAGGAAGAACAGGATCAGGATCCCGACCGCCAGCCAGACCATGAAGGTGATCTTGGTGAACCAGTAGGAGTTATGCGCACCCCAGGGTGCGATGCTGGGCAGGTAGAAGTCCTCCACGCTGGGTGGGAAATTTGCCTGGCCCTGTGCAAGGACGTTCACCTGTCCGAACACCGCGTCCCTTCCTATTCAGGCGTGCCGAGCTTACGGATGACCAGGACGATGCCCCCGGCCATGCCGAGCACAATCCCGATACCGGTGGCGATGCCACTGGTATCGAGCCAACGGTCGACCAGCCAGCCGATGAAGCCCCACACGAGCATGCCCGCGATCAGATAGCTGAGCGCGGTCCAGCCCTGACCGGCACCGGACGGAACGTCGCCCGGGCCGCCAGCGCTGGGGGGTTTCTGGTCATCGGCCATGACGGGGCGAACGATATCAGTCGAGAAGACAAGGCTGTGCCACACCCCCCGCACAACCTGGTTGTGCGGGACACGGGTGGGCGAAGTCGTCTGGAGGAAACCTACTCTCCTCCCGCCGTTGAGAGAATGACCGATCGCGGACACATCGGCGTGCCGCCCGAAGCGTGGGACGGCACGCCGGAGGTGCGCAGGTCAGTCGCGGGATCGCCGGGCGTGGACGGTGGTCAGCCACCAGATGTGCACCCCGGTCCAGACCGCGACGCCCGCCGCGATGCCCAGGCAGAGCGGGATCAGCCCTGGCCAGCCGGTCGCGGCCACCAGCACCATCACCGCCCCGAGCAGGGTCATCTTGGCGGCGTACACGCCGATCCCGAAGGGCAGCACCAGTTGCGGGTCGCGGGCGTCGGCCCAGGCCAGCACGACGGTGGTGAGCGTGTAGCTGAGCGCGGTGACGCCGACCCCGGCCGCCGCCCCGAGCGCGCCGTCCGCGCCCCGGGTCACCCCGCCGACCACCGCCGCCGCCGCGCCCAGCACCGCCGACGCGATCAGCAGCACCGGCAGATGGCGCAGCCGCCAGCCACGGTCCGCGGTCGCCTCCGCCGCGCGCGCCCCGGGCTCAGCCACGGGGGTACGCCGGGAAGGCGGTGACCAGCTCGGTCACGTCGGCGGCGATCCGGGTCAGCTCGTCGGCGCCCCCGGGAGCCCCCGGGTCGGTGCGGACGGCGCGGGCGATGAGCGCGGCGATCGTGCGCATCTCGCCCTCCCACATGCCCTGGGTGGTGACGCTCGGCGTGCCCACCCGCAGACCGGAGGCGACCATCGGCTTCTGCGGGTCGTACGGGATGGCGTTCTTGTTGAGCGTGATGCGCGCGGCGTCGCAGCGCGCCTCCGCGTCCGCCCCGGTCACCCCGAGGGCGCGCAGGTCGATCAGGGCCAGGTGGGTGTCGGTGCCGCCGGAGACCGGGCGCATGTCCTCGGCGGCCAGTCCCTCGGCGAGCGCCTGTGCGTTGCTGATCACCTGGGCAGCGTACGCGCGGAAGTCGGGCTGGGCGGCCTCGCGCAGCGCGACCGCCTTGGCCGCGACGGCGTGCATCAGCGGGCCGCCCTGGGTGAACGGGAAGACCGCCTTGTCGATCCGGGCGGCCAGCGACTCCCGGCAGAGGATCATGCCGCCGCGCGGGCCGCGCAGCACCTTGTGGGTGGTGGCGCAGACCACGTCGGCGTACGGCACCGGAGACGGGATCGCCCGGCCGGCGACCAGGCCGATGAAGTGCGCGGCATCCACCATCAGGTACGCGTCGACCTCGTCGGCGATCTCCCGGAACCGGGCGAAGTCGATCAGGCGCGGGTACGCCGTCGCGCCACAGATGATCATCTTGGGCCGGTGCGCCCGGGCCAGGTCGCGTACCTCGTCGTAGTCGATCAGCTCGGTGTCCGGCCGGACCTGGTAGCCGACGGCGTGGAACCACTTGCCGGAGAAGTTCACCCGGCTGCCGTGGGTGAGGTGGCCGCCGTGCGGCAGGTCCATCGCCAGCACGGAGTCGCCCGGCTGCAGCAGGGCGGCGTACGCGGCCAGGTTGGCGCTGGCGCCCGAATGCGGCTGAAGGTTGGCGTGCTCGGCCCCGAAGAGTTCCTTCGCCCGGGCGATGCCGATCTCCTCGGCCCGGTCCACCTCGGCGCAGCCGCCGTAGTATCGCCGGCCCGGGTAGCCCTCGGCGTACTTGTTGGTCAGCGTGGAGCCGAGGGCGGCCAGCACCGCCGGGGAGGTCAGGTTCTCACTGGCGATCAGTTGCAGACCGCCACGCAGCCGCGCCAACTCCCCCAGCACCACCTCGGCGATCTCCGGGTCGACGGTGCTGAGCTGCTGGAAGTCCGGCCCCCAGAAGGTGTCCCTCGTGTTCTCCACAGCGAAGGAGTCTACGAAAGCCGCGCCCGGAAAGCCGTGCGATGCCTGGTCACCCTCAGTCGGCGGTACGGGGGGCGGTGCGGTCGAAGGCGACGGTCTGGCTGGGCGGCACGAAGTCGAGCACCGGCTGGTCGCGCAACGCGTACGCCAACAGCCGGCCCACGGCGGTGATCTGCCGGGCCTGCACGCCGCCGCCGACGGCGTCCTGGGGGTTGTCCGGGTTCGCGGCGATGGTGGCGACGGTGAGCTGTGGGGTGAAGGCGACCAGGGTCTCCGTCGCGTTCCCGTCCGAGCTGCCGGTCTTGCCGGCCAGTGGGCGACGGAGCCCGGGCTGCAGGTCCTCGGCGGTGCCGCCGTCGCAGCGGCGGTACATCGACTGGTCGCCGACCGGGCAGCGGGCCGCATCGGCCGCCGCCCGGGCCACGTCGGTGTCGAGCACCTGCCGGCAGTCCGGACTGCCGGCGGCGATCTTGCGGCCCGAGGAGTCGGTGATGGAGGTCACCGGGGTGGGGCGGCACCAGACTCCCTCGGCGGCCACCGTCGCGTACGCCCCGGCCAGGTCGAGCGGGGTGGTGTCGACGACGCCGAGGGTGAACGGACCCCAGCTCCTCGCCCCCTCGTGGGCCAGCCGGGCGTCGTCGGGCGAGCGCAGCACGATGCCCAGCCGCTCGGCCATCTCCACCACCCGGTCCGCGCCCACCCGCTGGGTCAGCCAGGCGAAATAGGTGTTCACCGACCGACCGAACGCGCTCCACATGGTGCGGGGGCCGTCCATCCAGCTCGGGCTGGCGTTCTCCGGACACCAGCGGCCGCCGCAGCTGGCCGGCCCGGCGCCGGTCGCGTAGTTGGTGACGAACACGGCCGGGGCGTTGAACTGGGTGTCCAGCGGCAGCCCGGACTCCAGCGCGGCCAGCATCGCGAAGAGCTTGAAGGTCGAGCCGGCCTGGTAGCCGACGATGCCGCCGCCCCCGGCGATGAGCTGGTTGACGGTGTTCGGATAGTTCTGCTGTCCCTTCGGGTTCGCGGCGACGCTGTAGTTCCGGTTCACCGCCATGGCCAGCACCCGGCCGGTGCCCGGCTGCACCACCGCGGTCGGCGCGGCCCGTTCGTTGGTCAAGGCGTAGATCCCGAGCACCTGTTCGATGGTCTTGCTCTGCACGTCGGGGTCCAGCGAGGAGACGATCGACAAGCCGCCCCGGCGCAGCATCCGCTGCCGCTCCTCCGGCGAGTTGCCGAAGGCGGACTGGCCGTCCCACCACTGGGTGAACCAGTCGCAGAAGAAGCCCCAGTCGTTGTGGTCGGCCGGCACCGCGGCGCAGTCGTTGGGCGTGGCGCTGGGCCGCAGGTTCAGGCCCTCGGTCTTGGCCCGCGCGGCGTCCGCGGCGTCCGCCTGCCCGGTCTCCACCAGCCGGTCCAGCACGTACGCGCGGCGGGTCAGGGCCGCGTCGGCGTTGCCGTTGATCGGGTCGTCGCTGTTCGGCGAGCGGACCAGCCCGGCCAGCAACGCCGCCTGGGGCAGGGTCAGCCGCGCCGGGGTGGTGGAGAAGTAGCGCTTGCTGGCCGCGGCGACGCCGTACGCCCCGGCACCGAAGTACGCGATGTTCAGGTAGCGGCTGAGGATCTCGTCCTTGCTCAGCTCCCGTTCCAGGGACAGCGCGTACCGCATCTCGCGGATCTTGCGGCTCGCGCTGATCTCGGTCGCCTTGGCCCGCTCCTCCTCGGTCAGCTGGGGGTCGCTGGCCAGCGCGTTGCGCACGTACTGCATGGTCAGCGTGGAGGCGCCCTGCCGGGTCTCGCCCCCCCGCTGGTTGACGGTGAGGGCCCGCAGCACGCCGCGGATGTCGACGCCGTGGTGCTGATAGAAGCGGACGTCCTCGGCGGCCACAATGGCCTGGCGCATCACCGGCGCCACCTCGCTGACCGGCACGTCCACCCGGTCCTCGACGTAGAACGAGGTGATCAGGGTGCGGCCGTCGTTGGCGTAGAGGTTGGAGCGCTGGGCCGGCTGCGACGTACGCATCGCCTCCGGCAGTTCGGCGTAGGGCATCAGCCCCGTGAAGCCGCGTCCGAACACCAGCGCGATCGGCAGCGCGGCAGCGGCCAGGACCAGTCCGGCGAGCACGCCGGCGAGCAGGACGGTGAACAGCTTGTCGAGATGGGCCCGGTTCATCAGCTCTCCCCGCAGGAGCCAGCTTTACGAGACCCGTTCAGAATGACGCGAATCGGCGATTTAGCCGCCACCTTCTCCGAAACGCGCAGGAATTTCGCGAGAACGGATGAAGTTGGACAGAACGCACCAGATGTCGGGCCGGCCGGGACTCAGGGCAGTAGCGCGGCGGCCAGCGGGTGCACCCTCTCCTCGATCTCGTCGGCCACCCGGGTGAAGCACTGGTCGCCCCGGCCCCACGGATCGTCGAGATCGTCGGAGGGCAGCGACGCGACGCCCTGCCGGGCCGCGTCCACCGCGGCCACCAGGGCCACGCCCCGGGCGTACACCGCCGCCGGAGTGGCCTCGACCGGTGGCAGCCCGGACCGGTCCACCCCGCCCAGCAGCCGGCCGAACTCGCCGAGCACGAACGTGCGGGCGGCGGCGTCCGGCCGCAGCGCCACCACGTACTCCTGCTGGTCGGCGGTGGCGGTGAGGACCAGATCGGCGGCGTCGATGAGGTCGGAGCGCAGTTTGCGGGCGGCGAAGCCCGCCACGTCACCGCCGCGCGAGACGACCTGCCGGGCGGCCGGCGGGTTCATCTCCTCGCCGGCGTGCCAGCCGCCGGTACCGGCGCTGTGGCTGTGCACCAGCTCGTCGACGGCGGCCGGGTCGACGCCGAGGCGGCGCAGCCGCTCCCGGACGGCGAGCGCCAGCAGGCGCTCGGCCATCGGCGACCGGCAGATGTTGCCCATGCAGACGTGCAGGACGGTGAACGGCGGCACTCAGACCCCCCGCTCGTCGAGGATGTCCGGCACCACGTCGCGCAGCTTGTCCAGCGACACGGCACCCTGGCGCAGCACCCGGGGCACCTCACCGGTCAGGTCGACGATGGTGCTGGGCAGCGGATCCAGCGCCGGCCCGGCCTCCAGGTAGGCGCGGACGCCGTAGCCGAGCTGCTCGCGCGCCTCCTCGGCGGTGAGCGCGGCCGGCTGCCCGACCTTGTTGGCCGAGGCCACCGCCATCGGGCCGGTCTCCCGCAGCACCTCCAGCGCCACCGGGTGCAACGGCATCCGCACCGCCACCGTGCCGCCGGTGTCGCCCAGGTCCCACGCGAGGCTCGGCGAGTGCTCCACCACGATGGTCAGCGCGCCCGGCCAGAACGCCTCGACCAGGTCGCGGGCCGCGCGGGGCAGCGAGAAGACCAGGCCGTCAAGGGTGTGCCGGGATCCGATCAACACCGGGGGCGGCTGCTGGGAACCCTTGGCGTCCGCGAGGGCCCGCACCGCGTACGAGGTGAAGGCGTCGGCGCCGATGCCGTAGACCGTGTCGGTCGGCAGGACGACGAGCTCCCCGTTCTTGACCGCCTCGATGGCAGCGGCGATGCCGCGGTCCCGGTCGGCAGTCGACCGACAGTCGTAGAGCATCACGAGGAGCCAGTCTGCCACGCCGGGTCGGACTCGGCGTGCTGGCCGTCCGCCCGTCGGGACGCGGTGGCGACCCGGGGACGCCCGACCAGGTCGTGGTGCTCCTCGACCCGCTCGTACCGGCCGTCGCCGGCGAGCAGCGCGGGCACCGCCGCGCCGTGGGTGTCGTCGTGCTCGACACCGAACGCGCCACCGGGCCGCAGCAGCACGGCGGCCCGGGCGACCACCGGCCGGACCACGTCCAGCCCGTCCGCGCCACCGAAGACCGCCTCGTCCGGGTCGTACCCGGCCACCTCGGGCGACACGGCCACCGACCGCGGCACGTACGGCGGGTTGCAGAGCAGCACGTCGACCCGGCCGACCAGGTCGGCGAGGAGCTGCGGGTCGGTGACGTCGGCCGCCACCACCTCCACCGGGGTGTCCCCCGCGGCGGCCCGGTCCGCGGCGTTGCGGCGCAGCCAGGTCAACGCCGCCGGGGAGCGTTCCACCGCCACCACCCGGGCCTCGGGCAGCTCCTGGGCCACCGCCAGAGCGATCGCGCCGGAGCCGCTGCAGAGGTCCACCACCAGCGGGGACCTCTGCCGCCGCCCCTGCTCGACACCCCAGCCGGCGAGCAGCTCGGTCTCCGGACGGGGCACGAACACCCCCGGGCCGACCGCCAGCTCCAGGTGCCGGAAACCGGCGACGCCGGTGAGGTGCTGGAGGGGTTCCCGGGCCACTCGCCGAGCCACCAACGCGTCCAGGCGGTCGCGCTGCTCCGGGGTGAACCCGTCGGCCAGCGCCAGCCGGCCGCGCGGCACGTCCAGCACGTACGCGGCGAGCTGCTCGGCCTCCGCGCGCGACGCCTCGATTCCGGCCACGGCCAGGGCCCGGGCCGCCCGGGCGACCGCCAGTGACGGACGCTCGCGTTCTGTCCCTTCGGACGGGTGTTGCGGGATGGAGGTCACGACATAATCATGATGCGTCACGGGCCGCCGCACGAGCGGGGTGCGCCCGGACGCCATTGACAGGAGGTCCGAGTGGGCTGGCTCGACCGGGTCGACGACCAGGTTGACGCCCTCCGGCGCGCACGGGCGTTGCAGGAGGTGAGCCGCTCGGCGGAGGCCTGTGCCCTCCTCGACCGGGTGATCCGCACCACCACCGACCCGTACGCGCGAGCCGACGCGCTGGTCCAGCGCCTGTCCGCATTGATCAATCTCGGTCGGACGGCCGAGTTCACCCGCGCCATCGAGGAGGCGTCCGCCGCCGTCCGTGACCTGGCCGAGCCGTATCTGCACGGGCACCTCAACGCCCTGGCGGCGCTCGCCGCGCACCATCAGGGGGCGCTGGACCGCTGCGTGACCCATCTGGTGAAGGCGGCCCGGGCGCTGACCGCCGACGACGACCCGGACCGGGACACCGCCTGGGGCTGGCACGACCTGGCGATGGCCTACTCCTACCTCAGCTTCCACGGCCACGCGCTCGGCGCGATCGAGCGGGCCCGCCAGGTGGGGCTCACCGCCGGCATCCCGGAGGAGACCTTCGCCGCCCCCGGCATCCGGCTGCGCAACGCGGTCGCACTGGACCACCACGGCGACAGCGACGGGTGCCTGCGGGTGCTGCGCGACGTGGCCGGCGACTTCAGCCGCTTCCTCCGGCAGGGGCGGGCCGGCAACATCCGGCCGAGCAGCCTGGCCGCGTACGGATACGCCGCCGCGCGGCGGGCCGCGCTCGGTGACCGGGTGGAGTCCGGCGGCGACGAGGATCCCGCCCGGTTGCTCGGCCACGGCGGGGACAGCGCCCGCGCCCGCGACCTGCGCCAGCTCGGCCAGGTATGCCTGGCCGTCGCCGACGGCCGGCCGATCGAGGCGGTGGCCCGGCTGGACACCACCCGGGTCTCCAACGAGACGCTGGGCGCGGCCGAGCCGCCCCGGCTGTGCAGCATCGCGCTCACCCGGGCCGGTGACCACGCCGGCGCGCACCAGGCCGACCGGCACGCGTTCCGGCTGGCGGCGCAGCGCAGCGACCGACTGCGGGACGTCTACATCGACGGCATCGCCGCTCGGATCGACCACGAGGAGATGCGCCGCGAGGCCGCCCGCTACGAGGGCGAGGCGCTCACCGACCCGCTGACCGGGCTGCCCAACCGGCGCCGGTTGGAGCGCTACATCGGGGCGGTGGTGGCCCGGGGCGAGCGGGTGGTGATCGGCGTCTGCGACCTGGACGGCTTCAAGGCGGTGAACACCCGGCACGGCCACCACTCCGGCGACCTGGTGCTGCAACGCATCGCCGGGGTGATCAACCGGGTCATGCGGCGGGGTGACTTCGTGTCCCGCTACGGCGGTGACGAGTTCGTGGTGGTGCTGCCCGAGACGGAGATGGCCGAGGCGGCCGAGGTGGCCCGCCGGATCCAGGCCGCCGTACGCACCGAAGACTGGGAGACCCTGGTCCCCGGCACCCCGGTCGGGGTGAGCATCGGCTTCGCCGAGGTCACCGGCGGCTCCGGGGTGAGCATCCGGGAGGCGCTGGGCACCGCGTTCGAGCTCGCCGACCGGGAGATGCTCCGCGCCAAGGACCGCCTCCGCGCCTCCTGACGTCGCTGCCACCCCGCCGGGTCAGCGGCGGGACAGCTCCGTCTCGCCGGCCAGGCGGGCGGCGCGGTCGGCCTCGGTGAGGGCGCCCAGGACCCCGTCCAGCTCACCGGCCAGGGCCAGGTCCAGGTTGTACGCGGTGTAGCCGATCCGGTGGTCGGTGATCCGGTTCTGCGGGAAGTTGTACGTGCGGATCCGCTCCGACCGGTCCACCGTGCGGACCTGCGCCTTGCGGGCGTCCGAGGCGGCCGCGTCGGCCTGCTCCTGGGCGGCGGCCAGCAGCCGGGCGCGCAGGATTCGCATGGCCTGCTCCCGGTTCTGCAGCTGCGACTTCTCGTTCTGGCAGGAGACCACGATCCCGGTCGGCAGGTGGGTGATCCGGACCGCCGAGTCGGTGGTGTTGACCGACTGTCCGCCGGGCCCGGACGAGCGGAACACGTCGATCCGCAGCTCGTTCGGGTCGATGGTGACATCGACGTCCTCGGCCTCCGGCAGCACCAGCACGCCGGCCGCGCTGGTGTGGATCCGGCCCTGCGACTCGGTGACCGGGACGCGCTGCACCCGGTGCACGCCGCCCTCCCACTTGAGCCGGGACCAGACCCCGTTGCCGCCCTCCGGCACGCCCTTGCTCTTGATCGCCAGGGAGACGTCCTTGACCCCGCCGAGGTCGGACTCCTGCGAGTCGATCACCTCGGTGGTCC
This sequence comes from Micromonospora sp. NPDC048999, assembly GCF_040649295.1. Lineage (NCBI taxonomy): Bacteria > Bacillati > Actinomycetota > Actinomycetes > Micromonosporales > Micromonosporaceae > Micromonospora > Micromonospora sp. NPDC048999. Next base: position 422,924 of record NZ_JBEZFI010000002.1, on the reverse strand, counting down.
AGCCGTGCCGCTCGGCGTACCGGGTGTACATCCGGAGCAGGTCACCGGCGAAGAGCGCCGACTCCTCGCCGCCCTCGCCGGCCTTGATCTCGACGATGACGTCCTTGGCGTCGTGCGGGTCGCGCGGGATCAGCAGCTCCGCCAGCCGCCCCTCCAGCGCCGGCAGGGACGCGGCGATCGCCTCCGCCTCGGCGGCAAACGCCGGGTCCTCGGCGGCCAGCTCACGGGCGGCGGCCAGGTCGGCCCGGGCCTGCTCCAGCTCGCCAGCGGCCTTGTGCAGCGGGACCAGCTCCGCGAAGCGCCGGCCGACCCGGCGGGCGGTGCCCTGGTCGGCGTGGATGGCGGGGTCGGCCAGCCGCTTCTCCAATTCGGCGTACTCGTCGAGGAGGGTGGCCAGGCGCTCACTGCTCATGCTGCGGGTGCTCCTTCGACGGCGACGAAACCAGACGGCAGGCGGGGCTAACTAGGCGGAAACGGACGAACGCCCGCGCCCGGCGTGAGCCGGACACGGGCGTCGTCGGAGCAGCTACTTGGCCTTCTTGGCCTGAACCTTGGCGTACTTCTGCTGGAACTTCGCGACCCGACCGGCGGTGTCGAGGACGCGCTGCTTGCCGGTGTAGAACGGGTGGCAGGCGCTGCAGGTCTCGACGCTGATCTGACCGCCCTTGGCGGTGCTGCGGGTCGCGAAGGTGTTACCGCAGGAGCAGCGGACCTCGGTGGTCACGTACTCCGGGTGGATGTTGGGCTTCATGTCGCCTCGGTCCTTTCTTGGGTGGTCGCCGGGTCGCCGTCAGGTGCCCCGTCGTTCGCGACGGGCTCGGGCGTGAACCGGAACCGGTGGCCGATTGACCAGTGTGCCATGCCCGCGCGCCGACCCGACGAGCGGGCCGTACAGCGGGTCCGACAGGCGCAACGCTCGCCATCCACGTACGCATTCCCGCGCGGCTCGCGGGCATTCGTCAACCGGTGCCGGGATGGGCCGGGACGAACGGGAGGTACGGGATGTTCTGCTTGATCGCGACCCGTGGGCTGCCCGCCTCCGGCAAGACCACCTTCGCCCGCCGGCTCCAGCCCGACGTGGTCCGGGTCAACCGGGACGACCTACGCCGGATGATGCACGGCGAGCGGCTCTTCACCCAGTGGGCCGAGGGACAGGTCACCAAGGTCCAACGGGCGCAGGTGACGGCGCTGCTGGCGGCCCGGGTGAGCGTCTGCGTGGACGACACCAACCTGCGCTCCCGCACCCTGCGCGACTGGGCGGAACTCGCCGAGCGGTTCGGCGCCGCGTTCGAGGTGCACGACTTCACCGACGTCCCGCTGGAGGAGTGCCTGCGCCGGGACGCCGCCCGGCCGGAGGTGGACCGGGTCGGCGAGGCGGCGATCCGCCGGCTGCACGAGCGCTACCTGGCCAACCGTCCGCTGCCGCTGCCGGTCCCGACCGTGCGGACCGGCGGACCGGCCCGGATCCACGAGGCGCGGACCGAGCGGCCGGACATCGTGCTGGTCGACATCGACGGCACGGTCGCGCTGAACGTGTCGCGCAGCCCGTACGACATGACCCGGGTCGGGGAGGACGTGCCGAACGAGGCGGTGATCGCGGCGGTCCGGGCGATGCACGCGGCCGGGCACGGGGTGGTCTTCTGCTCGGGCCGGGACGCCTCGGCCCGGATCGACACCGTGGCCTGGTTGGACCGGCACGTCAAGGTCCCCTACCTGGCGCTGCACCTGCGGGCGGTCGGCGACCACCGCAAGGACGCCGTGGTCAAGCAGGAGATCTACGAACGGGAGATCCGGGACCGGTACCGGGTGGTCGGCGTCTTCGACGACCGGCAGCAGGTGGTCCGCATGTGGCGTTCCCTCGGCCTCACCGTCTTCCAAGTGGCCGACGGCGACTTCTGAGTGAAAGAGGGGCACGACCCGAAGGCCGTGCCCCTCACCCATGTCGCTCCTATCGGGTCATTCGCCCGGCGTCGACTTCGCGATCTGCATCAGGAACTCGATGTTCGTGCGGGACTGCTTGAGCCGGTCCAGCAGGAGGTCGAGCGCCGCCTGCGAGTCCAGCGAGTGCAGCACCTTCCGGAGCTTGTGGACGATGGCCAACTCCTCCGGCGCGAGCAGGACCTCCTCCTTACGCGTACCGGAGGGGTTGATGTCGATCGCCGGGAAGACCCGCTTGTCGGCGATCTTCCGGTCCAGCTTCAGCTCCGCGTTACCGGTGCCCTTGAACTCTTCGAAGATGACCGTGTCCGCCATGGACCCGGTCTCCACCAGCGCGGTGGCGAGGATGGTCAGGGAGCCGCCATTCTCGATGTTGCGCGCCGCGCCCAGGAAGCGCTTCGGCGGGTAGAGCGCGGTGGAGTCGATACCACCCGACATGATCCGGCCGCTGGCCGGCGCCGCCAGGTTGTACGACCGACCGAGCCGGGTCACCGAGTCGAGCAGCACGACCACGTCGTGCCCCAACTCGACCAGGCGCTTCGCCCGCTCGATCGCCAGCTCCGCCACCGTCGTGTGGTCCTGCGGCGGACGGTCGAACGTGGCCGCGATGACCTCGCCCTTCACCGACCGCTGCATGTCGGTGACCTCTTCCGGCCGCTCGTCCACCAGCACCACCATCAGGTGGCACTCCGGGTTGTTGCGGGTGATCGCGTTCGCGATCGCCTGCAGCACCATCGTCTTACCCGCCTTCGGCGGCGAGACGATCAGCGCCCGCTGGCCCTTGCCGATCGGCATCACCAGGTCGATCACCCGGGTGGTCAGGATGTGCGGCTCGGTCTCCAGCCGCAGCCGCTCCTGCGGGTACAGCGGAGTGAGCTTGTAGAACTCCGGCCGGCGCTTCGCCTCGTCCGGCTCCATCCCGTTGATGGTGTCGAGCCGGACCAGCGGGTTGTACTTGTCGCGCCGCTGCTCGCCCTCGCGAGCGGCCCGCACGGCACCGGTGATCGCGTCACCGCGGCGCAGGCCGTACTTCTTGATCTGCGACATCGAGACGTACACGTCGTTCGGGCCGGCCAGGTAGCCGGTGGTCCGAACGAAGGCGTAGTTGTCGAGCACGTCGATGATGCCGGCGACCGGAACGAGCACGTCGTCCTCGCCGACCTGCGGCTCGCGGCCGCCGCCCTCGCTGCCCTCGACCCGCTCGCCGCGACCACGCCGGCGATCCCGGAACCGGCTGCGCCGGCCCCGCCGGCCGCCGCCCTCGCCGTCATCTTCCCCGTCGTGGTCGCGCTCGGCGCGCTGGTCACGCTCGGCCCGCTGATCACGCTCGGCCCGCTGACCGCGCTCGCCGCGCTCGGCACCACGCTCGCCACGCTCGCCGCGCTCAGCACCACGCTCGCCACGGTCGGCACCACGCTCGCCGCGCTCAGCACGCTCGGCACCGCGCTCGCCGCGCTCGGCACCACGCTCGGCCCGCTCGGCGCGCTCCCGGCCCCGGCCCTCGCCGCGCTCGGCCCGCTCGGCACCGCGCTCGGCCCGCTCGGCACCACGCTCGGCCCGCTCGGCACCACGCTCGGCCCGCTCGGCACCACGCTCGGGCCGCTCGCCGGCCTCGGCGGGGGCCTCCTCGGTACGCGTCTCAGCCGGCCGGGCTTCGGTCGCCGTGGCCGCAGCGGCGGCCCGGCCACGTCGGCTCCGGGTACGGCCCTCGGCCGGCTCGGCGGGCGCCTGCTCGGCGGGCCGGGTCTCGGCCCGCTCCTCGCGTGCCTCGGCTTCCCGGGCGGGCGTGGCCGCGGCCGCGACCTCGGCTCGTGGTCGAGGGGTCCCGGCGGCGGCGCCGCCCTGCCGCTCGGTGATCGCGGTGATCAGCTCGCCCTTACGCATGCGAGCCGTGCCGGAGATACCGAGCGACGCGGCCAGGCTCTGCAGCTCTGGCAGCAGCATCGCCGACAGGCCGGTACCGCTGCGCCGGCGGCGCGTGGGGGCGGCGGCGGTGGTGGCTTCGCCAGCGACGTTGGAAACATCCGACGTCACGTCGGTGGTGTCGCTCAATGGATTCCTTCCCTCGATAGGCCGGGACTGCCCGGAGTCGAAACGAGGTGGCCGGGCGGCCTCGGTGCACCCGCCTCGCTTGGACGCTTCGCGGGAGTCTGTGACACAGCAGCCGGTCGGTTTCCGACCCACCAGCGTCGGTGAGCAGGCCTTGCCGTCTGCGGCGACCTGCGGAAACTGCGGTACGGCGTAGGCCTTTGGCAGGGGTGACGGGCTGACCGCCGAGAGCTTCGGGGGTACGCCGCCCCGCAGGAAGATCGCATGCTTCGCGGCTGTGCTGAGTCTAGAGCGTAATCAACTCTTCCGACCTGCGGCAACAGGGTCCCGCTCGGCGTGTCCAAGTCTACCCCGGGCAACCCGGGCTCCGCTGACATCTATCGGCAACTCCCAGCGCTGCCAATCTGTTCCCTCGGGGAATCCCACGGGTACCTCGGTCAACGCCAGCACGGTGGGGCCCGCCCCACTGACCACGGCGGCCACACCAGCCTCACGCAGTGCGCCGACCAGGGCCGCCGTCCCCGGCATCCCCTCGGCCCGGTAGTCCTGATGCAGCCGGTCGACGGTGGCCGGCAGCAGCAGCGCCGGGTCGGCGGTCAGCGCGTGCACCAGCAGCGCCGCCCGACCGGCGGTCAGCGCCGCGTCGGCGTGCGGCACGGTGCCGGGCAACGCGGCCCGGGCGGTGGCGGTCAGGCCCCGCTCGCCGGGCACGAAGACGGTGGGGCGGACGGTCTCCGCGACGGCCAGCGAGACCGCGCGGGCCCCTGCGGGCTCCGTCCAGGCGACCGTGAAGCCGCCGAGCAGGCAGGGCGCGACGTTGTCCGGGTGGCCCTCGATCTCGGCGGCCAGCCGGAGTGCGGCGGCGTCGTCCAGTCGCGTCGCGCCGTCGTCGACCAGCGCGCGGGCCAGCAGCACCCCGGCGACGATGGCCGCCGAGGACGAACCGAGGCCCCGGGCCTGCGGAATCCGGTTGACGCACTCCACGGCCAGCCCGGGCGGCTGCGCACCGAGCACGTCGAAGGCGGCGCGCATGGACGTCACCACCAGGTGCCGGTCGTCCTCCGGCAACTCCCCGGCGCCCTCGCCGGTCACCGTCACCCGGACGCCTCCGGCGGTCACCTCGGCCGCCACGTCGTCGTACAGCCCCAGGGCCAACCCGAGCGCGTCGAAGCCGGGGCCAAGATTGGCGCTCGTGGCGGGCACCCGGACCCGCATCGGACCGGCGGCGAATGTCATCGGCACCGGCTCATGCTATGACCCGACACCGACAGCGCGCCGGTCCGCCCGCGGTAGGTGGGAACGGTGGGACCGGTCAGGGCGTACGGGTTGGCTCCGCCTGCGCCTCCGGCACCGGGTCGGTGAGCGAGAGCCGCCGGGTGGCGAGCCGCCAGCCCACCGCGTAGACGACGGTGACCAGGCCGCAGCCGGCCAGCACGGTCCGCTCGTTCACCTGGTCCACCAGCAGCGCCACCACGAGCTGGCTGACCGAGATGGCCAGCGTCGCCAGCATCATGTCGGTGGCGAACACCCGGCCCCGCAACCGGTCCGGCACCTCGCCCTGCAGGGCGTAGTTGGACAGCACCCAGTTGCTGCCGCCGCCGAGATGCGCCAGCAGGACCAGCACCAGCACCAGCGGGAACCAGCCCACCACCGACGCGCCGACGTAGGCCAGGCCGTAGAGGGACATGGACAGGGCGAGGCCGGTGAGCAGCCAGGCCCGGTTGGTGAGCACCCGTCTCATCAGGATCGGGCCGACCAGCGCGCCCGCGCCCCGGAAGGCGAAGAGCAGGCCGGTGCCGACGGAACCCGCCCCGTACACCGCGGCGAGCAACGGAAAGACGGTGAGCACACCGTTGCCGAGGCCGACCGCCGACTTGACGGTGACCAGTGCCAGCACCCGCGGCCGGTGCGCGATGTAGCGCAGCGCCTCGAGGATCGCCGGCCAGGTGCGCGGGGCCGCCACCTCCGGGTCGCGGGGCGCCTGCAACGGCCGGCGGATCCGCGCGGCGAGGCCGGCGGCCACGGCCAGACCGCCCGCCGCCACCCAGAAGCTGACGTACGGGCCGGCGACGGCGCCGAGCATGCCACCGAGCGACGCGCCGACGACGGTCATCGTGCCCCAGGCGGAGCCCGCGACGGCATTGCCGGCAGCCAGGTCCGCCGGGTCGAGCACATTGGGCAGGGCGGCCTGCGCCGCCGGCGAGTAGAACGCCTTCGCCACCGCCACGGCCCCGATCGACACCAGCGCGAGCCACGCCGTGCCGGCGCTCCCCACCCCGAGCAGCAGCAGGATGCCGGCCAGGGCGGCCAGGTTCGCCGCCATCATGATCTTCCGCCGGTCGACCCGGTCGGCGATGGTCCCGGCGTACGGCAGCAGCAGCGCCGTGATGCCGGTGTCCACGGCGAGCACCAGCCCGCCCCACACCCCGCTGCCGGTCAGCTCCTTCAAGAGCACCAGCAGCGGCACCATGACGAACCAGTCCGCGCCGAAGACCACCAGTTCGGCGAGGAAGAGATTGCGGAAGTCACGGTTGCGGACGACGACCGAGAGGGTGGGTGACACGTCGGAACCCTACCGGGCCGGGCACCCGACGATGGCGTGGCGCAGCCCGGGAGGCGGCCATAAACGACCCGGCGCCGGGCGACGCAGCCCGACGCCGGGCCACGCCACCCGGCGCGGGGCGGGTCAGTCGGTGGGCGGCAGGGGGGAGCGGCGGCTCTTCGGCAGGCGCAGCACCTCGAACTGGTCCGTACCGTCGAGGAGCGCGGCCGACGGGCCCGGCTGGACCGACGGCGCGGTGGCCTCGGCCGGAGAGGCACCGCCGCCGACGGTCACCGGCACCGGCTCCGAAGCCGGTGGCGCCACCGGTTCCGGCGTACCCCGGCGGCGGATCCGGCGCTCCCGCAGCGACTCCTTGGTGCGCTCCACCATCGTGTAGAGGGTCGGCACCAGGATCAGCGTCAGCAGCGTCGAGCTGATCAGGCCGCCGATCACCACGATCGCCAGCGGTCGGGAGATGAAGCCGCCCTGGCCGGTGAGCCCGAACGCCATCGGCAGCAGGGCGAACACGGTGGCGACCGCAGTCATCAGGATCGGCCGCAGCCGCCGGCGGCCACCCTCGACCACCGCCTCGGCGACGCCCATCCCCTGTGCCCGGTACTGGTTGATCAGGTCGAGCAGCACGATCGCGTTCGTCACCACGATGCCGACCAGCATGAGCACGCCGATCAGCGCCGGCACGCCCAGCGGCGTCCCGGTGGCCAGCAGCAGCGCGATCGCGCCGGTCGCCGCGAACGGTACGGAGATCAGCAGGATCAGCGCCTGGGTCAGGCTGCGGAACGTGCCGACCATGATCAGGAAGACGATCGCGATCGCGGCCAGCACGGCCAGCCCCAGGTCGGCGAAGGCGTCCTTCTGGTCGGCGCTCACGCCGCCGACGCTGAACGTCGCGCCCGGCACGTTCAGCGCGTCCAGCCGCTTCTGCAGCTCCTGAGTGGTGGTGCCGAGGTCCGAGCCGGTGGCCGTGCCGGTGACCGAGACGCTGCGCTCGCCGTCGATCCGGCTCACCTGCTGCGGGCCCTCGACCTGGTTGACCGCGGCGATGTCGCCCAGCTTGACCGGGCCCACCGGCATCGCCCGCAGCTCGTCCATGGTCAGCGGGGGCCGGGCCCCGGCGTTGAGCACCACGTTCTGCGCCGTGCCGTCCAGGGTGACCTGCCCCACCGGGGTCCCCCGGTACGCCTGCCCGACGAGCTGCCCAACGGCCGCCTCGGTGAGCCCGGCCTTCGCCGCGGCGACCCGGTCCACGGTCACCTCGACCCGGGGCACCCGGGTGGCGAGGCTGGTGGCGACGTCCTCGACGCCCGGCGTGCCGGCCACCGCGTTCCGGGCGGCCTCGGCGGCCCGGGTCAGCGTGTCCGGGTCGGCGGCCCGCACGACCACCTCGAGCTGGTTGCTGGAGCCACCTCTCTGCCCGGCGCCGAAGCTCAGCTCGCCCACCTCGGAGCCGAGCGCGTCGAACCCCGTACGCAGGCTCTGGCGGATTGCCGCGGCGTCGGTGTCGTTGTTGAGCGCGACCGAGAAGGAGGCGGTGTTGCCGCCACCCCCGCCCGCCCACGGATTGCTGCCACCACCGGCCGTGACCTGGTAGGTCTTCACCCCCGGCGTACGCCGGAGCACCTCCTCGACCCGGGCGGCGGCCTGGTCGGTGGCGGCCAGCCCGGTGCCCGCCGGCAGCTCCTGGCGGATGGTCAGGGTGTCCTGGCCGGAGTCGTCCAGGAAGTTGGTGTCCAGCTTCTGCGCCAGGCCGAACGTGCCGAGCAGCAGCAGCAGGCCCAGCCCCACGGTGGCCCAGCGGGTGCCCCGGGACCGGGTGGCGAAGCCGATGACCGGCAGGTACGTCCGCTGCAACCGGCTGCGCAGCTCCCGCTCCTCGGCGGCGCGCCGGGCCCCGGCCTCGTCCGCGCCACCGCGGCCCGGCTTGAGGAACCAGTACGCGAGCACCGGGATCACGGTCAGCGACACCAGCAGCGAGGCGAGCAGGGCCACCGTCACGGTGATCGCGAACGGCGCGAAGATCTGCCCGACGAAGCCGCCGACCAGCGCGATCGGCGCGAAGACGGCGACCGTGGTGAGCGTGGAGGCGGTGACCGCACCGGCCACCTCGCGGACCGCGCCGAGGATGGCGTCGCGCTGCGGTTCGCCGTACTCCAGGTGCCGCTTGATGTTCTCCAGCACCACGATGGAGTCGTCGACGACCCGGCCGACGGCGATGGTCAGCGCGCCGAGGGTGAGCAGGTTGAGCGAGTGACCGTCGGCCCAGAGCACGATCAGCGCGACCAGCACCGACAGCGGAATGGAGACCGCGGTGACCACGGTGGAGCGGATCGAGAGCAGGAAGACCAGGATCACCACGACCGCCATCAGCAGGCCGAGCAGGCCCTCGGTGGTCAGGCTCTCGATGGAGCGCTCGACGAACGGCGCCTGGTCGAAGACCACGGTCAGTTCCGCACCGGAGGCGACCTTCAGCGCGTCGAGCCGGTCCCGGATGTCATGCGAGATGCGAACCGCGTTGCCGTCCGGCGTGGCGGTGACGGAGATGCCCAGGCTGGGCTTGCCGTTGGTCCGGGTGAAGCCGGTGGCCGGGGAGAGCTGCTGCTCCACCTGGGCCACCTCGCCGAGGCGTACCGGGGCGGCGGGGGCGGTGGAGAGCACGATGTCGCGCAGCTCGTCCAGGGTCCGGATCGGGGTGCCCACCTGCACCGGGAGCGACCGGCCGTCGTCGGCCACCGCGCCCGCCGGCACCACGACACCGTTGGTCCGCAGCGCCTGGCCGATCGCGGTGGGGGCCAGCCGGGCCGCGGCCAGCTTCGCCGGGTCGGGGGTGATCAGCACGACCGGGTCGCGGGTGCCGGTCACCGCTACGGTGCGCACCCCGTCCAGGCCCTCAAGCTCGGGTACGACGGCGCGGCGCAGCTTCTCCGCCAGGGCCTGCTCGTCGTCGCCGCCGGCCGCGGCGACCACCACGACGGGCAGGTCGTCGGTGCTGCCGGCGATGACCTGCGGGTTGACCCCTTCGGGCAGCTGCCCGCCGATGCGGCTCAGCGCAGCCTGCATCTTGTTGACCACGTCGTCCAGGTTGGTGCCGAACGCGTACTGCACCTGGACGGTGGTGGAGCCCTCACGAGAGGTGGAGGTGACCTTCTCCAGCCCCGGAATGCCCTGGAGGCTGTTCTCGATCGGCTCGGTTACCTGGGACTCGACGATCTCCGGCGCGGCACCCGGATAGGCCGCCACGATGAACGCGGCGGGGAACTCCAGCGACGGCAGGAGCTGCTGCTTCAGCGACGGCACGGCGAACGCCCCGAACGCCGCGGTAACCAGCGCGATGAGGGCGACAAGCCCTCGGTTGGCGAGGCTGAATCTGGCAAGCAGCGACATCGGCGTGACTCACACTCCCGGATGAAGGGGTCGACGGGTGTCCACAGAGTCTCCCCCACCCGCTTCCCCGCCCCGCACCCACCCACCCCTCCGCCCCCAGCAGTTGATCATGAGGTCAGCGGCAGCGGGAGCGTTCCCACCCGCCGCCAACCTCATGATCAACGGGGGTGGGGGGTCAGGCCAGGTCTAGGGAGCGGGCGGCGGAGAGGGGGTCGTTGGCGATGGTCACCGGGGCGGGGGCGGTGGAGATGGCCCACTCGGGGTCCTTGAGGCCGTGACCGGTGACCGTGCAGACCACCGTGGCCCCGGCGGGCACCTGGCCGGCGTCGGCCTGCTGGAGGAGGCCGGCCACGCTGGCCGCGCTGCCCAGTTCGACGAAGACGCCCACCTCGCGGGCCAGCAGGCGGTACGCCGCCAGGATCTCCCGGTCGGTGACCGCCGCGATCAGACCGCCCGAAGCGTCCCGGGCGTCGATCGCCTTGGTCCAGCTCGCCGGGTTGCCGATCCGGATGGCCGTGGCGATGGTGGACGGCTCCAACACCGCCAGCCCGCTGACCAGGGGAGCCGCGCCGGCCGCCTGGAAGCCGTACATCTTCGGGGCCTTCGTGGCCCGGCCCGCGCGCAGGTCCTCGGAGTAGCCCATCCAGTACGCCGACACGTTGCCGGCGTTGCCGACCGGCAGGCAGTGGATGTCGGGGGCGTCCCCGAGCGCCTCAACGATCTCGAAGGCGGCGGTCTTCTGCCCGTGCAGCCGGTCGATGTTGACCGAGTTGACCAGGGCGACCGGGTAGTCCTGCGCGAGCTTGCCGGCGAGCGCCAGGCAGTCGTCGAAGTTGCCCTGCACCTGCAGCAGCTTGGCGCCGTGCACCAGCGCCTGGGCCAGTTTGCCCAGCGCGATCTTGCCCTGCGGCACCAGCACCGCGCAGGCGATCCCGGCGCGGGCCGCGTACGCGGCGGCGGAGGCGCTGGTGTTGCCGGTGGAGGCGCAGATGATCGCCTTGTCACCGGCCTCGACGGCCTTGGATACGGCGACCGTCATGCCCCGGTCCTTGAACGAACCGGTCGGGTTGGCCCCCTCCACCTTCAGCCACACGTCCGCGCCGAGCCGGGCGGAGAGCACCGGCGCCGGTAGCAGCGGGGTGTTCCCCTCGTGCAGCGTGATCACCGGGGTGGCCTCGGTCACCGGCAGCCGGTCCCGGTACGTCTCGATCAGGCCCCGCCACATGTCGCTCTCCTCGCCTTGACCGCCCCGCCTCACGTCAGGGCCCCTACCAGGATGGGCCGACCGCTCGGACCGGCCGCCGGCACGCTCTTTCTCAACCACCAGGCGGGACGCCCGGCTACGCCTCGCCCTCGACCCGCAGCACACTGGTCACCGAGCGGACGATAGCCAGCCCGCGCAGCTCCCGGACGGTGGCCGCGAGCGCGGCATCCGGCGCCACGTGGGTGACGATGACCAACTCGGCGTCCTCGCCCCGGCCGGCCGGGCCACCGTTCGCCGGGCCCTGCCGCACGGTGGCGATGGAGACCTCGTGCCGGGCGAAGACCCCGGCCACCGCCGCCAGCACGCCCGGCCGGTCGGCTACGTCCAGGCTGATGTGGTAACGGGTGAGCGCCTCCCCCATCGGTCGCACCGACAGGTCCGCGTACGCCGACTCGCTGGCCGCGTGCACCCCGGCGAGACGGTTGCGGGCCACCGCCACCACGTCACCGAGCACCGCGCTGGCGGTCGGCGCGCCACCCGCGCCCCGGCCGTAGAACATGAGCTGCCCGGCCGCCTCTGCCTCGACGAAGACCGCGTTGAACGCGTCGCCGACGCTGGCCAGGGGGTGGGTTCGCGGGATCATCGCCGGGTGCACCCGCACGCTGACCGTCTCGCGGCCCGTCGCGTCGACGCCCCGGGCGGCGATGCAGAGCAGCTTGATGGTGCAGCCCATCGCCTTGGCGCTGGCCACGTCGGCCGCAGTCACCTCGGTAATGCCCTCGCGGTACACGTCGGCGGCGGTGACCCGGGTGTGGAACGCCAGGGAGGCGAGGATGGCGGCCTTGGCGGCCGCGTCGAAGCCCTCCACGTCGGCCGTCGGGTCGGCCTCCGCGTATCCCAGCTCGGTGGCCTCCTCCAGGGCCTCGGCGAAGCCGGCACCGGTGGCGTCCATCGCGGAGAGGATGAAGTTGGTGGTGCCGTTGACGATGCCGGTGACCCGGTTGATCCGGTCGCCGTGCAGCGACTCGCGCAGCGGGCGCAGCAGTGGGATGGCCCCGGCGACGCTCGCCTCGTAGTAGAGGTCGGCGCCGCCCTCGGCGGCGGCGTCGTGCAGCGTCGCGCCGTCCTCGGCGAGCAGCGCCTTGTTGGCGGTGACCACGCTCTTGCCCGCGCGCAGCGCCTCGACCAGCCAGCCGCGGGCCGGCTCGATGCCGCCGACCACCTCCACCACGACGTCCACGTCGTCCCGCTTGATCAGCCCGAGCGGGTCGGTGGTGAACAGGGCCGGGTCGACCGGCAGGTCGCCGCGGTCGCGGCCGAGCCGGCGTACGGCGATCCCGGCGATCTCCAGCGGTGCGCCGATCCGGGCGGCGAGGTCGGCCGACTGCTCGTGCAGCAGCCGCACCACATCGCTGCCGACCGTGCCGCAGCCGAGCAGCGCCAAGCGAACGGGTGAGGTCATCCGACATCCAATGCGAGCAGGTCCGCTTCGGTCTCCCGGCGGACGATCAGCCGGGCCCGACCGTCGCGGACGGCGACGACCGGGGGCCGTGGGACGTGGTTGTAGTTGCTGGCCATGCTCCGGCAGTACGCCCCGGTGCCGGGCACCGCGACAAGATCTCCGGGCTGCACGTCAGCGGGCAGGAATTCATCCTTCACCACGATGTCCCCGGACTCACAATGCTTTCCCACCACGCGGGCGAGCAGCGGCTCCGCCGTCGAGGCCCGGTTGGCCACCGTCGCCGAGTACGACGCGTCGTAGAGCGCGGTGCGGATGTTGTCGCTCATCCCACCGTCGACGCTGACGTACGTCCGCAGGCCATCGACGTCTTTGACCGTGCCGACCTCGTAGAGGGTGAACACGGTGGGGCCGACGATGGCCCGCCCCGGCTCGATGGACAGGTGCGGCACGGCAAGCTTCTCGACGGCACACTCCCCGTCGACGATCTTGCGCAGCCGCTTGGCCAGCTCGTGCGGCGCGGCCGGGTCGTCCTGCGTGGTGTACGCGATGCCGAACCCACCGCCCAGGTCCAGCTCGGGCAGCTCCACCCCGCGCGCGTCGCGGATCTGCGCCTGCAGGCCGAGCACCCTGCGGGCGGAGACCTCGAAGCCGCTGGCGTCGAAGATCTGCGAGCCGATGTGCGAGTGCAGCCCGCGCAGCTCCAGCACGCCCTCGTCGAGGATCTTGAAGGCCGCCGCCGCGGCCGCCCCGCCGGCGAGGGAGAAGCCGAACTTCTGGTCCTCGTGCGCGGTGGCGATGAACTCGTGGGTGTGCGCCTCCACGCCGACGGTGACCCGGACCAGCACCCGGGGGCGGACCCCGCGCTCGCGGGCGAGCGCCGTGAGCCGGTCGATCTCGGCGAACGAGTCGACGATGATCCGGCCCACCCCGACGTCGACCGCCCGGGTCAGCTCGGCCACCGACTTGTTGTTGCCGTGGAAGCCGATCCGCGCAGGCTCCATCCCCGCCGACAGCGCGGTGGCCAGCTCGCCGCCGGTGCAGACGTCGAGGAACAGGCCCTCCTCGGCGATCATGCGAACCACCGCGCGGCAGAGGAACGCCTTGCCGGCGTAGTAGACGTCGGCGTCCGGGAAGGCGGCCCGGAACTCGCGGCAGCGGGCGCGCAGGTCGTCCTCGTCCAGCACGTACGCCGGGGTGCCGAACTCGGCGGCCAGGTCGCGGACGCCCAGGCCCGCGACCTCCAACGCGCCGTCGGCGGCGCGCGTCACGTGCCGCGGCCACAGCTGCGGCACCAGAGCGTTGACGTCGACCGGGGTACGCAGCCAGGCGGGCCCCCGGTGGCCGATCTCGCCGTGCAGAGCACCGGCCTCGTGCGCACGCATCGGGCGCTACATCCTTTCCGGGGCGGAGACGCCGAGCAGGTGCAGGCCGTTGGCGATGACCACCCGCGTCGCGTCGTTGAGCCAGAGCCGGGCCCGGTGCAGGTCGGTGACCTCCTCGTCGCCGCGCGGCAGGATCCGGCAGTTGTCGTAGAACCGGTGGTACGCACCGGCCAGCCGCTCCAGATAGCGGGCGACCAGGTGCGGCCCGCGCAGCTCGGCCGCCGAGGAGACCACGGCGGGGAACTCGGCGAGCGCCTTGAGCAGCTCGTTCTCCTTGTCGTGGGAGAGCAGTTCGGCGTGGAAATCGGCGGCGTCGCCCCGGGTCAGCCCGGCGTCGGCGGCGTTGCGCCCGACGCTGGCGGTGCGGGCGGCGACGTACTGCACGTAGTAGACCGGGTTGTCGCGGGTGGCCCGGGTCCACAGCTCCACGTCGATGTCGATCGGGGAGTCGCTGGAGTAGCGGGCCAGCGCGTAGCGGGAGGCGTCCACGCCGATCGCGTCGACCAGGTCCTCCAGGGTGACCACGGTGCCGGCCCGCTTGCTCATCCGCACCGGGGCGCCGTCGCGGACCAGGTTGACCAGCTGGCCGATGAGGATTTCCAGGTTGCGCTCCGGGTCGTCGCCGAAGCAGGCGGCCATCGCCTTCATCCGGCCGATGTAGCCGTGATGGTCGGCGCCCAGCATGATCACCACGCGCTCGAAGCCGCGCTCGCGCTTGTCGAGGTAGTACGCGCAGTCGGCGGCGAAGTAGGTCCACTCGCCGTTGGACTTGCGCAGCACCCGGTCCTTGTCGTCGCCGAAGTCGGTGGTGCGCAGCCAGGTCGCGCCCTCGGACTCGAAGATGTGCCCCTGCTCGCGCAGCCGCGCGAGGGCCTGGTCCAGCTCGCCGCGGGCGTGCAGGTCCTTCTCGTTGAAGTAGGTGTCGAACTCCACGCCGAAGTCGCGCAGCGACGACTTGATCTCGGCGAACATCAGCTCGACGCCCTCGACCCGGAACACCTCCTGGGCGGCGGCGTCGTCCAGCTGGCGCACCTCCGGCCGGCGCAGGACCACCTCGGTCGCGATCTCCGCGATGTACGCGCCGCCGTAGCCGTCCTCGGGGGCCGGCTCGCCCTTGGCGGCGGCCAGCAGCGAGCGGGCGAACCGGTCGATCTGCGAGCCGGCGTCGTTGAAGTAGTATTCCGTGCCGACCTCGGCGCCGGTGGCGCGAAGCAGCCGGCTGAGCGCGTCACCGACGGCCGCCCAGCGGACCCCACCGATGTGCACCGGCCCGGTCGGGTTCGCCGAGACGAACTCCAGGTTGATCTTCTGCCCGGCGAGGGTGTCGCTGCGGCCGTACTCCGGACCGGCCTCGACGATGACCTTGGCGAGCTGGCCGGCGGCGGCCGCGTCGAGCCGGATGTTCAGGAAGCCCGGGCCAGCGATCTCCACCGACTTGATCCCCGGCGCCCGCCCGAGCTGCTCGGCCAGGGCCACGGCCAGCTCCCGCGGGGGTACGCCCACCTTCTTGCTGAGCTGCAGCGCCAGCGTCGAGGCGTAGTCGCCGTGCTCGGGATTACGGGGTCGCTCGACGGTGGTCTGCGCGGGCAGCGCGGAGCGGTCCAGGCCCCGGTCGGCGAAGACGGCGTGGGCTGCGGAGAGGACGACCTCGGCGAGTTCTGCGGGAGTCACCGATCCATGGTATCGGGGTTAGACTCGGGCACCGCGGCAGCAACCAGCATATGAACCTGGCCGCGGCACCCCTGACCGACCGACCTGACGAGGCACGATGAGCATCAGCACCCCGGGCGGCCCGGAGCGCCGCCCGACCGTGGTCAGCACCGGCAAGAAGCCGGCAGCCGGCCGACCGGCCGCCGGCGACAAGCCCGCCGACGGCAAGACGGCGGCCGCCAAGGGCCCGAGGCCGAGCGCCGGCGCCGGCGGCAAGGGCCGCAAGCCCATCGCGCCGGTGAAGGTGAGCCAGGGCCGGCCGTGGGGTCCGATCGCGCTCTTCGTCGCGGTCGGCGTGCTCGCCGCCGGCATCATCGGCTACGGCGCGTACGCCGCCGTTCAGGGGTCCCAGCCGTGGCAGAAGCGGGCCGACTCGATCAAGGGCGTCGTCGACTTCTACAAGAAGGACAAGGACCTCGTCGTCGGCGGCAAGCACCAGCAGGGCTCGATCACGTACGACGTCCTTCCGCCGGTGGCCGGCCCGCACAATCCGTCCTGGCAGAATTGCATGGGCGACGTCTACGACGCCCCGATCGCCAACGAGCACGCGGTGCACAGCCTGGAGCACGGCACCGTCTGGATCACCTACCGCCCGGACCTGCCGGCCGACCAGGTGGCGAAGCTCAAGGCCCGGGTGCAGGGCAAGGAGAAGCTGATGCTGAGCCCGTTCGAAGGGCTGGACAAGCCCATCTCGCTGCAGGCCTGGGGCTTCCAGCTCAAGGTCGACAACGCCGACGACAGCCGGATCGACGAGTTCATCAAGGTGCTGCGGGTGAACGCCTCCGTCGAGGGCCCGAACGCCAACTGCGGCCAGGGCATCACCGCCACCGGCACCACCCCCCGCGACGCGGGCAACCAGATGGACGAACCGGTCCAGCAGTAAGGACGACGTGATGACCGCTCCCGTGACGACGGACACCGACCTGGACGAGGTTCCGGCCACCGATGACGGTGGCCGGCGGGCAGGGCACCGCTTCGGCACCCTCGCCCTGGCCGCCGCCGTCGTGGTCGGCCTGCTGCTCGGGTACGCGGGCGGCCTGCTCACCCCGACCTTCACCCGCCCCGGCGAGCACTCGGTGGAGGCCGGCTTCGCCCGGGACATGACCACCCACCACGCCCAGGCGGTGGAGATGGGGCTGTTGGCCTTCCAGCAGGGCCAGGACTCCGAGGTACGCCAGATCGGCGGCGACATCGCCACCGGCCAGCAGGGCGAGATCGGCACCATGCAGACCTGGCTGCGGCTGTGGAAGCTGGGGCCGACCGGCGACGATCCGCCGATGGCCTGGATGTCGGACGGCGCGGGCCTGGTCAAGGAGGGCCTGATGCCGGGGATGGCCACGCCGGAGGAGATGAAGCAGCTGCGGGCCACGACGGGGCGCGAGTTCGACCTGCTCTTCCTCCGGCTGATGATCCAGCACCACCTCGGCGGGGTCCACATGATCCAGGGGGTCCTCGACGAGGGGCACGACAAGGACGTGCTGGCGGTCGCGCAGACCATGAAGAACACCCAGCAGACCGACCTGGCCAACCTCAACGCCGCGCTCAAGCGACTGGGCGGCTGAGGCGGCGTAGCACCTGCTTTCGAGGGGCCCGCGTCACCCGACGCGGGCCCCTCCGCATGCCCGGGCCGCGTCCTGTCCGCTATGCCAGCTTATGACGCCTTTACGGGCATACGACCCATTGCACTGCTTGGCGACTTTTCTCCATACATATCGTGACCAGTTGCGATTCGGGCTCGTTGCGCAGGACGTGGGGGTTGCACTCAGAGACGCAGGGCGGTCGGTGACCAGCTGGTGCCGACGCCACACCATCGGCGGTGACGGGGCGGTCGCAGCCGTCCGTCGCGGACAGCGGCCGGGCGAGTCGGGAGCGCTCAGCCGTGAACAGGAACTCGAACTGATCGACGTGTTGCGGGGCGTCCACCCCGACGAGTTCGGCCTGGACGAGGAGCTCTGGACGCGACAGAGCCTGACCACCCTCATCCAGCGCCGGTTCGGCCTGGCGATGGACGCCGGCATGGTCGGGGCGTACCTGCGGGCCTGGGGGTTGGGTCCGCGGGAGCCCCGAGAGCGAGCCTGCGGGCTGTGCGTGAGCGCGGTCGAGCACTGGGTGCGCGGCGAGTACCCGTCGATCACCCGGGCCGCTCAGGAGCATGCCGCGGAGGTCTACTGGATCGGTCGGGTCCGCCTGCGCGGCACCATGCCGGCGGCCGACGTGATCTCGGCGGTCTCGTCCCGGGGCCGGGTGCGTTTCATGATCACCACACCCTCGGTGGACCCGCCGCTCCCCCGCGACTTCGTGCTGCGGCTCAGCGGCGTCGAGGAGCGCACGGTGCACCTGATCGTCGACGGCTCGTGGCCGCGCAACGAGTGGCCGCGCCGCCTCCCCCGGCGCATCGTCCTGCACCCACTCCCCAGCTGCGGCCGCCCCCTAGCCGCCGCCTGACCCCCGACCGCACTATCCGGCGATCATGAGGTTGGCGGCGATGATGATCTCCCCGGTCGCCGTCAACCTCATGATCAGCGGCAAGCGGCGGAGGCGGGCGACGCGCGGGGGTGTCGATTGGGTGATCCGGGAGGGGGTTTGCTACTCTACTCAGGTCGCTGAGCCCCCGTAGCTCAGGGGATAGAGCACCGCCCTCCGGAGGCGGGGGCGCAGGTTCGAATCCTGCCGGGGGCACAGAAGCAGCACAATGAAGGCCGCTGACCAGGGAAACCCGGTTGGCGGCCTTCATTGTGTGTCCGGCCATGCAGCGGCCCTCGGCGGGCGTCTGTGCAAAATGCGTGCCGATGTTCGGCACAGCCTCAGCTCGTGGTGGCGGGCCGGTCCGATCTGACCGCCGCCTACCGGTGTCGTCCCCGACGATAAGTAGCAGGTTATCAATATCGCCCAAGGACGATTCGCCGAACGCTATGCGGCAAACGCTTCTCTGGTCAGGATTGGTGGGCAGTCAGGCAACCTGCACCACAGCGGATCAGGGAGGGAACAAACTTGCGACTGCTCCGGAGGTTCGCAGCCATCGCCACCGCAGCCGCGCTCGTCGGGCTGCTGACGCCCGCCGCCGCGGCACAGGCAGGCACCGGCACCCCGGGCAAGGACGCCCCGTACTGGGTCACCGACGCCGGCTACACCCCCTACACGGTGGACCCGGGCCACACCCTCGCCCTGTACAACCAGAACGGCAGGGTCGAGCTGTTCTGGATCGGCACCGCCACCACGTACACGAATCCCGGCGCGCTGTACCACCAGTGGTATAACGCCAACGACACATGGTCGGCGCCCCAGTCACTGGGCGGACTGATCTACGACAGCTTCTGCGGGCTGCGCAACCCGGCCGGGACGCTGGAGATCTTCGTCAAGGCCAAGGGGAAGGACGTCAACCACATCCGGCAAAAGACGCCGGCCGGGGACTGGACGGGCTTCCAGAACGACATCGGCGGCCTTATCGCCGACGGCATGGGCGTCCACTGCTACCACCTCGACAGCGGCAGCGGCGTGGCGGTCCGGGTGTACGGCCCGGACAAGATGTGGCACTACAAGGTGCGCAACATCATGGGTGAATGGCCGACGCAGTGGTCGTGACCGATCCCGCATAAGGCGCCGCCCGAAGTGCACCTCTTCGGCGAGCAGAGCCCAACAGCGACTCGTCGATCGCGGTACGGCAAACGCTTCTCTGGCCAGGATTGGTGGGCAGTCATAGTCACGTGTCCGACCCCGGGCGGGCCCTCGGGATGGACGTACCGAAGGAGATTTGATGCGTATCAAGAAGGCCTTCGCGGCGCAGGTGGCAACCTGCGCGGCGGTGGTACTCGCCGTGGCGATCGCCCCGCCGGCGGCCTAGGCCGAGCCGGGGTGGGCTGTCGACTTCATCAGCGTGCTCAAGCCTGCGAACGGCGGAAGTGCCACGATGGTGCTGGACGTGAAGAACGGGTCGGCGGCCAACATGACTCCGGTGCAGCTGTGGGCACACCCCAGCGGGGCGTACCCCCTGAACCAACAGTGGTTCTTGTGGGGGAAGTGGCAAGACGGGAACGGCAATTGGGGTTACGAGATCCGCAGCAAGGTTTCTAGCAACCCCAAGTGCCTCGACCGCCGGGCTGATTTGGGGCTCGGAAACGGCAACGTCGTGCAGATTTACGACTGCAACGGATTGACGAACCAGGCCTGGTGGCCGGTCACGGTCGGCACCAGCAAGTGGGTCCTGTTGAAGAATGGCGCTGACGGCCGTTGTCTCGATGTCCGGGACGCCAGCTACGGCAACGGGGCGCCACTGCAGGTCTGGAGCTGCAGCAGCGGCAACTGGAACCAGCGCTGGAACATCTACCCATAGAAGTCGACTCACTGAGCTGTTTCGGTTCCGCCTCTCCTTCACCGGCCTAGTGGAATCAGCACGAGAACGCCGCTGACCAGGGAAACCCGGTCAGCGGCCTTCATCGTGTGGCTCCGGCCGTCAGTGGCCCTTGGCGGCTTCCGTGCCGAATACTTGGGGGTTCACCGCGCGGCAACCCACTGTGCCACCTGGAGCAGGGCGGTGAGGGCGGGGTTGTCCCGGTGCTGAGGCAGCCAGGCCAAAGCCGCTGTGGAGAGAGGTAGATCCGTGACGTCGACATAGGCGACGCCACGGCGAGAGTAGTCGTGACGGGCCTCGGCGGGCAGGAATGCGATGGCTTGGCCGCGGGCAACGGCCGACAGCAGCGCATCCATGTCCCCGACCACGGGACCGTAACGTACGACGCTGCCGTCGGGGCGGGGGTTGACCGTCCAGTAGTCCCACCACTCTCGCAGCTCTGGGATGGGGACGTCGACCACCACGCGGTCGGACAGTTGGGCCAGGGTCAGCGGCGCCTGACCCACCAGCGGGTCGTCGGCGGGCAGGCAGGCGACGCGCGGCTCCGTCGCCAGGTGCAGGCTTCGCAAGCCGGGCGGCAGCGGGGGCCGCAGGAACGCGGCGTCGACCTCTCCGCGGGGCAGGGCGAAGACCTGCTCGACGAAGTTGACGGAGCAGATCTCGACGGTGATCCCAGGATGTCGGGTGGACAGCTCGGCGAGGATGGCGGTCGCGTAGGGCATGAAGGCCTCGCCGCCGATGGCTCCGATTTTCAAGTGGCCCCGCACCTGCCGGGAAAAGGTGGCGGCGACCCCTCGAAGACGGTCCATGGCAGCGACGAGATCGCGCGCTTCGGGCACCAGAGAGCGACCGGCCTCGGTGAGATCCGCCTGGCGGGAGGAGCGTCGTACCAGGTCAACGCCCAGCCGGTCCTCCAGCGCGCGGATCTGCTGGCTGAGTGCGGGCTGCGTCAGGAACAGGCGCTTTGCTGCGCGGCCAAAGTGCAGCTCTTCGGCCAACACCAGAAACAGCCGTAGCTGATGAACGCTGGGCTCGTGGGAGGCGGGGCGGGTCCGAGCTGGCCGCCGCCCACTGGTGTCGCCGTCAACCATAAAGAGCAGGTTATCAATGCGGCCCAAGGGCGACTCGCCGATCGCTGTACGGCAAACGCTTCACCGGCCAGGATTGGTAGGCAGTCAGGCAACCTGCACCACAGGTACGACAGGCGCCGTAGCGCTGCTCGGGAGCCACTTCAACTGGCTCCCATGATCGGGGGGCAGCGCGACGCGGCACGGACACCAGAAGCCCGGGCCGCCGGCTCGGGCTTCTTCGCATGTCCGGGTCAGCCGGCGGCCTCGCGGCGGGCCTTCGCGCGGCGCTTGCCCTCGTGCATCGCCTGCACCCGGGCCACCGGGATGGTCCGCCCCTCGGCGACCAGATCGGCCGGGAGCCGCTGCGGCTCGGGTAGCGCCGCCGCCCAGGGGTCCCGCTCGGCAACCAGCGCCGGCACCGTCCGCACCGTGAAGTCGGCGGGCGTCACCGACTCCAGATCCTCCCAGCCGACCGGGTACGACACCGGCGCCCCGGGGCGCACCCGGGGGCTGTAAGCCGCCACCACCGTCGCCCCGTACGCCCGGGTCGAGTCGACGAAGACCCGTCCGCCCCGGTCCTCGACGATGAACGCGGTGGTGGCCAGCGCCGGGTCGAGCCGCTCGGCGTGGACGGCGACGGCCCGGGTCGCGGCGGCGGCCTCCTCGGCGGTGGTCCCGGCGGCCACCGGCACGATCACGTGCACCCCCTTGGCGCCGCTGGTCTTCACCGCCCCGGCCAGCCCGGCGTCGGCGAGCGCCTCCCGGACCAGCAGCGCGGCCCGGACGGCCAGGCCGAACGAGTCCCCCGGCGGCGGGTCCAGGTCGAGCACCAGGTGAGTGGGGTGCTCCGGACGGCCGGCCAGACCCAGCGTCGGGTGGTACTCCACCGCCCGCTGGTTGGCGAACCAGAGCAGGGTCCGCCGGTCGTCGCAGAGGGCGTACGAGATCCGCCGGCGGGACGCCTCCGCCCAGACCGAGGTACGGCGTACCCAGTCCGGGGTGTACTTCGGCACGTTCTTCTGCATGAACGGGTCCTGCCCGGGCCGCACCCGGAGCACCGACAGCGGCCGGTCACGTAGCCCCGGCAGGATCCGTTCGTGGACGACGTCCAGGTAGTCGACCAGGTCGCGCTTGGTCGCCCCGGCCCCGTCGAACAGCGGCTGGTCCAGGTTGGTCAGCGACACCCCGGCTCGGGTCTCGTCAGCGGCGCCCATCCGTTCACCTTCCCGGTCCGGGGACGCCTCGGCAACCCCGACACCCGGTCTCTCGGTGCCGCCCGAACCGGACCCCGAGCGGCGCGCCGGCGATCCGGCCGGGAACGACCCAGGTCCGCACACACTGTGGACCTGATGTCGTAAGCGATTCACGGGCGCCGCGTCGGCGGACGACCGAGCCACCGATTCGTTTACGACCTCAGGTTCGTAGCGAGCCGAGGAGAGCTCGCCCGGGGGCGGGCGGAGGTGGTGCCCCGATCCCCGAGCCCGGCGGTACCGTCCCGGGGCGCGGCCAGCACCCGCGTGGCGGACTCCTCGGCCGGCACTGCGGGCGCAGACGCGGCTGCGGCCGGCGCGGGCCGCGACCTGGTCCACGCCGGCCGTGCGCAGGTCCCGGCGCGGGCCGCGCCGAGTGACCGCTGTGGCGAAGACCACGCCACCAGTCTGACCGATCGGTCAGGTGCTGACCGATCGGTCAGGCATGCTGGAGGGCATGGCACGGTCAGTTCCGGAGACCCACGACGAGATCCTCGCCGCCGCGGCGCGGCGCTTCGCCGTCACCGGCTACAAGGGCACCTCGCTACAGGACATCGCCGGCGAGGTGGGCTGTTCCAAGGCAACCGTGCTCTACCACTTCGCCAACAAGGAAGCCCTGCTCACCGAGCTGATGGCACCCGCCATCGCGGTGCTCGAGGCGCTCGACGCACGGATCGCCGGGCACGCCGGCGCCGACGCGCAGCGGGTCGCCGCCGAGGGCTTCGTCGACCTGGCGGTGCGTTTCCGCCGGGAGATCGCGCTGCTCCGCGGCGAGTTTCCCGACCTGCTCCAGCAGCCCGCCTTCGCGCACATCCAACAGATCTCCGAACGGCTCATCGGGGCGTTCGCCGGCCACTCGGACCGTCCGTCCGCACGGATCGCCGCGCTGGTCGTGCTGGCCGGGATCGCCGAAACCTGCGCCGAGTTCATCGACATCCCCGACGAGGAACTGCGGCCCGCGTTGCTGGCCGTAGTCCGGCGGGCCCTCGAACCCACCACCTGATCCCAGTTTGCGACCCTGAGGACAAAGGAAGCTTCATGGCGACCCTGCTGTACCGGCTCGGCCGGGCATCGTTTCGCCGGCGGCGACTCGTCGCCGTCGTCTGGCTCGTCGTACTCGTCGGCCTGGGCGCCGCCGCGCTCACCCTGAAGGGCCCGACGGCCAGCAACTTCACCATGCCGGGCACCGAGTCGCAGCGCGCGATCGACCTGCTCGCCGAGCGGTTCCCGACGGCCAGCGGGGCCACCGGCACGATCGCGGTCAAGGCACCCCAGGCGGGGCAGCTCGGCACGCCCGAGGGGCAGGCGGTGGTCGGGCAGGTCACCCAGGAGGCGGCCGCCCTGCCCGGCGTGGTCGGCGCGGTCGACCCGTACCAGGCGCAGGCGCTCAGCCAGGACGGCCGGTACGCACTGATCCAGGTGCAGTTCGCCGGGCGCGCGGACGAGGTGACCGACGCCCAGCGCGCCGCGTACGAGAAGGTCGGCGCGGCGGCGGAGGCCCAGGGGTGGCGGATCGCACCCGGCGGCGAGGTGCTCAACGCCGAGCCGGAGGTCGGCTCGACCGAGGCGCTGGGTGTGCTGGTCGCCGCGATCGTCCTGGTCGTCACCTTCGGTTCACTGGTCGCGGCCGGGATGACCATGCTGAACGCGCTTATCGGGGTCGGCGTCGGCATGACCGGCCTGTACGCGCTCAGCGGCGCGGTCGAGCTGACCAGCACCGCGCCGATCCTGGCCCTGATGCTCGGCCTGGCGGTCGGCATCGACTACTCGCTCTTCATCACCTCCCGGCACCGGCAGAACCTGCTCGACGGGCTCTCTCCGGAGGAGGCCGTGGGCCGGGCGGTCGGCACCGCCGGCTCCGCCGTGGTCTTCGCCGGCGCCACCGTCGTCATCGCACTCGCCGGCCTGGCGGTGGTGAACATCCCGTTCCTCACCGTGATGGGTCTGGCCGCCGCCGGCACGGTGACCGTGGCGGTCCTGGTGGCGATCACCCTGGCCCCCGCGCTGCTCGGCTTCGCCGGCCGGAAGGTGCTCCCCCGCCGGCTGCGCCGCCGAAAGGCGGTCACCTCCAGTGCCGGCGCGGAGGACCGCTCGGGCTTCGGGTTCCGCTGGGCGCACTGGGTTACGAAGCTGCGCATCCCGGTCATCCTCGTCGGCCTGATCGGCCTCGGCCTGCTCGCGCTCCCCGCCCAGCACATGCGCCTGTCCCTGCCGGACGCCGCCACCGCGGCCGAGGGCACCCCGGCCCGGGTCAACAACGACCTGATCCGGGAGGGCTTCGGCGCCGGCTTCACCGGCCGGCTCGCGGTGGTCGTCACCGCCGACTCGCCGCAGGCCACCCAGGCCGCCGTACCGCAGGTCACCGCGCTGGTACAGAAGACGGACGGGGTGCTCGCCGTGGCCCCGCCGCAGCTCGACCCGTCCGGCCGGACCGCGCTGCTCGGGGTCATCCCGAAGACCGGCCCGACCGACGCGGCCACCGAGGCGCTGGTGCACGACATCCGCGACCACGTCGGCGGCTTCCGGGACGCCGACGTGCTGCTGACCGGCGCGACCGCGATCGGCATCGACGTGTCGGAGAAGCTCTCCGCCGCGCTCCCGATCTACCTGCTGCTGGTCGTCGGCCTGTCGGTTCTGCTGCTGATGCTGGTGTTCCGCTCGGTGCTGGTGCCGGTGAAGGCGGCGCTGGGCTTCCTGCTCACGGTGGCGGCCACCTTCGGCATCACGGTGGCGGTCTTCCAGCAGGGCCACCTGGCCGACCTGGTCGGGCTGAGCACCCCGGGGCCGCTGATCAGCTTCCTGCCGATCCTGCTCATCGGCATCCTGTTCGGCCTGGCCATGGACTACGAGGTCTTCCTCGTCTCCCGGATGCGGGAGGACTTCGTACACGGCGACACCGCCCGGCAGGCCACGATCAACGGGATGGGGCACGGGGCCCGAGTGGTCACCGCCGCCGCGCTCATCATGATCTCGGTGTTCGGCGGCTTCGTCTTCCTCGACGACCCGGTGATCAAGTCGATGGGCTTCGCGCTCGCGGTCGGCGTCGCCATCGACGCCTTCGTGGTCCGGATGGCCATTGTCCCGGCGGTGATGTCCCTGTTGAACAACGCCGCCTGGTGGATCCCCCGCCGGCTGGACCGGATCCTGCCCAACGTGGACGTCGAGGGCGAGGGCCTGCGCGCCCACCTCGCCGAACGCGAGCCCGCCGGCGTGTGAAAGGAGGGCCCCTTGTTAACAAGGGGCCCTCCTTACCGGCGGACGGCCGGTCAGACGCCGGCCGGGTAGGTCTCCATCTCGCCGGGGGTGGTGCGCGCCGGCAGCGGGTGCAGAGCGGTCGCCTCGTCACACCAGATGAACGCGTCGTAGCGCTCACCGAGTCGGGTGGGCACGTAGTTGCCCCAGGACTCGAAGCTCGGGTCGTAGACCACTCCGATGGCCCGGTGGTCGGCTTCCCCGGTGACCCACTCGGGCTGGTCCGGGCCGCCGAAGACCAGCACCGCCCGCTCCGGCATCAACTCGTGCAGCCGCCGCTCCACCGAGCCTTCCCGGGCCGGCGGCACCACCATGGCCTCGGCCGGCGACCCCCAGCGCGGCGCGGCGACCACCGTGCCCCGGTAGCTGCCGAAGCCGACCAGCGCCACCGCGTCCGGCCCGTGCCGCTCCCGGGCGAGCTGACCGATGTTGATC
The DNA here is from genome assembly GCF_040649295.1 of Micromonospora sp. NPDC048999. Lineage (NCBI taxonomy): Bacteria > Bacillati > Actinomycetota > Actinomycetes > Micromonosporales > Micromonosporaceae > Micromonospora > Micromonospora sp. NPDC048999. Next base: position 396,883 of record NZ_JBEZFI010000002.1, on the reverse strand, counting down.
ATGCCGTCCGCCGTCATGTCGGTGGCGCGGGCGTCGCCGACATGCGTGTTGTGCGCCCAGACGATGCCCCGTGACTCCGGGCCGTAGTGATCGAGCAGCCGGTCCAGGGTGTCGGCCATGTGGATGTCCCGAACGTTCCAGGACTCCGGCCCGCCGCCGACCATCACCCGGTAGTAGCGCTCCGCGCCGGCCACGACTTCGGCGTTCTGCCAGGCCGAGAAGCGGTCCGGGCCGTCCGCGGCGGCTCGTTCCCGGGTACGCGTCAGCAGCCGGACAACCTCCTCCTCGCACCGGGCCGAGACGAAGCGGCTGGCCATGCCGTACTCCTCGGGCCGCTTGCCGTACGGCTCGAAGCAGCGGTACGCCTCCTGCACCGCCTCCAGCGAGGCCGGATCCTCCTCGCCCAGGTAGTCGAAGATGGCCTGCATCGACTCCCACAGGCTGTAGACGTCCAGCCCGTGGAAGCCGGCCCGCTCCTGCTCAGGGCGTTCCAGGTTCCAGGCCCGCAGCCAGCGGCTGAACCGGGCCACCTCGACGTTCGCCCACATCCAGGTGGGCCAGCGCTCGAAGCGCTCCAGTGCGACCAGCGGATCGGCCAGCCCACCCGGTGCGCCCACCACGCTGCGGTGCACCCGGTCGCAGTCCGGCCAGTCCCCCTCCACCGCGACGAACCCGAAGCCCTGCTCGGCGATGAGCCGTCGGGTCAGTTGTTCACGGAGCCGGTAGTAGTCGTAGCTGCCGTGCGTTGCCTCCCCGATCATCACGATCCGGGCGTCCCGTACGCGTTCCAGCAGCGGGTCGAAATCGCTCGGCGCGCCGAGTCGCTGTACCAGCATGTCCGCGGCTACCCCTGGACCCGCCCGGGCAAACCGGCCGCCGAGCGCAGGGAGAGGCGCAAGGAGGGGGCGCAAGCAGGGGCCCCTGCTTAGCGGCGGGTGGAGCGGGTAGCCGGCCGGTATGGCGGTCACCGGGGTGCAGTTCCAGGAGTTCCTCGCCGGGCTCGACTACCCGGTCTCCCGCGAGGATCTGATCCGCTGGTGCCAGGAGAACGGCGGCAGCACCGAAGTGCTCCAGCTGCTCAAGGCGCTGCCGGCGGAGGAGTTCACCTCCCCCGCCGAGCTGGCCGTAGCGCTCAACGCGCTGGCCTGAGCCCCGGGTCGACCGCGTGCAGCAAGCGGCACAGCACCAGCCACTGCTCGGGCCAGACCAGACCGACCGGGACGTCCGGATCGAGCCGGGCGGCTCGCAGCGCACCCTCGACCCGGCGGCGCGGGTGTGCGGTGCGCAGCGAGGCCGCGAGCGAGCCACCGACGCCGCCGAAGCCGAGCTCCACCATCCTCCGGTACGCGGGCAGCGCCGTCCGGGGCAGCAGCGGCTCCGGGCGGCGTTCGATGCGGAGGATGCCCCCGTCCACGGCGGGCACCGGGCGGAACGCGGTACGCGGCACCCGGCCGGCCAGCCGCCAGTGGTGCTCGGGCCAGGTGAGCACGGTGAGCCGGCTCCACCGGCCGTGCTCCCCGGTCCGCTTTCGGGCGTACGCGAGCTGGGTGAGCAGGGTCGCGGACCGCAGGCCGGGCGCGGCGAGACACCAGCGGACCACGCCGGCGGTCAGTGACCACGGAATGTTGCCGACCACGGCGAACGGCTCGTCGGGCGGGGCTGCGGCGAGGAAGTCGGCCGGCCGGACCCGGACCTGCGGCAGGTCCACGCAGGCCGCGGCCAGCCGCGTCAGGACGGCCGGTTCGACCTCGTACGCGATCAACCGACCGCAGCGGGCGGCCAGCGGCCGGGTCAGCCGGCCGTCCCCGGCGCCCACCTCCAGCAGCAGGTCGTCCGGGCCGGGGCGGGCCGCCCGGACCATCCGTGCGACGGCGGCCGGGTCGGCTAGGAAGTTCTGGGACAGTACGCGACGGGACCGGTCGCGTGCGGTGGTGCGGAATCGGCGGGGCGCCACGGGTTCGTCCTGTCTGTCGCCGGACGGCGACAGACAGGCAGCGCTGAGCGGGGCCTGTCCGAGCGGAATCGGGACTCGGACGACCCTGGAAATCGGCGGAACGCGAAAGGCGGCGCGCAGCAGCGGGCCCGGTCACGGGCCGGCGGTGCGGACGGTCAGGTCAGGCGCGGTGGGCGTCCCGGCCGGCCAGGGCCGGACGCCGGACTCGCGGACGGGGGACCAGGAGGAGGCCCCGCGCGGCCGGCGTGACGGCCACGTCGATCAGGGCATGCGTGCACATGCCGGCCAGGTTAGTGCCACACCCGACGCCGGGCGACCGATTTCGGCGCCCGCCGGTGTTCACAGGTCGATCGTGCGGCCCTGGGTGCGGGCGGTCTCGGCGGCATCGAGCACCGCCACCACCTCCCGGCCGAACCGGACGTCGCAGCGGTGGTCCCGGGTGCCCGCTTCGACCTCCTCCAGCAACTGGTCGATGGCCGTGCCGAACGCCTGGAGCACACTGCCGTCGCCGGGCGGAACGGTCTCGACGCCGTTCTCGCCGAAGAAGACGAAATCCTGGGTGACCGCCTCGGCCGGCGCGTCCAGGGTGAGCGAGAGGCTGCTGGTGGCGCCCCCGTCGTGGGTGAGCAGCAGGTGCACCAGCCCGCTCGGGCCGTCCATCGCGGCCACCCGGGTGACCCGGCCGAGTACGGGCAGGATCAGCGACAGCGCGTGCGGGCCGACGTCCCAGAGCGCGCCCCGCTCCCGCCGCCACGGCGAGTTCCCGTACGGGTTTCCGGGCTGGTAGATGGAGGCGAACATGGTCGCTCGGGCGTGCTGCCAGCCGCCGGCCGCCGCGGTCGAGGCGAGGAAGCCCGTGACGCTCGGGTGGAAACGCTGGGTGAAGAAGACGACCGAGGCCACCCCGGACGCCTGGGCGGCGGTGACCACCCGGTCGGCTTCGGCGAGGCTCAGCGCCAGCGGCTTGTCCAGCAGCAGGTGCCGCCCGGCGGCGGCGGCCCGGACGGCGATGTCGGCCTGCACGTCCGGCGGCAGCGCGACCGCGATCGCGTCGACGGCGGCGAGCAGCTCGTCCACGTCGCCGAAGGCCGGCACGCCGTGCCGGGCGGCCAGCGCGCCGACCTTCTCCGGATCCCGACCCCAGACCCCGGCCAGCTCGGCCTGCGGGTGGGCGTCGATGGCCGCGGCGTGCGTCTCCGCCGCCCAGTGACCGGTGCCGAACAAGCCGAACCGCAGCACGAGTCCCCCTGCCGTCGTCGTCCGCCACGGCGTACGCCCGTGGTCGTGATTCACGCTAGTCGTCGGGGCCGCGCCGCGCGGCCCCGACGCGGCGGGCGAGCCGGGCAACGGTGGCTACTACACCGCTTAGTAGGCTGTGCCGGTGAACGCGACTGTTTCGCCGGCGGCGTCGATGACCAGCGCCGCAGCGGCCGGCTCGCCGGTGGACGGGATCCTCGCGACGGCCGCGATCGTGCTGTCGCTCGTACTCGCGATCTGGGCCCTGGTGGCTGCGGTACGCCACCGGTCGCCGGACCGGCTCCAGTTCGCCGGGCTGGCCGTGCTGGAGGCGGCGCTGCTCGCGCTCGCCGCGCTGGCCCTGGTCGCGCTCGGCGGCGGTGAGCGGCCGGGCGAGCCGGGTGCCTTCTTCGGCTACCTGGTGACGTTGGTGTGTCTGCCGCCGTTGGCCTGGGTGCTGGCCCGGATGGAGCCGACCCGCTGGGGCTCGGCCATCATCTGCGCGATCTGCCTGGTCACCCCGGTCGTGGTGGTCCGGCTGCAGCAGACCTGGGAGGTCGTCGGTGGCTGAGCCGCGGACGACGAACCGGGGGCCGGGTCGGCTGCTGATCGCGGTCTACATCCTCTTCGCCATCGCCGCGACCTCGCGGGCGGGCCTGCAGATCGCCACCAAGTTCGACGAGGCACCGGTGGCGTACCTGCTCTCCGCCGTGGCCGCGCTGATCTACATCGTGGCGGCGGTCGGGCTGGCCCGGGCCGGGCACGCCGGCCGCAACGTGGCCCTGGCCTGCTGCTCCGTGGAGCTGGTCGGGGTGGTCGCGGTCGGCATCCTCAGCGTGGCCGACAAGGCGCTCTTCCCGCACGCGACGGTCTGGTCCGGGTTCGGCAGCGGCTACGGCTACATCCCGCTGGTCCTGCCGGTGCTCGGCCTCTTCTGGCTCTGGCGCACCCGGCACGACCCCGCCTGAGGCCGTCGGCGCTCGGCGGGAGCGACCATCCCACCCGGCCCGAACGGCCGGCCCGCCCGGCGGCGACCGGGCGGGACGGCGGCACGGTCAGTCCTTGGGGCCGCCGGCGACGTAGATGACCTGGCCGGAGACGAAGGACGCGCCCTCGCTGGCCAGGAACGAGATGGTGTGCGCGACGTCCGCCGGGCGGCCGGTGCGGCGGACCGGGATCTCCGCGGCGGCGTGCTGCTGGAGGGCCTCGAAGTCGACCTTCATCCGGGCGGCGGTGGCCGCGGTCATGTCGGTGACGATGAAGCCCGGCGCGACCGCGTTGACGGTCACCCCGAACGGGCCCAGCTCGATGGCGAGGGTCTTGGTGAAGCCCTGCAGGCCCGCCTTGGCGGCGGCGTAGTTCGCCTGTCCCCGGTTGCCCAGCGCGGAGGTGCTGGAGAGGTTGATGATCCGGCCCCACTTCCGCTCGACCATGTGCCGCTGTGCGGCCTGGCTGAACAGGAAGGAGCCGCGCAGGTGCACGCCCATCACCGTGTCCCAGTCGGCGTCGGTCATCTTGAACAGCAGGTTGTCCCGGAGCACGCCGGCGTTGTTGACCAGCACGGTCGGCGCGCCCAGCTCGGCGGCGACCCGCTCGACGGCGGCCTCCACCTGGGCCCGGTCGGAGACGTCGGCGCCGACCCCGAGCGCCCGGCCGCCGCTGGCGGCGATGGCGTCCACGGTCTCCTTGGTCGCCGCCTCCTCGATGTCGACCACGGCGACGGCCATGCCGTCGGCGGCCAGCCGCCGGGCGGTGGCCGCGCCGATGCCGCGCGCGGCTCCGGTCACGATGGCGACGCGGGGCTCCTCCGACATGATTACCTCCCGGTAACTTGGGCTCGATCGAAGGAGCTTAACCCAGGCGTACGCGGGGCCGACCTGGCCGATCACCGGCTCCGGACCTGCGGCGCTCCCCCCGCGCCGCCTCCGGGCCGGTACGGTGCCGGCATGAGCCCCGACACCCAGCCCGTCGACTGGTCCGCCGGCACCTGGCTCAACCCGCCGGAACGCGCCGAGAAGTCCGGCGACGGGCTGCTGGTGGAGCCGCGCGGGGGCAGCGACTTCTGGCGCCGGACCAGTTACGGCTTCGTGCACGACGACGGCTCTGCGCTGCTGGCACCATTCCCGGTGGACAGTGCGGTGGAGGTCGGTTTCCGGCTCGACTACGCCGCGCAGTTCGACCAGGCCGGGGTGCTGGTCCGGGTGGACGACCGCCGGTGGACCAAGGCGGGGGTGGAGGTCAGCGACGGGCACCCGCAGGTCGGCGCGGTGGTCACCGACGAGTTGTCGGACTGGTCGGTCGCCCCGGTGCCGGAGTGGTCGGGGCGGGAGGTGACCGTCCGGGTCAGCCGGGCCGGGGACGCGCTGACCGTACGGGCCCGGGTGGACGGCGAGCCGTGGCGGCTGGTCCGGCTGGCCCCGCTGGCTCCGACGGCCGAGGCGTCGGCCGGGCCGTACTGCTGCTCGCCCAGCCGTAGCGGTTTGGTGGTCCGGTTCATCGGCTGGCGGCGCGGGCCGGCCGACGCCGCGCTGCATCCAGGGGACTGAGGCCGATGGGACCACGCGCGGCGCGACCGGCGGTGGATGACCGCCGGTCGCTGACCGCGACGCCGCCTCAGTACTTTGCGGTGATCGAGGTGAACTCCCAGGCGTTCTGGGCGATGCCGGAGCAGTTGGAGACCACGCCCCCGTTCGGGCAGGACCGGTCCCGGTTGACCGACCAGAAGGTGAACCGGGCCAGCCCGCGCGCCTTGGCCCAGTCCCGGATCTGGGTCCAGATGGCCGTGGTGGTCAGCTCCTGCTGGTCGGAGAGACCGTTCATGCCGGAGATGCCCATGTGCGCGTACGCGGTGGCGCCGGACCAGCCGAACGCGGACTTGAGCGCGTTCTTCAGCCCCTCGGCCGCGTTGACCGTGTTCTGGTACATGTTCGCGCCGCCGCCGAAGTCGAACGGCATGATGGTGAAGACGTCGACGTTGGCGCCCAGCGCGGCGGCCTGGTTGATCAGGCGAGTGCCCCACCAGCTCGGGCCGGTGGTCGACGTACCGATGGTGACGATCGTCTTGATGCTCGGGTTGTTCTGCTTGACGATCTTCAGGGCACCGAGGATCCGGTCCTGCACCACCTCGTTCTCGAACTCGTCGGAGTTCTCGATGTCGATGTCGATGGCCTTCAGCCCGTACGCGTTGATGACCTGCTGGTAGGCCCCGGCGAGGGCGCTGGCCGAGGAGCAGTTCGGGCCGAGCTTGTTGCCGCTCCAGCCGCCGAAGGACGGGATCACGTCGCCGCCGGCCGCCCGGATCGCGGCGATGGTGTTGGCGTGCGCGCCGCCGCTGAGCGGTCCGTTGCCGTCCCAGGCCGGCGTGCAGCCGCCGCCGGAGAGCATGAACGCGATGGTGAACCACTTGACCCCGGTCGCGTTCATCACGGTCGACGGCGCGGGCGGGTCGCCCCAGCCCGGGTAGAGGTAGGGCGCGGCGGCCATCGCGCCGGTCCCGCCGCCGGTGCAGCCGGTGGTGGTGGCCGGCACGGCCGCCGACTTCGCCGACTCGCCTGAGGAGTTGTACGCGGTCACCGTGTAGTTGTACGTCGAGCAGGCGGCCAGCCCGGAGATGGTCGTCGAGGTGCCGGTGACGGTGGCCTTCACGGTGTTGCCCTCGTAGACCCGGTAGCCGGTGACCGTGCCGGAGACGGCGTTCCAGGCGAGCGAGACCGAGGTGTTGGCGGTGCCGGTGACCCGCAGGTTGCCCGGGGTGGCGGGCGCTCCCGGACTGCCGCCGCCGGTGCACGAGCCGCCGTTGACGGTGCAGTTGGTCGGGTCGCCCTTGCCGTTGACGTTGAAGCCGAAGGTGGTGCTGGCCCCGGGGCCCAGGTTGCCGTTCCAGGACTGGTTGACCGCGGTGACGTGCTGGCCGGAGGCGGTCAGCACGGCGTCCCAGAACACGCCGAGGCTGCTGCCGGCGGGCAGGTCGAACTGGACGTTCCACGAGGAGATGCTGGCCGAGGTGTTGTTGGTGACGGTGAACTTGCCCTCGTAGCCGGTGTCCCAGGTGCTGACTCGGACGAAGGCGGCGGTGGCGGCGGAGGCGGGTGGCGCGGCCACGACGGTGGCCGCGACCAGGGCGGCGGCGAGCGCGGCGGCGAACGTCGCCACGCGGCGGGAGCGGAGTCTCACGGCGTCCTCCAGGGACCGTTGCGGTGGTGGGATGCCGGCCCGCGCGAGCCGGCGTGGAGGTATTCATGACCGTCGACGTCAGCGCCTATTATTAAGACTGTTAACTGTTTCTGTCCAGAGGGATCCGGGTGTCAGGAGGGGCCCCTTCCTATCCGCCAGGCGTTAAGAAGGGGCCCCTGCTCAGGGTCAGTGGCGGAAGGTGAACCAGTTGACGTTGACGAAGTCGGCACCCTGGCCGCTGGAGAAGGTCAGGTAGACGGTGTGCCGGCCGGTCACCGCGTTGACGTTGCCGGGCACCGAGCGCCAGCTCTGCCAGCCGCCGGTGTTGGCGATCGCGAAGCTGCCGATCGGTGAGTTGCTCAGGCTGTCCACCCGGACCTCGACCAGCCCGCTCACCCCGGCCGCCGCGCCGGAGGCGACCCGGGCCAGGAAGTCCCGCGGCGGGCTGCTGCCGAAGTCCACGTTGTCGTAGCGGGCCCAGTCACCGTTGCTCAGCGAGCCGATGTCCTGGCCGCCCTCGGAGCACGCCTCCACCTGAACCCCGCTCTGGGCGTTGAACGCCTCGGCCTGGATCGTCGAGTACGCGTCGACCACGCCGCCCGGCGGTGGGGTGGTCGGCGGCGCGGTGGTCGGTGGCGGGTTGCCGCCGCCCCGGGTGTAGGCGGCCACGTAGTCGACCAGCATCGGCTGGCCGGAGACCGTGGCGGAGGTCGGCGTGCCGGTGCCGGCCACCCCGTTCGGGAAGCTGCCACCCATCGCCACGTTGAGCAGCAGAAAGTAGCCGCCGTGGTTGGTCATCTGCCCCCAGTACGAGCCGACCTGACTCTGGCTCACGGTGTGGAAGAGCTGACCGTCGACGTACCAGCGGAGCTGCTGCGGGTTGACCGAGGCGTCCCACTCGAAGCGGTAGGTGTGGAACGCCGACTGGCAGGTGCTGCCCGGGCAGGCCCGGGAGTTGCCGATGCCGTTGAACTCGTTGCACGGCCCACCGGGGGCGACGCCGCAGTGCAGCACCCCCCAGACCGAGTTGATCCCGTTGACGTTCTCCATGATGTCGAACTCGCCGACGCCCGGCCAGTTCTGGTAGTTGCCCCGGTACGGCGAGCCGAGGGCCCAGAACGCCGGCCAGTAGCCGGCCGCCTGTGCGCCGGTGACGTTCGGCATCTGGATCCGCCCCTCCAGCGCGAGGACTCCCCCGGCCGGTGGCTTGAAGTCGGTCCGGACGGTCTCGATCCGGGCCGAGGTCCACCGGCCGGAACCGTCACGCACCGGGGTGATCCGGAGGTTGCCGGCGCCGTCCTGGCTGACGTTGGCGGTGCTTGAGGTGTACGTCTGGATCTCGCCGGTGCCCCAGTTGGCCGGGCCTCCCGGATAGCTGGTGCCGGTGTCGATGATCCAGTTGGCGGACGAGGGCAGGGTGCCGGCCGCGCCGGTGAAGTCGTCGCTCCAGACCAGGCTCCAGCCGGACGGGGGCGGTGGGACGGCGGCCTGGGCGGTCATCGAGACAGCGGCCAGTGCGGTGGTGGTGGCGACCACGGCCGCCGCCAGGGCGAGCCGCCGGCGCGACGGGCGCACGGCGGACGGGGCGGCGGATGCCGCCGGGACAGGGTTCATCGGGATGCCTCTCTGCGGGGACGGGGCGAGAGAGCGCGCTCTAAGTCCGATTTGTACGCCCCACCTCCACACTTGTCAACGCTTATCGATGTCTTCCGTCGCTCGCGGCCGGCTCAGGACTCGCGGACCAGGGGGAACGGCAGGGTCTCCCGGATGGATCGGCCGGTCAGGAGCATCAGCAGCCGGTCCACGCCGAGACCGAGGCCGCCGGTGGGCGGCATCGCGTACTCCAGCGCGGTGAGGAAGTCCTCGTCCAGCTCCATCGCCTCCGGGTCACCGCCGGCCGCCCGCAGCGACTGTTCGGTGAGCCGGCGCCGCTGCTCGGTCGGGTCGACCAGCTCGGTGTACGCGGTGCCCAGCTCCATCCCGAACGCCACCAGGTCCCACCGCTCGGCCAGCCGCGGGTCCTGCCGGTGCTGGCGGGTCAGCGGGGACACCTCGGTCGGGAAGTCCAGGTAGAACGTGGGCTCCTCGGTTCGCGCCTCGACCAGCCGCTCGTACAGCTCCAGCAGCACCGCGCCGCGCCCCCAGCCCGGGTCGTACGGCACCCCGGTCGAGTCGCAGAACTTACGCAGGGTGTCCAGCTCGGTGTCGGCCGTGACCTCCTCACCCAGCGCGACGGAGATCGCCTCGTTGACCGTCCGCACCGGCCACTCGCCGCCGATGTCGACCAGGTCGCCGCCGGGGCGACGGGCCGCCGGCGTGCCGTGCACCGCCACCGCCACCGCCACGATCAGCTCCCGGGCCAGCGCCCGCATGTCGTGGTAGTCGGCGTACGCCTGATACGCCTCCAGCACGGTGAACTCCGGGTTGTGGCGGTTGTCGACGCCCTCGTTGCGGAACGCCCGGCCCAGCTCGTACACCCGCTCGATCCCGCCCACGGCCAGCCGCTTGAGGTAGAGCTCCGGCGCGATCCGCAGGCTGAGCCGCAGGTCGTAGGCGTTGCTGTGGGTGACGAACGGGCGGGCGTTGGCACCGCCGTGCACCCGCTGCAGGATCGGCGTCTCCACCTCCAGGAAGCCCCGCCCGACGAGCGAGGAGCGCAGGCTGTGCAGGGCCGCCCCGCGCGCCGCCAGCAGCTCCCGCGCGTCGGCGTTGATGATCAGATCCAGGTAGCGCTGCCGGACCCGGGCCTCCGGGTCGGCCAGCCCGTGGTGCTTGTCCGGCAGCGGGCGCAGGCACTTGGCGGTGAGCCGCCAGTCGGCGACCCGGACCGACACCTCGCCGCGCCTCGTGGCGTACACCTCGCCGGTGGCGCCGAGGTGGTCGCCGATGTCGACGCCGGCCCGCCACCGGTCCAGGTCGTGTTCCAGCATCAGCTGAAGGTCGCCGGTGCCGTCCCGGACGGTGGCGAACAGCACCCCGCCGTGGTCCCGGACCAGCAGCACCCGGCCGGCGACCGCTACCGTCTCCCCGGTCCCGGTGTCCGGGGCCAGCCCGGCGTGCCGCTCCCGCACCGAAGCACAGCCGGCGTTGCGCGGATAGCCCACCGGGTACGGGTCGACCCCCTCGGCGCGGAGCCGGTCGAGCTTCGCCAGGCGGATCCGGATCTGCTCCGGCCGCTCGATCTCGGTCGGCTCCGGGGGCACGGCCCGGACCGTCGCGGCGGCCGGCGGGACGAAGCGCACCCCGCCACCGGGCGGCGGCACCCCGTACAGCGGGGTGGGCCGGCCGCCCGGCAGGGCGAGGAAACCCTCGGCGATCGCCGCCGCGATGCCCACCCGGGCCAACTCCCGGCGCTCCGCGAAGCAGAGGTAGCGGGGCATCCAGTGCGGCTGGTATTTCGCGTTGGACAGGTAGAGCGACTCAAGCTGCCACCAGCGGGAGAAGAAGAGCAGGGCGTGCCGCCAGAGCCGGATGAGCGGGCCGGCGCCGATCCGCGCGCCCTGCTCGAAGACCGAACGGAACACCGCGAAGTTCAGCGACACCCGTTCGACGCCGAGCCGGGACGCGGCGCCGAGCAGCGCGGCCACCATGAACTCGATGATCCCGTTCTCGGCCGTTCGGTCCCGGCGCATCAGGTCCAGCGACAGCCCGTTCGCGCCCCACGGGCTCAACGACAGCAACGCCCGCACCCGGCCCTCGGCGTCCCGGGCCTCGACCAGCACGCAGTCGCCGTCGGCCGGGTCGCCGAGCCGGCCCAGCGCCATCGAGAAGCCCCGCTCGTTGTCGGTGTCCCGCCAGGCGCTGGCCAGCTCGGCCAGCCGGGACATCTCCTCCGGCGGGATCTCGGCGTGTCGCCGCACCCGGGCGGTGTAGCCGCCGCGTTCCACCCGGTGCACCGCCTGGCGCACCGGCCGCATGTCCCGGCCGTCCAGGTCGAACTCGCGGGTCAGCAGGACCGCCTCGTCGCCCAGGTGCAGCACCTTCAACCCGTACCGCTGGTACGCCCGGGCCGCGGCCTCGCCGGTGCCCATCACCGCCGGGATCCAGGCGTACGCGCGGGCCTGCCCGAGCCACGCCTCGATGGCCGGGCCCCACGCCTCCGGGTCGCCGACCGGGTCACCGCTGGCCAGGCTGACCCCGTTGACCACCCGGTAGGTGATCGCCGCCTTGCCGCTGGGCGAGAAGACGGCCGCCTTGTCCCGCCGGGTGGCGAAGTAGCCGAGGGAGTCCCGTTCGCCGTGCCGGGCGAGCAGCTCGCGGATCCGCTGCTCCTCGCCGGGGTGCAGCACCGCGTTCGCCCGCTGGGAGCGGACCAGGGTGAACAGACCGGAGACGAAGGCGACCGCGCCGAAGAAGCCGAGCAGCAGGTTGACCCAGCCGGGCGCCTGACCTCGACGGGTCACGTCGAGCGTGATCGCGCCACCGAACACCTTCTCGGCCGCGTACCCGAGCCGGTCCGACCAGCTGTGCAGGCTGCCCGGCTCGAAGATCAGCAGCAGGTAGCCGAGCCCGACCGAGACCGCCGCAAGGCCGAAGAAGACGCCGAGTGCCCGCCAGAAGCTGCCGCTGCGTACCCGGGCGTAGAACTCCCGCCGGGCGGCGAGCAGCAGGGCCAGCGCGCCGGCGGCGAAGGCGATGCCGACCCACACCCCGACCGTCTCCAGCGTGGTGAAGAGCCGCTGCCCGGCGGCGGCGTTGAGCTGGTTGCTGCCGAACAGCAGCAGCACCACCCCGGCCACCACGCCGACCACGAGGGTGAGGCTGAAATACACCACCAGCACCCAGTACGCCAGCCGCTTGCGCCGCAGCACCGCCGAGGCCAGGGTGCCGAGGAAGACCGCGTACGCCAGGTTGGCCGGCGCGGGCAGCAGCAGGGCGTCGATCGCGGTGCGCAGCGGCTGGACGCCGGTGCGCAGGGCGCTGCTCAGCGCCGCCACCGTGGAGAGGGCCGTGACCGCCCAGAGCAGGGTGGCGAAGCCTCGCGGCACCTGCCGTCGCCAGCCCCGGCCGGTTCGCCGGGGCTCGGTCACCGTCCGCGACGTGCTGCTCGGAGTCAATGGAACCTCCCTGCCTGCCGGCGACGACGACGCACGGGCGTCGACCGGCCTCATCGTAGGCCCGTCGGCGCCACCTGGACACGTCCGGCGGGAGCGACCCCAGGGTCGATCTCCACGTGCCAGGATGGGCCTCATGGCGGAGCGGCTGGTCGTCATCGGCGGGGACGCGGCCGGGATGGCGGCGGCGTCCCAGGCCCGGCGCCGCCGTGACCGTGCCGAGCTGGAGATCGTCGCCTTCGAACGGGGCCACTTCACCTCATACTCCGCCTGCGGCATCCCGTACTGGGTCAGCGGGGTGGTGTCCGAGCGGGAGCAGCTCATCGCCCGCGACCCGGCCACCTTCCGGGAGAAATTCGACATCGACGTCCGGCTGCGGCACGAGGTCACCGCGATCGACCCGGACCGCCGCGAGGTGGTCGCCCGCGACCTGGCCGGCGGCGGCCAGGTCCGCGAGCGCTACGACACCCTGGTGTACGCCACGGGCGCGACGCCGGTGCGGCCCAAGTGGGGGACCGACGGCATCGCCGGGGTGTTCGGCGTGCAGACCCTCGACGACGGCTCGGCCCTGCTGAACTGGCTGGACCACGAACCCCGGCCCCGCCGCGCGGTGGTGGTCGGCGGCGGCTACATCGGCGTGGAGATGGCCGAGGCGCTGCTGCAGCGCGGGCTCTCGGTCGACCTGGTCGAGCAGGCCGACCGGCCGTTGCCCACGATGGACCCGGACATGGCCGAGCTGGCCCTCGACGCGCTGCGCCGGATCGGCGTCGGGATCCGTACCGGCCTGTCGGTCACCGGTCTGCGGGAGCGGGACGGCCGGGTCGCCGCGGTGGTCACCCCGGAGGGGCCGATCCCCACCGACGTCGTGGTGCTCGGCCTCGGCGTACGCCCGAACACCGCGCTCGCCGAGGCCGCCGGCCTGCCGCTCGGTCCCACCGGCGGGGTCCGCACCGATCGGCGGATGCGGGTGCCCGGGGTGGCCGGGGTCTGGGCGGCCGGCGACTGCGTGGAGACCCTGCACCGGGTCAGCGGCATGCCGGTGCACATTCCCCTGGGTACCCACGCCAACAAGCAGGGCCGGGTCGCCGGGATCAACATCGGCGGCGGGTACGCGACGTTTCCCGGGGTGATCGGCACCGCGGTGACCAAGGTCTGCGACCTGGAGGTGGGGCGGACCGGCCTGCGGGAACAGGACGCCCGCGCCGTCGGCTTCGAGTTCGTCTCCGTGGTCGCCGAGTCGACCAGCCGGGCCGGCTACTACCCCGGCGCGCGGCCGATGACGGTCAAGCTGATCGCCGAGCGGCCCAGCGGCCGGCTGCTCGGGGCGCAGATCGTCGGCTGGTCCGAGGCGGCCAAGCGGATCGACGCGCTGGCCGTGGCGCTGTGGAACGGCATGACGGTGGACGAGATGACCTCGCTGGACCTCGGCTACGCCCCGCCGTACGCCCCGGTCTGGGATCCGGTGCTGATCGCCGCCCGCAAGGCCGTCGACGCCCTCGCCCACTCCGGCCGGTAGGGCGCTCTTTGTCGGGGGGCGGGGTTAGCGTGTGCGCGCTGTCGCGGTGCCGATCTCCGGCCCCCTTCCCCTCGGAGGCATCACCATGTCGCAGGAGACGACCTATCTCGAACTGTCCGAAGTGGATGGTGCGCACAAGTTCTACGAGGTCGTGGTGGCGGACACCGCGATGACCGTGCGCTACGGCCGGATCGGCGACCCGGGCCAGGCGAAGACGACCAGCTATCCGGACAACGCCCGCGCCCGGGCCGCCGCCGCGAAGAAGATCGGCGAGAAGGTCCGCAAGGGGTACGCCCCGGCGGTACGCGGCGTACGCCAGAAGCGGTCGGTGTCCCGCCGGCAGATCGTCAGCAGCCGCTCCACCGCCCGCACCGCCCCGGTCCTCTGGCGGTACGACTCGGGCGCGCCCGCGTTCGGCATCTTCATCGACGGGCAGACCTGCATGGTCGGCAACGAGCACGGGGTGATCACCACCCTGGGGCACGACGCCCGGGTGCTCAACCAGGTCCGGCTCCCCGACGGGGTGAAGTGCATCGTCGCCGACGACGCCTGGATCTACGCCGGCTGCGACGACGGCAACGTCTACGACCTCTCCGGCAAGGTCCCCCGGGTGGCGTACACGATCGCCCCGGACATCGACATCTACTGGCTGGACATCTACGACGGCGTGCTGGGCGTCTCCGACGGCGAGGGCGGCATCGCCGCGGTCGACCACGAGGACGAGTTCCTCTGGCGCCGGCCGGGACGGGGCCGCTCCGCCTGGATGGTGCGCTGCGACACCGACGCTCTCTACCACGGCCACTCCGCAGGGGTCACCGGTTACGACTGGCGTACCGGGCGGGAGCTGTGGCACACCCGGACCGGGGCGGTGCTCTTCGGTTGGCAGGAGCGGGACAGCGTGTTCGCGGGCACCGGCACCCGGGAGGTGGTGCGGCTGCGCAAGGACGGGCGAGCCGAGCAGACGTACCGCTGCGACGCCCCGGTCTTCTCGTGCGCCACGGCCGAGGGCGGCCGGTATGTCTTCGCCGGGGACAGCGCGTCCTCGATCTACTGCTTCGACGCGGCCGGCAACCGGCTGTGGAAGCTCGGCACGGGCTGCGGCTCGGCGTACTCGATGCAGTATCACGAAGAGCGGCTCTACGTGGTCACCACCAGCGGCCACCTGGCCTGCATCGACGCCAGCGAGCCGGCGATCCGGGCCGCCGAGGCGGGCAGCGTGCCGGCGGTGGTGGACGTCAAGGCTCCGGCCCGGCTGCCCGAGCCGGCCGCCTGGACCACGGTGGAGGTGACCACCGACGACCGCTCCGGCGTGGTGGTGCAGTGCGTCGAGCAGGGCGGTCGGCTGCGCATCCAGGTCCTCTCCGACGGCTACCAGCGGGACTGGTCGGTGCAGTTCCCCAAGGGCATCCGGGAACCGGGCGCCCGCTACCTGGTCACCGAGCTCCGGGAGTCCGGCCGGGGCGGCTTCTACCGGGCGTACGGCGACATTCGCCGGCTGCGCTGAGCCGGATGGAGATCCCCGAGGGGTTGGGTTGGGTTCGGCGGATGCCGGCGGGCCGGGACTGGCTGGCCGAGCTGCCGCACCGGCTGACCGACTGCGTGCAGCGGTGGGGGCTGCGGGTCGGCCCGCCCTACCCGTACGCGTTCGCGTCGCTGGCGGTGCCGGCCGAGCTGCCGGACGGCACCCCGGCGGTGCTGAAGATCCAGTACCCGGACGACGACAGCCGGCACGAGGCGACCGCGCTCGACCGATGGGGCGGCCGGGGCGCGATCCGGCTGCTGGCCCACGACCCGCCGAGCCGGGCGCTGCTGGTCGAACGCTGTGTACCCGGGACTCCGCTGCACGAACTGCCGCTGGACGCGGCGCTGGACGTGGCGGTCGAGCTGCTCCCCCGGCTCGGTGTGCCGGCCGGTTCGCCGTTCACCTCGCTGGCCGAGGAGGCGGCCGGCTGGGCCGAGCGGATCCCGGCCAACTGGGAACGGGCCAACCGGCCGTACGAGCGGCGGCTGCTGGACACCGCGCTCGGGCTGATCGCCGACCTGGTGCCCAGCCAGGGCGAGCAGGTGCTGGTCAACCAGGACCTGCACGCGGGCAACGTGCTCCGGGCGAGCCGGGAGCCGTGGCTGGCCATCGACCCGAAGCCGCTGGTCGGCGAGCGGGAGTTCGCGCCGGTGCCGCTGGTGCGCGGCGCGGAGCTGGGGCACTCGCCGCAGGCGGTGCGCTACCGGCTGGACCGGCTCAGCGCCGAGCTGGGCCTCGACCGGGAACGGGTGCGGGGCTGGACGATCGTGCACACCGTGGCGTGGAGCATCGGCGGGGATCAGATTTTCCCCGGAAACGTCGACGTGGTCCGCTGGCTGCTCACCCCGAGCCCTGGCAGCGGGAGCACCAGTAGAGGTTGCGGCCGGCCAGGTCACCTCGGCTGATCTCGGTGCCGCAGACGTGGCAGGGCGCGCCGGGGCGGCGATAGACGTACACCTCGCCGCCGTGTCGGTCGACCCGGGGCGCGCGGCCCATCGCCTCCGGCAGGTGGGCCGGGCGTACGGTGTCGATCCTGCCGCGCTCCACGGCGAGGGTCATCAGCGCGACCAGGTCCGCCCAGAGCTCCGCCCAGCCGGCCGGGGTCAGCTCCCGGCCGGGCAGGGTGGGCGGCAGCCCGGCCCGGAACAGCGCCTCGGTCACGAAGATCAGGCCGGTCCCGGCCACCACGGACTGGTCCAGCAGCAGCGCCGCCAGCGGGGTGCCGCTACGGCGGATCCGCGCGTACGCCCGGTCCGGGTCGGCGTCGGCGCGCAGCGGGTCCGGGCCGAGCCGGTCGCGCAGCGCCGCCACCTCGGGCGGGGTGAGCAGCTCGCACGCGGTCGGGCCGCGCAGGTCGAGCCAGTGCCGGTCGGACCACAGCCGGAGCCGCACCTGCCCCACCGGGGGTGGCGGCTCGCCGGGCCCGTCGGCGAACTTGCCGTAAAGCCCGAGGTGCACGTGCAGGGTCAGCTCGTCGGCGTAGTGGTGCAGCAGGTGCTTGCCGTACGCCTCGGCGCCGTCCAGGACGCTGCCGCTGAGCCGGGCCGCGCCCGCGGCGAACCGCCCCTGCGGGCTGGCGGCGTGCACCTTGTCGCCGGCGAACAGCTCGGCGTGTTGGGCCGCGAGGCGATGGATGGTGTGTCCCTCTGGCACGGACGTCAAGGGTAGTCAGCCGCTCTCAGTGGTGTGCGGAGCGGGCATACATCCTTACCGCCAGCGCGCGTCGTTGCGGGTGGCCCTGGCTGCGTCGAGCAGGTGGGCCAGCCGGTGCCGCAGGAGCTACGGAACCGGAGCCTCGTCGTCACCGTTCACGCACGCGGCACCTTCGTCGCTGAGCAGTAGCCCGGCCAGCCCTGTCGATCGTGGCCACGGCTGACACGGTGCACCCATCGCTTTGAGATCTTGGCGCGAAACGGCCCCTGGAGGGGCCGAAAGCTTCCAAGATCTCAAGGCGGTCCTGCGCTGGCCGCCGGTAGTGCGGGCGGCCGTCGATAAGTGTCGACTTCCCGGTGACCGGGTACCTCCTGGGTTTCACGCGTGGCTGCCACTGCTCTCCCCCGGCCTCCACGCAGCAAGTCAGGAGGTGTCGAAATGAAGATCTTGTCCCGCCGGAGTGGCCCGGCGCGAAATGAGGACGTGAACGGCGACGGCATCGACGACGACCGCGGCCACGTCCGGGTCGGCGTCGCACGCGCCGACGCCGACCCGCGTACGCCGGACCGCACGGCCGGCCCCCGAACGGCGGACCGGGCCGACGTGCGGCGGCGGGCGGCGGCGAGGGCTGTCGCCGACCGGCCACCGGGCACGGAGGCTCGGAGCGACCGCGCCACGGTCGACCCGGATCCGAGCCTGGAGCGCACCGTTGACGTGGACCGGGACGGCCGGCCGGACCGGCCGCTGGACCGCGCCGATCTCGACGGGCGCACGGCCCCGATGGCGCTCGGCCCGAAGCCCCGGGCCAGCCTGCTGGCCACCCTCGGCCTGATCGTGTCGGTGGTCGGCGCGCTGTTCGTGCTGACCGGCACGCTCGCCGGGTACGGCATCGGGCTCGGCGCGGTCGGCGCGGTCCTCGCCGTGCTCGGCCTGATCGCCACCCGCCGCCGGCACGTGGCCGGCAAGACCGACGCGCTGATCGGCATGGTGGTCGGCCTCGCCGCGGTGGTGCTCGGCGTCGTGGCGATGACCGGCCAGTTCGACTGGCCGACCACCGACGGCGAGTGGGTCGGCCGGTTCCGGGGGTGGCTTGATTCACAGTTTGCCGGTCCGGCCTGACGGGCACTGTCCCGCTCGCCGGCGCAGCGCCGGCCCGCCCGATCAGCTCTGGTGGTTCACCAGCCGGGCACCCTCTCTGTCGGGGGCGGCGGTTCGCCGCCCCCGAAGTGTTTCCAGCGACCGGTCCCGCGTCTACGCAACGATCCACCGTAGGAAGCGCCTCAGACGCAACGATCTAGCGCTGGACGCAACTTCTCACGGTGGATGTCGTCGACCCGAGCCGCATACCGTTGGACCACGGCGCCAGCCCGTGGGCCGACGGTGGCCGGGCGCGCCCGACCCCTGGGAGCACGACAATGACGATGGCCACCCGCCAGCGCTACCTGATGTGCCGGCCGACGTACTTCGCCGTCGACTACGCGATCAACCCCTGGATGGACCCCACCGCGTCGGTCGACGCCGACCTGGCGATCCGGCAGTGGGAGCAGCTCCGCCAGACGTACGTCGACCTGGGCCACGAGGTCGAGCTGATCGACCCGGTCGCCGGGCTGCCGGACATGGTGTTCGCTGCCAACGGCGGCACGGTGATCGACGGCAAGGCGATGGCGGTGCAGTTCCGCGACCCGGAGCGCGCCGACGAGGCCCCCGCCTACCGCGACTGGTTCGAGGCGGCCGGCTTCGAGATGTACGACCCGAAGCACGTCAACGAGGGCGAGGGCGACGTCCTGCTGGTCGGCGACTACCTGCTCGCCGGCACCGGGTTCCGCACCGCGCACGCCTCGCACGCGCAGTTGCAGGAGGTCTTCGGCTACCCGGTGATCACCATGCAGCTGGTGGATCCGCGCTTCTACCACCTGGACACCGCGCTCACCGTGCTCGACGAGCGGACCGTGGCCTACCTGCCGGAGGCGTTCTCGCCCGGCAGCCAGGCGGTGCTGCGCCGGCTCTTCCCGGACGCGGTCCACGCGACCATGGCCGACGCCGAGGTACTGGGGCTGAACGCGGTCAGCGACGGCAACCACGTGGTGCTGCCCGCCCAGGCCACCGACCTCGCCGCCAAGCTGCGCGACCGGGGCTACCAGACCATCGGGATCGACCTGTCCGAGCTGCGCAAGGCCGGCGGCGGACCGAAGTGCTGCACGTTGCGACTCCGTCAGGGAAAGGCAGTCAAGTGATCATCGACGACATGCTGCGCACGCCGTCCGCGGTACGGGACGCAGAGCGCCACACGGCGCACAACTACCACCCGCTGCCCGTGGTGGTCTCGTCCGCCGAGGGCTCCTGGGTGACCGACGTGGATGGCCGCCGCTACCTGGACTGCCTGGCCGGCTACTCGGCGCTGAACTTCGGTCACCGGCACCCGAAGCTGATCGAGGCCGCGCACGCGCAGCTCGACCGGCTCACCCTGACCAGCCGCGCGTTCATCCACGACCAGTTTGCCGACTTCTGCCGTGAGCTGGCCGAGCTGTGCGGCAAGGACCTGGTACTGCCGATGAACACCGGCGCCGAGGCGGTGGAGACCGGCGTCAAGGTCGCCCGCAAGTGGGGCTACCAGGTCAAGGGCGTGGCCCCGGGCCAGGCGAACATCGTGGTCGCCGAGGGCAACTTCCACGGCCGGACCACCACCATCGTCAGCTTCTCCACCGACGAGGACGCTCGCGCCGACTTCGGGCCGTACACCCCGGGCTTCACGGTCGTGCCATACGGCGACCTGGACGCGCTGACCGCCGCGATCGACGAGAACACCGTCGCCGTGCTGCTGGAGCCGATCCAGGGCGAGCAGGGTGTCGTGGTGCCCCCGGAGGGCTACCTGCCGGGCGTCCGCCGGGTCTGCACCGAGCGGAACGTGCTCTTCATCGCCGACGAGATCCAGTCGGGTCTGGGGCGGACCGGCGCGAC
Source organism: Micromonospora sp. NPDC048999 (assembly GCF_040649295.1). NCBI lineage: Bacteria > Bacillati > Actinomycetota > Actinomycetes > Micromonosporales > Micromonosporaceae > Micromonospora > Micromonospora sp. NPDC048999. The sequence goes on along the minus strand of NZ_JBEZFI010000002.1, from coordinate 376,817 downwards.
CTTCGCCTGCGAGCACGAGGGCGTCGTCCCGGACATGTACCTGCTGGGCAAGGCGCTCGGCGGCGGCATCGTGCCGGTCTCCGCGGTGGCCGCGAACGCCGACGTGCTCGGCGTGCTCAAGCCGGGTCAGCACGGCTCGACGTTCGGCGGCAACCCGCTGGCCTGCGCCGTCGCCACCGAGGTGGTCCGGCTGCTGGCCACCGGCGAGTTCCAGCAGCGCTCGGCCGAGCTGGGCGAGCGGCTGCACGCCGGCCTGCGCGGCCTGATCGGCAAGGGCCTGCTTGCCGTCCGGGGCCGCGGCCTCTGGGCCGGCCTGGACATCGACCCGGCGCTGATGACCGGTCGGCAGGCCTGCGAGCGGCTGATGGAGCGCGGCGTCCTGGCCAAGGACACCCACGGCTCGACCATCCGGCTCGCCCCGCCGCTGGTGATCACCGAGGAGGAGATCGACCACGCGGTGGCCCAGCTCGCCGCCGTGCTGGCGGGCTGACCCCGTACGCGTAAAGGGCGCCGGGACCACAACGGTCCCGGCGCCCTCGGGCGTTGGCGTCAGGGACGCGGCAGGCGCATGGCCATGGTGGGGGCCTCGGCCATGACCGAGTTGGGGCTGAACCTCGCGTCGCTGTGCAGGTCGTCGGCGCGGGCGACCTGCACACCCGGGTAGAGCTCGACGATGTCGGCCTGGCCCAGCACCCGGGACTGCTGCGGGGCCAGCGCGATCCGGTCCGGCTCGGCCATCGAGCCGCCGGGCCGCACGCCCGAGCCGTTGGTGCTGGTGTCGGTGACGATGACCTCACCCGCCCGCAGCTCGAACCGGACGTGGCTGCGGCTGATCCAACGCCGCGTCTCGTCGTTGAGCCACTGGCCGAGCACGATCCCGCCCGAGGGGTCCGGTGCCCGCCCGACCAGCACCGGCTGGGCCTCGGTCAGCACGAACCGCCGCCGGACCAGCCCGCCGATCCGGACCGCCAGCACCTCGGTACGCGGACGCGGCCCGGCGTCGCCGAGCCGGGTGCCGTGCCGTGGGCAGGTCGGCACGCCGTTACGCAGGGAGGGCGGCGGCTGGCCGGCCGGGGCGCGGTCCACCCTGGCCAGGTCGGCGAAGGCGCCACCGCCCCCGCCGCCGAAGAGCGCGCACCCGGACTCGGGGCAGCGCCACTGTCGGGCCAGCAGCTTCGCGCCGACCGGCGAACGGCTGCCGGAGGCCGGGCTCTGCCCGCCGCCGACGTGCGCGATGAACACCGGGCCGCCGGCGCCGGGCACCGGGGCGAGCACCCGACCGGCCTGGCCGAGCCACGGGTAGCGCCCGCCCAGCCCGTCGAAGCGGACCCGGCTGAGCACCGGCAGCCCGAGCAGGTCGGCCACCTCCAGCATCCGGTCGCCCGGGTGGTCCAGCACCTCGACCAGGCCGTCGTCGGCCCAGCGCCGGACCACCATCCGCTCGTTGGAGGTCAGGTCGGCGTCGGAGAGCAGCGCCCGGTGCACGATCGCGTAGACCGGGACACTGTCTTCCTCGACCTCCCGGGACAGGGCGTCGATCACCATGCCGAGCCGCAGCAGGCTGGCGGGCCGCCCGCCGTCCAGGTCCTGCCAGCGGATCACCTCGGCCAGGTCCACCACGGCCCGCGCCATCGAGGGGTCGGTGGAGACCCGTCCCTCGATGGCGTCGAGCACCTTGCTGATCTCGAATCTCATGCGGCGCTCCGGACGATGTCGTCGATCCGCCGGGTCGGGGTCGGTCGACCCGACGCGTCCCGCACCGCCACGGCGGTCAGCACGTCTGCCATGCGCCGACCCTACCGGGCGGGCTTTCCGCGGCCCGGCCCCGGCACACGCCCGGACAGGCCCGGGGGCCGCCGTCGGTCATCCGGCCCGCAGCGGGCGGCCGACCTCGTGCAAGTGTGCGAGGGCCTGCCGGTACGACTCGACCAGCCCGGTCTCCGCGTACGGGATGCCCTGCTCGGCGCAGTACGCCCGGACGATCGGCCGGGCCCGGCGCAGGTTGGCCCGGGGCATGTTCGGGAAGAGGTGGTGCTCGATCTGGTAGTTCAGCGCGCCCAGCGCCACGTCCACGAACCGGCCGCCCCGCACGTTTCGCGAGGTGAGCACCTGCTTGCGCAGGAAGTCCAGGTCGTCGTCGCCGGTCGGCATCGGCATGCCCTTGTGGTTCGGGGCGAACGCGCAGCCCATGTAGAGCCCCCAGAGCCCCTGGTGGACGGCGACGAAGAGCAGGGCCTTCCCGGGCGACATCACCGCGAACAGCAGGCCGAGGTAGCCGACGGTGTGCGCGACGAGCAGCACCGCCTCGACCGCCCGGTGCCGTACCGGGGTGCGCCACCGCCCGCCCTCCCGGCCGGCCAGCGCCTGCACGCTCGCCACGTGCAGCGCCAGCCCCTCCAGCAGGAGCAGCGGGAAGAAGAACCACGCCTGCCGCCGGGCCAGCCACCGGCCCATCCCCCGGGTCGCCGCCGCCTGCTCGTACGTCCAGACGAGCGCGCCCGCCCCGACGTCCGGGTCCTCGTCGGTGTGGTTCGGGTTGGCGTGGTGCCGGTTGTGCTTGTCCACCCACCAGCCGTAGCTGAGCCCGACGGCGAGGTTGCCGGCGACCAGGCCGGCCAGCTCGCTGGGGCCGCGTCGACGGAACATCTGCCGGTGGCCGGCATCGTGCCCGAGGAACGCCACCTGGGTGGTGGCCACCGCCATCGCGGCCGCCAGCAGCACCTGCGTCCAGGAGTCGCCGACCGCGACCACCACCGCCCAACCGGCCAGGAAGGCGCCGAGGGTGAGCCCGATCCGGGCCGCGTACCAGCCCGGTCGGCGGGCGAGCAGCCCGGCCTCGGCGACCTGGCGGGACAGCCGCGCGTAATCGCTGCCCCGCCGGTTCGGTGGCGCCGTCAGCGTCGATGAGGTCATGCCGATACCTGTCCCCTCGGTCGGTCGTCACACCAGCGGCGCAACTCTCCGTAACCAAGCATGCCTTGATCGGCTGCGCTGGGTAATCCAGACAGCACCCCAGCTGCGGGTGGGGTTCTCCCTACCCCAGTCGCCCGACCATGGTGCGCAGCCGGGCCAGGTCGCGCCGCCGCCGCTCGTAGGTGGCGGCGAGCGCGATCAGCGCCAGCCCACCCAGGCCGAGGAAGATCCAGCGGGGCAGCAGGTCCCAGCCCCGGGCCAGCTCGTGCAGTGCCAGCGGGACCAGCGTGGCCGCGCCCAGCAGGACGGGCGCCTGCCAGCGTCGGGCCGCCCCGCCGAGCACCGCGCTCAGCGCCGCCACGCCGAGCGCCAGCCGGCGGCCCGGCTGGGGGTCCGCCGCCACCAGGACCGACACCAGGCTGGGCAGCAGCGCCGCGACGAGCCCCGGTCCGAGCGCCAGCCAACTGTTCAGGCCGGGCCGGGTGCGCAGCGCCAGCAGGCCGGCGCCGAGGGCGAGCGCCGCCGCCGGCACGGTGTACGCCTCCAGCACGGCCACCCCGCCGGCGGCCAGCAGCAGCCAGCCGCCGAGCAGTTCGCTGCCGCCCGCGACACCGGCGAAGATCCAGCGCCGGGCCAACGGTTCGCCCCGGCGCACCACCCGCACCGCCACGGCCGCGCCCCACAGCGCGCAGATTGCCGCCGCGTGCCGCAACGCGCCGCCGGCGAGCAGCAGCGCCAGCAGGGCGACCACCTGCACAGCCACCTCCAGCGCCACCGCACCGGCCGCCCGGGCCCGCAGCAGCGGCACGGCGTGCAGCACCGGCACCGCCACGGCCAACACCGTGAAAGCGGCGGTACGCAGCGGCAGCCCACCGGCCAGCGACGCGGTCACCGCGAAGCCGGTGGCCGCGGCCAGGGCCAGCAGCCAGCCGGCGAGCCGGGTGCCCGCGTGCCGCCCGGCCACACCGGCCACGGCCGCCGCGACGACCACCGCACCCAGCCCGGCAAGCGTCCCGGCCCGGGTGGCAAGCATCCCGCCCAACCCGGCGAGACCCAGCACCAGCCCGAGCGGCAGGGCGACCGGTGCCAGCAGCGGACGCGGCGCGGCGAGCGCGGCCACCAGCAGCACGGCCAGCCCGGTCGCGTACGCCACCGCGGGCACCACCGGCCACGGCGCGCCGACCGCCGCCAGCAGCACCGGCAGGGCGACCGCGCCGAACGGCAGCGCGGCCAGCGCCGGCAGCCACCAGCCGCTTCGACTACTCCAACTCGACGCGCCTGGCACCGCGCCACGACCGGGAGCCGTCGCGATCCGGGCGTACGACCCGGCGGCGACCCCGAGCAGCAGCAGCGCCAGCGCGGCCCGGGCCGCGCCCGACACGGGCGCCACGGCCGGCACCCCGGACCAGACCGGTACGGGCAGCTCCACCAGCACCCGCAGGGTCGCCGGGGCGGCGGCGAGCAGCGCCAGCCCGGCCAGCCCGGCACCGACCACCCGCGACGCGGCACCGGGCCGAACCGCCGTGCCGGCGGCGAGGGCCAGCAGCACACCCGCCGCGGCGTAGAGCGACACCGGTTCCGCGCCGGGTACGACCAGCGGGGCGACCCCGACGGAGGCGAGCACGACGGCGAAGCCGGCCGAGGCGTACCCGTGCAGGTCGGGCCAGTGCCGACGGACGGCGGGCACGGCGACCGTCAGCAGCGCGACGGCGACGGCCGCGCCGCGCAACTGCCACCAGGGCGGCGCGCCGAACCCGATCAGCGCGACCGCCACCCCCGCCGGCACGGCGAGCAGCGCCGCCGCCAGCGCCACGCCGGCGACACCCCGCTGCTCGCCCTCGCCCCGGCGACCGCGCGCCGCCACGGCGGGGCCGAGGGCTGCGAGCACGGCCAGCGCGGCAGCCGCCCCGGCCGGCTCGGCGCAGCCGACCAGCAGGGCGTGGCCGAAGAGGACCGCCGCGGCCAGGGCGCAGGCCAGCACGTCCGGCAGTCGCCGGGCCGGGCGGAACACGGCGCCGACCAGCAGCGCGTTGGCCGCCACCAGGTCGATCGTCAACACCAGCGGCCACGGGGTGGCCGCGACGGCCGGCGCGGCCAGCACGGCCAGCGCCCCACCGATCACCCCGACGAGCAGCCGGGCGGCCCGGGGTAGCAGCAACGCCACCGCCCCGGCGGTGAGCAGCACGGCGACCGGCAGCTGCCAGCCCCAGGACGGGGTCGGCACCGTCCTGCCGCCCTGCCAGGCCGGGAACGCGGCGAGGGCGCCCGCCCCGGCGACGATCACGGTGAGGATCGTGACGACCTGGCCCAGCCCGGCCGCCACCACGAACGCGCCCACCCGCGGCCCGATCCGAAACCGCGCCGGCAGCGTCCGCACGGCGCCGGCCGACCCGGCCACGACCAGCCCGGCCGCCAGCAGCAGCAACCCCGGGCGCAGCGCGGCGACCGGCCGGATCAGCGCGGTGGCCAGCACCGGCACCAGCAGCCCGGCGGCGACCGCCCGGTAGGCCCGGCCGCCGGCGGCCAGCGCCCCGGCGAACAGGGCCAGCGTCACGAGCAGCAGCGGACCACCGGCCAGCAGCGCGGTGCCGGCCGCCCGGCCGAGCACGAGGGGCACCAGCGCGCAGCCGGCCGCGGCGGCGAGCGCCACGCCGTGCCCGACCCAGCCCAGCACCCGCCCGGCGGACACCGTCGACCCGCCACCGGCCCGGCTGCGCAGGAGCACCACCACCGCGAGGTCGCCCAGGGCCAGGCCGGTGAGGACCAGCGCCCATCCGGCGGCCGACGGCTCCGCCTCGCCTGCGGCCAGCGGCAGCACGGGCTGCGCGGCCAGCAGCGCCGCGAACCACGGCACGGTGAGCCGGCTGAGGCGCCCGTACCCGGCGGCGACCGCCGCGCTGGCCCCCCCGACCAGCGCGGCGTACCGGCTTCCCGGCCAGCCGGCCACCCCGAACAGGTCCACCGACCAGGCGGCGTACCCGTCGAGGAGCACGAGCAGCAGCCCCACCGCGGCGAACGTCTCGGCGGTGCCGCGCAGTCCGCGCCGGCGCGCGACCAGCGGCCCGGCGAGAGCGAGCGCGGTGAAGCCGAGCAGGATCAGCGCCCGACCGCCGACCCCGAAGGCGGCCCAGGCCACCGCAGTAAAGACCACCGCCGCGGTGCCGAGCAGCAGCCCGCCGAGCACGAAGAGGAGGCTCTGCACGGTCCGGGTCGAGGTCTCCGCGCCACCGGGCTGCGGGGCGGCGGCCGGCACCGGGTGCGGCGGCGATCCGACCGGATGCGCCGGCGGCATCGAGCCGAGCGGGCGCGGCGCGGGAATCTCCAGCCGGATCCGCGCCGCCAACTCCGTCCGGCGCTGCCGGGCCGCGCCGAGTCGGGCCGTCAGCTCCTGGTACGTGACCCGGGCGCGCTCGACCTGCGGGGTCAGCGTGGCGATCTCCCGGTCCAGCCGGATCACCTCGGCGGCCGGCGGATACGGCGGGCGACCGCAGCCGGGGCAGCCGGAGACGAGATCGGCGGGGGCACCGCAGCCGGGACAGGGGTAGCCGGTGTTCTCCACTCGGCCATCATCGTGGCCGGCGGGCCGGCCGCACAGAGTAGCCGTACCTAGGAACGGGTCTGCTCGCGCACCCAGGACGCGTAGTCGGCGTTGCCGCACTCCACCCGGGTCACCAGGATCTCCGGCACCTCGTACGGGTGGTTGAGCCGGATCTGGTCGACGAGGGCGTCCACCCGATCCGGCGTGGTCTTGAACTGCACCGACCACTCGCCCGTGGTCTGGATCGCGGACTGCCACCAGTAGGTGCTGTCCACCTGACCACCGACCTGGGCGCACGCCGCCAGGCGTCCCGCGACGGCCGCGGCCGCCAGCACGTCCGCGACCCGGCGGGCGTCCACCACCGTCGTCACCACGCAGATCTGCTCCACGGAGCGCACGATACGTGGAATTCCTGGTAGTCCGCTGGCCCCTTTGAGGTCAGTCGGGGGCGGCCTCGTCCCGGTTCGCCGCGACCCAGTGGTCGATCCGCGCCCACCAGTCGAAAAGCCAGTCGATTCGCTCCTGCCGCCCGGCGGGGATGTCCTCCGGCGGCACCGACCAGAACCGCATCACGATCCGCTTGTCCATCGGCAACTCCCGCCACACGTCGGCGACGGTGAGCATCCGATCCAGTCCGGTGTGGGCGACGAAGACGGCCCCGGCCTCCGGCGCGGCGTCCAGGGCGGCCAGCAGCCCGCCCGGTTGCGGGGCGAGCACGTGCCGCATCCGCTCGGCACGGGACGCCATCCGGTCCAGCCCGAGCGCGCGCAGCCGGGCGATCGCCCGCAGCCGCCGCTTGGGGGTGAAGTTGCCACCCTCTGGAAAGATCACGAACGCGGCGTCGCCGTCCAGCTCCCTCGCGAGGTGGCCGATCTGCGCGATCACCGTCTCCCGACCGTCCGGCCCGGACGCGATGAACCGGTTGGGCAGCCGGTTGAGCAGGACGTCGATCGCCGGGTCCCACTGGAGGCTCTCCTTGAGCACGATCCGTGGTTCCCGGTGAAACCAGTTCACCAGGGCGTGGATCAGGATGAACGAGTTGCCGGGCCCGGCGTGCCGGCAGATCACCAACCCGGGGCGGCCCGGCAGGGCGACGTCCGGATCGGTGCCAGTCACGTCGATATGCAGCCGCAGCGCCCAGCGGGCCTGCCAGAACAACACCCGAAGGAACCAGCCGGCGAGCAGGTAGTGCGCCCGTTGGAACGCCGGTGACCGCTTGCGCGCGCCGAAGCCGGAGGCCACCCAGAGCGCGAAGAGGGCGAGCAGCGCGGCGGCGTCCCAGACCAGGTAGACCGTGCCGATCCAGAGCACCCGCAGCGGTCGCAGCCGTCCCGGCACCAGCGGCGAGGCGGCCAGCGCCAGCAACGCCCACACCGGCAGCGTGATCGCCACGGCGAACGCGAGCAGCACCACGCCCGGGGCCAGCACTAACCGGCGTGCCCACCGGGGCGGCAGCGGCATCAGCGCTCCAGCCGGGCGTCCAGGTAGCGGCGGGAGGCGGTGTACGCGCGGCTGATCCGGCGCCCTACGGCGGCCAGGTCGCGGTACGCCCACGGGCTGTCATCGCGCGGCTCCAGCCCCCCGGTGGGTAGCACGTGCACCTCCACCCCGTCGGGCAGGGCCGCCATCTCCCGGGCGAACCGGTGCCGCCGCGCGATTTCGAAGGCCACCTGGGCGATCTCCCAGGGGCGCTGCGGCGGGCTCAGCTCGCGCTCGATCCGCCCCACCTGAAGGACGAAGATCTGCGTGGCCCCGGCGGCGACGGCTTCCCCGACCGGGATGGAGTTGACCACCCCACCGTCGATGTAGTGCTGGCCGTCGATCTCGGCCGGCGGCAGCAGCCCCGGCACCGAGGCGGAGGCGAGCACCGCGGGCACCACCCGTCCGCTGTGGAACCAGTGCTCGGCGGCGCGCTGGATGTTCGCGGCGCAGCAGCGGAACGGCACCTTCAGGTCGGCGAAGGTGGTCTCCTCGCCCAGCTCGTTCTCCAGCAGCCGACGCAGCGGCCGGGGCGAGTGCAGGTGGGTACGGGCGGCGAAGCGGCGTAGTTGCCGGGCGACCGAGTCGCCGTACACCTCGCTCGCCTCCGGCGAGGCCCAGAGCCGGACCAGCCGGTCGGTGACCGCCTCGGTCGGGTCGGCGGCGACCAGGGCGCCGTTGACCGCGCCGATCGAGGTCCCGAGCACCATGTCGGGCCGGATCCGGGCCCGGAACAGGGCGCGGAGCATGCCCACCTCGACCGCGCCGAGCACGCCTCCACCGCCGAGCACGAACGCCACGGGACCGCCTGCCATGCCATTCATCCTGGCACGCACCCCGAGCACGGCCCGCCGGAGCCGACCGGCCCGACACTCGCGGTCACCCGGCGCAATTGTCGAAGTGCACCTTGCAACCGAGGACCGGACAGCCGTTGACAGCTCGGACACATTCCCGCAACCTGATACCTCCCCCAAGCCCAGGCAGGTGCGACGTGAAGGCCTCACTGCACGCCAGCAGGCTGCTGGCCCGCAGGTACCGGCTCATCGACCAGATCGGGGCCGGCGGCATGTCGGTGATCTGGCGTGCCCGGGACGAGGTGCTGGACCGGGTCGTGGCGCTGAAGGTGCTCGCCCCCTCGCTCGCCGCCGACGCCCGGTTCCGGGACATGGTGCGCGCGGAGGCCCGTTCCGCCGCGCAACTGGTGCACCCGCACGTCACCGCCGTGCACGACTACGGCGAGGCGCTGGCACCGGACGGCAGCATCACCTCGTTCGTGGTGATGGAGCTGCTCAGCGGCGAGGAGTTGGAGCACCGGCTGATCGACGGTCCGCTGCCCTGGTCGGAGGCGGTGGAGATCGGGGCCCAGGTCGCCGAGGCGCTGGCCGCCGCCCACCGGCTCGGCATCGTGCACCGGGACATCACCCCGGCGAACGTGATGATGACCCGGGTCGGCGCCAAGGTGCTCGACTTCGGCATCGCCACCCGGGTCGGCGCACCCGACGAGGACGAGGACGGCGGCACGTTCGGCACCCCGGCGTACGTCGCGCCGGAGCGGCTGGACGGCGCGCCGGCCCAGCCCGCCACCGACGTCTACTCGCTGGGCGTGCTGCTTTTCGAGACGCTGACCGGCCAGCCGCCGTACCCGGCGGACACCTGGGAGCAGCTCAGCGTGACGCTCGCCGAGACCGGGCTGCCGACGCTGGACGTACCCGGCCTGCCGCCGCCGGTCGCGGACGTCTGCCTGCGCTGCCTGGCCCGCGACCCACGGCGGCGGCCCACCGCGCACCAGGTGGCCGTCGCGCTGCGCGACCAACTCCTGCCCGCCGACCCGCGCGCGGCCACCGTGCTTACCCCGACGATGACCCTGCCGGCGCTGACCCCTCCGGAGCCACCGGCCTCGGCCCACCGGCCCGCCGCCGAGGCCGCCGGGGCTGCCGGGAAGGCCGGAGCCGCCGCCGGGGCCGCCGGGGCCACGGCGGACGGCGCCGGGGCGTCGGCGGCCCCTCGGCCGGACGGCGACGTACCGGGGACGGCCGGGCCGCGGCGGAACGGACGCCGGCGGTCGCTGCCGCTGGCGGTGGTCGGTGTGGTCGTGGTGGTCGGCGGCGGCACCGCGCTGCTGGCACCCACCCTGCTTCCGGAGCGGCAGCCGTCGCCCGGGGCGCTGCCGACCACCGCGCCGGCGGTGGTCCCCTCCGCTGCGCCGTCCAGCCCCGACCCGGCGCGGACGGAGCCGCCGCCCAGCCCGACTCGACCGGCCCCGGCGACCAGCAGCGCCGTGCCGGTGCCGCCTGCCGGCGGCCTGGTCGAGGCGGCCAGCCGGGTGGACGGGCTCATCGAGGCGGGGCTGGCGGCCGGCCAGATCCGTGACGACGTCGGCGTCGACCTGCGCAACCTGCTGCGCCACGTGGCCGACGCGACCGGCGAGGACGCGCTGAGCAGCGCGGTGGAGCGGCTCCGCGTGAAGATCGGTGAGCGGCAGCGCGAGGGCAGCATCAGCTCGGCGTACGCCACCCGGCTCGACGCGGCCGCCGCCCAGCTCGCCGCGGCCCGGTCCGGATCGCTCAACGGGTGACCGGCGCGGGTTCCCGCCGCCCCGGGCGGGCCGCGCCGGTGGTGAGGAAGCTGCGGTAGACCGACTCGTAGTCGTAGGCCATCCGCTCCGCGGAGAAGTTCTGCGCGACGTGCGCCACGCAGTCGGCCGGGTTCAGGCGGGACGACTCGAGCAACGCCCCCGGGAGTTCGCCGGGGTGGTCGCAGATCAGTCCGGTCACCCCGGGGCGGACCAGCTCCGGCACAGCGCCCCGACGCAGCGCCACCACCGGCGTGCCGGTCGCCATCGCCTCCAACATCACGATGCCGAACGGTTCCTCCCACTGGATCGGCATGATCAGGCACCGGGCGTCGACCAGCAGCCGCAGGCTCGACTCCCGGTCGGCGTTCAACACCAGGGTCACGTCCTCGTCGAGCAGCGGCTCGACCACCTGCTCGAAGTATCGGCGTTCGGCCGGCTCGTTGCACTTGCCGGCGAGGGTGAGCGGCAGGCCGGCCCGGCGACAGGCGCGGATCGCCACGTCGGGCCCCTTGTCCGGACTGAATCGGGCGAGCCAGAGCACCGGCCCGTGCCCCGGCGCCCGCTTACGCGGGAAACCCCGCAGCGGCATCGCGTTGTGCACCGTCCCCACCCAGGGCAGGCCCGGGTTCGCCCGGCGCTGGGCGTGCGAGATCGCCACCAGCCCCACCCCGTGGTCGGTGTCGCTGAGCACCGTGCCGTACTCCCCCACCGGGTTGCCGTGCACGGTGGCCACCGTGGGCACCGCCCGACGGCCGGCGACCAGCGGCCCGATGGTGGTGTGGTCGTGGATCACGTCGAAGTCGGCGGGCCCGACCAGATGGTTGACCCGCGCCAGGTGGGCCAGTTCGGGCAGGGACTCGCCGAGCCGGGGGTACTGAAGTTCCGCACCGGTGGACACGAAGTCGGCGCTGGTGCCGTGTTCCCGCCCGGCGCCGAAGACGGTCACCGCGTTGCCGCGGTCGACCAGGGCGTCCACCAGCCCGGCCACCACCTGTTCGAGGCCGCCGTAGCCGGGCGGCGGCACCGACAGCCACGGCGGCACCACCATGGCGACCCGCAACGGCCGGTCCCGCGTACGGTCCGACGGCTGGTGCTTCACGAGTCCTCCCCGATGGTCCCGGCGTGGCTGATCGGCGACGCCTTCCCGGCCTGGCCGGGGGTAAACGGGCGCAGGGGTGCGACGGCTCAGCCGGCCACCATGATCCGGTCGTGCACCTCGCGGATTCCGGGGGTGGCCCAGGCGGACCGTTCCGCCTCCTCCCGCTGCCACCACGAACGGACCACCCCGTCGAGCACCACGGTGTCCCCGTTGACCCCCACCCGGATCCGGTCCGTGCCGGTCCGCCGTAGCAGGACCCGGTGCAGGTCATGGCGGGTCTGTTCGTCCGTGGAGGGGGCGGGTGGCCGGACCTCGACCAGGTTGGTGACCCCGCGTACGCCGCGCAGGCGGCGCAGCTCCCGCTCGGCCGTACGCCGCTGGAACCCGTACTCCACCTCGCCACGGAGCATGATCCAGCCGTCGGCGACGGTCACGTCCAGCCGCTCGGCCGGGACGAAACTGTCCCACTCCAGCGCCCGACTGGCCGCGATCGCGATGTCGGCGTCGGTGCGCTCCTCGGTGGCGGGCAGACGTACCTCGAGATCGCTTGCGACGGCGCGGACCCCGCGTACCCGGTGCGCGCAGCGCTCGGCCGCCCAGCGCCGGGCGTAGCTGTCCACCTGGCCGGTGAGCGTCACCACGCCGTCGGCGACGGTCACCCCGATGTCGGTCGGTCGGGTCTGCGCGTCCCAGTCCAGCTCGGCGAGCACTTCCCGCTGGATCTCCGGATCGGTACGGACGGCGGCGGTGGTCATGGCGGCCCCTCCCGTGCGGTTCGACGGTGAGTCGAGGGTCCCGCCGGACGGGGTTAGCCGGGCTCACCCGAACCGGGTGGAAACGAAAGGGGGCGGCGGGTGACGGAGCCAACCCCCTTGGCTCCGTCACCCGCCGCCCGGGAGGAGGCAGGTCTTTGTCGTTACGCCGTCTCGGCGAGCGTCACGGTTGCCGTCTGGGCCGATCCGTTCCGCTTGTACTGTACGTCGATCCGGTCGCCGACCTTGCCCGACTGGACGGCGCCGACCAGGTCGTTCGAGTCCTTGATCACCTTGTCGCCGAACCGGGTCACCACGTCGCCCCGCTGCAGCCCGGCCTTCTCCGCGGCACTGCCCGGGGTGACCGCGGCGATCATCGCGCCACCGTCCTCGGCGGCCGTCACCTGCACTCCGAGCGACGGGTGGCTGATCTTCTCGCCGCGCTGGAGCTTCCCGGCGACGTCCTTGGCCTTGTTGCTCGGGATGGCGAAGCCGACGCCGATGTTGCCGTTGCTGCCCTGTCCGGCAGTGGCGATGGCGGTGTTGATGCCGATCACCTCACCGCGGGTGTTGACCAGCGCGCCACCGGAGTTGCCCGGGTTGATCGGGGCGTCGGTCTGGAGCAGGCCGGAGATCGAGCTGACCCCCTGCCGCTGGTCCATCTGCTGGCCGCCTTCGCCGGCCTGGATGGTGCGGTCGCGGGCGCTGATGATGCCGGACGTGACCGAGCCCTGCAGGCCGAGCGGGCTGCCCAGGGCGAGCACCGTGTCGCCGACCTGCATCGCGTCGCTGTCGCCCAGGGTTGCCGCCTTCAAGCCGCTCACCCCGTCGGCCTGGACCACCGCGAGGTCGGTCTTCGGGTCGGTGCCGATGATCTTCGCCTGGGCGGTCTTGCCGTCGGCGAAGACCACCTTCACCGTGTCGCCGCTGGCGGAGGCGACCACGTGGTTGTTGGTCAGCACGTACCCGTCGGCGCTGAGGATCACCCCGGAGCCCTCACCGCTGTCCGTCATGATCGTGACGATGCTGTCCTGGACGGAGGCCGCGATCTTCGGCAGGTCGGCGCTGTTGATCACCGGAGCCGCCGAGTAGGTACGGGTGATGGTGGTGTGCCCGCCGACCGCGAGCGCGAGGGCACCGCCGGCCACCCCGGAGCCGAGCATCAGCGCCAGGGCCAGCACCCCCACACCGATGAACTTCCCCGCCCGGCTCGGCCGCGCCGGCTGCGGCGGGCCCCAGGGCGAGACCGCCTGGCCGGGCTGGTGCGGCAGCGCGCCGGGATAGGGCTGGTGCTGCTGGTACGGCGGGACCGGCCCACCGGCCGCCGTCGGGTAGCCCGCGCCGTGGTACGCGCCAGCGGCGTGGTGCGCGCCGGCGCCGTGGTGGGTGGTGTCGGCGGCCCAGCCGCCCGACTGCTGCCCCCCGTACCACGAGCCGGGCTGCTGCGGCTGCCCGGAGACCGGGTACGACGGCGCGGACGGGGTCTCCGTCGGCCGGGCGTACGGGCTGACCGGCTGCGCCGTCTCGGCACGGCCGGCGTCGTAACCCGCCGGGGCCTCGCCGTAGCCGAAGCCGGTGCCCGCCGGCGCCTCGGCGTAGCCGAAGCCGGTGCCCGCCGGGGCCTCGGAACGGCCGAAGTCGGTGCCGGCCGGTGCTTCGGTGCGGCCGGCGGAGGCGGCCTCGTCGGCGGTCCCGGCGGCCGGGGAGTCGGCCGGAACCGGCGCGGCGGCCGGGGTGAAGATGGCGTCCGAGGGCACGCTCCCGGTGCGGGGCAGCTCGGCGGTGGGGTGCGACGGCTCGGCGTCGGCTGGAGCCGGCGACCGCTGGGGGTCGGTCTCGTGGTCGGTCATGGTTCCACCTTCTCCGCTGGCACTGCAATCAGCCTGGAATACGCCTGAATGTTTTCTGAAAGTCAGTCGCCCGGCTCGGGTGACTGGGGCAACAGCGGCAGTTTCACCCGGAAGGTGGCCCCGCCGCCCGGCGTTTCGCCCACCTCGACCGTGCCGTGGTGCGCCGCCACCAGCGCGGCCACGATGGCCAGCCCCAGCCCGGTGCTGGTCGGCCCGCCGGCCCGCCGGGTCCGCGCCGCGTCCACCCGGTAGAACCGCTCGAAGACCCGCTCGGCCTGCTCCGGCGTGAGACCCGGGCCGGTGTCCGCCACCTCGATCACGGCCAGGTCGCCGGGCTCGAACCGCAGCCGCAGGGTCACCGACGTGTCCGAGGGGGTGTGGGTGAGCGCGTTGGTCATCAGGTTGCCGATCACCTGCCGCAGCCGGGCGTCGTCGCCAAGCACCACCAGCGGCCCGGCACCGGGCTCGATGTCCAGCTCGATCCGGCGCTCCGGGTCGACCGCCCGGGCCGCCTGCACCGCGTCGGAAGCAAGCACCGGCAGCTCCACCGGGGCCAACGCGATCGGCCGTTCCCGGTCCATCCGGGCGAGCAGCAGCAGGTCCTCCACCAGCAGCCCCATCCGGGCCGCCTCGTCCTCGATCCGACGCAGCAGGCCAGCGGTCTGCTCGGGCTGCCGGGCCGCGCCCTGCCGGTAGAGCTCCGCGAAGCCCCGGATGGTGGTCAGCGGGGTCCGCAGCTCGTGCGAGGCGTCCGCGATGAACTGCCGCATCCGCTCCTCGGAGCGGCGGGCCCGCGCCTCGGACGCCTGCGCCTGCGCGGCCGCGTCCCGGGCGCCGGCCTCCGCGCTGCGGGCCGCCGCCTCGGACGTCGCCCGCGCGGTGAAGGCCGCCTCGATCTGGGCGAGCATCGCGTTCAATGCCCGGGAGAGCCGGCCCAGCTCGGAGGTCGGCACCGGCACTCCCTCCTCCGGGTCGGGCACCCGCCGGGTGAGGTCGCCGCCGGCGATCGCCGCCGCGGTCCGCTCTATCTCGACGAGCGGCTTGAGACTGGTACGCACGATCCCCGCGCCCACCGACGCCAGAATGATCAGCACCGAACCGCCGACCAGCAGGTCAATCCAGATCAGCTGCCTGACCGCCTGGTCCACGGCGTTGATGTGCTGTCCAACCGCCAGGACCCGGCCGTCCGGCTGTTCCTGGTAGAGCATCCGCCACCGTCGACCGTCCTCGGCGCGGACGGTGAACGGGGCACCTTCCCGGTCGCGGAAGCCCGCCAGGTCGCTCGGGATGGGCGGCAGGTCGTCCCTTCGGAGGTTACGGTCGTACCCGATGATGGCGGCCTGCTGATCGTCGGCGAGCGCGACCACGTAGTCGGTGGGCAAGCTGGCCGATTGCGCCCTCCCGGCCTCTAGCTCCGGGACCACCTTGCCAAGGTATGCGCTAGCGGCGTGCAGTTCATCGTCCACCTGGCCGATCAGATAGTTGCGCAGGAAGTACGTGGTCCCTGCGCTGATCACCAGCAGCGCCGCCGTGACGAGGGCCAGGACGGCGGCGACCAGCTTCACCCGTAGCGGGACCCCGCGCAGCCAGCCCTTCGCGTCGTGGACGGCGCTCACGCCGCCGGCTTACGCAGCACGTACCCGACCCCGCGCAGGGTGTGGATCAGCCGGGGCTGAGTGTTGTCGACCTTGCGCCGCAGGTAGGAGATGTAGGACTCGACGATGTTGTCGTCGCCCCGGAAGTCGTAGTTCCAGACGTGGTCGAGGATCTGCGCCTTGGAGAGCACCCGGTTGGCGTTGAGCATCAGGTAGCGCAGCAGCTTGAACTCGGTCGGCGACAGCTGTACCCGCTGGCCGGCCCGGTGCACCTCGTGGGTCTCCTCGTCCAGCTCCAGGTCGGCGAAGGTGAGCCGGGAGGGGGACTGCTCGCCGGTGGCGGTACGCCGCAGCACCGCCCGGATCCGGGCGGTCAGCTCCTCCAGGCTGAACGGCTTGGTGACGTAGTCGTCGCCGCCCAGGGTCAGCCCGCGGATCTTGTCGTCGGTGGCGTCGCGGGCGGTCAGGAAGACCACCGGGGTACGCGTACCGCCCTCCCGGAGCATCCGGATGACCTCGAAGCCGTCGAGGTCGGGCAGCATCACGTCCAGCACGACCAGGTCGGGACGATGGTCCTTGGCTGCGGCGAGGGCCGCGCTGCCGCTGGTCGCGGTGGCGACGTCGAAGCCCGCGAAGCGCAGGCTCGCGGAGAGCAGTTCGAGGATGTTCGGGTCGTCCTCGACGACGAGCAGGCGAGCCTCGGTCTGGGTAGCCACCATGTCACCCATCATCCGCGCCTCGCCTGCGGCCACGCTGGGTGAATCCTGGAAACAAGCTGTGAGCCGGGCGACGGGCGCCCGGCCCTCAGCGGAGCAGTCGACGCAGCCCGTCCAGCGCGCCGTCGAGCAGCCGGATGGCCGTACGCAGCTGGGTGTCGGTGAGCCGGCCGGCGCGTACCAGCGCGCCCACCTCGACGTTGAACGCAGCCAGCCGCTGGTCGAACTCGGCGAGCAGGGGCGACTCGGCGTGCGCTGTCGGGCCACCGTTGGCTGCGGGCCGGACCGGCGGCGGCTCCCAGTGGCCCCGCCGGGTCTGCCGGGCCGCCTCGCGCAGTTCCCGCTTGAGGTCACGCACCGAGCCGCGTACCTCGGTGCGGATCTCGCTCGCCAGCGCGGAGAGGTCCTCGACGGAGGCGGTGATGTCCGATTCCAGGGTGGCCAGCTCATCGGCGCGCTGCCGCAGCTCCGCGCGGCCCGCCTCGGTGATCTCGTAGACCTTGCGACCGCCGGCCGCGGTGTGGATGACCAGCCCCTCGACCTCCAGGCGCTGCAGCCGGGGGTAGATGGTGCCGGCGCTCGGCGCGTACAGGCCGAGGAAGCGGTCCTCCAGCAGCCGGATCAGCTCGTAGCCGTGCTTCGGGCCGTCGTCGAGGAGCTTCAGCAGATAGAGCCGGAGCCGCCCGTGACTGAACACGGCGGTCACGGCAGCTCCTCCACGTCGTCGGCGTCCTCGACGGGCCGGGCGAGCAGGGCGATGCTGCCGGACGTCGCGGAAGCCCAGAGCTTACCCTCGCCCGCGCCGAGCACCCCGTGGCTGTCCTTCACCGAGCCGAACCCCGGGGCGCCGGACACCTGAGCAAAGCCGCTGGTGATCCGGCCGGAGGTGGTGTGCAGGTGGACGGTGAGGTCGCTGTCCTCGCGGACCCGCACGGTGATGCTGCCGGAGATGGCGCTGAGCCGGATGTCGCTGCCGCGAGGATTGTCCAGGTCGCAGGTGATCGACCCGGAGACGGCGTGGGCACGCACCCGCTCGGGCGCGCTGTCGGCGAGGATCAGCTCGCCGGAGACCGTCTCCAGGTTGAGGTCGCCGCCCACGCCGAGCGCCTCCACCGGACCCGAGGTGACCTTGGCGGTGGTGCTACCGCGCAGCCCCATCAGGGTGACCTGGCCGGAGGTGACGTCGACCCGGGTGTCTCGGCGCAGGCCGGAGGCGACCAGCGAACCGGACACCAGGTGCAGGTCGGCCAGCACGTGGGCCGGTACGGCGATGGAGACCTCGGCCCGGAAATTACGGCCGAGCTGACCCAGCCACCAGAACACCCCGGGCCAACGTGGGGGCCGTTCGTGGCCGACGCTCAGCCGGCCGTCGCGCAGCTCGACGCGGATCGGGCGGCGGCTGACCCGGGTGACGTCGACCCGGGCCGGGCCGTCGGTGGCGACCACGTTGAGCCGGCCGCTGATCAGCCGGACGTCGAGCCGGGTGACCGGCTCATCCAGGGTGATCTGCTGCGGGCTGTCGACCGTCCAGCTGGCCATGGCTTCCTCCCCTCGGTGACGCGCGCCGGCGGCGCGTCGAGCGATGGGCGAAGCATAACGCGATACATCGCGACTGAACAAGACTGTCGCGAGATATGTCGCGTGGGCGTCAGGCGGCCAGCTCCAGCACCGCCTCCCGGTCGATCGCCACGGCGGGAACGGGGCCGTCCGCGGGAAGGGCCCGCACCGGGGCGGGCCGACCGGCGGGCACCGGGCGGACCGGGATCAGGTGGATCGCCGACTCGGCGGCCCGGGCCAGCAGCCGCCGGTCCGCGTCCCCGTCCGGGTGCAGCGCGGCGGCCACCACCACCGACACGGTCAGGTCCCCGGCTGCCAGCACCCGACGCAGCGACGCCCAGAGCGTCTCCGCACCGAGGAAGGCGGCCAGCGTGGTCGGGACGCCCGCGTACCGGTAGGTGAGGCGCAGCGGCACGGCCGGCGCCCCGGCGTCCACCGCGGCCTGGAACACGGCCGGCCGGAACCCCCGGCCGGGCCGGCAGTCGGCCGCCGCGCCACACCAGGTCGTGCCCTCGGGGAAGACCGCCACCGAGTGCCCGGCACGCAGCGCGGCGCTCACCCGGCCGACCGTTGTCGGCAGGTCACGCGGCCGGGACCGGTCCACGAAGACCGTGCCGACGGCGGCGGCCAGCGGCCCCACCACGGGCCACGCCCGGACCTCCCGCTTGGCGACCAGCCGGGCCGGCCCGACCGCGAGCACCGCGAGAATGTCCAGCCAGGAGACGTGGTTGGCGACCAGCAGAGCAGGCCGGCGCGGCAGCCGGCCCCGGACCACCAGCCGCACGCCCACGGCACGCAGGGTGCCCCGGGCCCAGCCGCGCAGCGCCGCCCGCCGGTGCCGCGCGGGTAGCAGCGGCAGCAGTACGACCAGCCCGATCCCGGCCAGCAGCATCCCGGCCATGCCCAGCAGCCGCCCCACCCGACGCGGCAGCGACACGGCCGACCCGGTTTCGGCCGGCAGGCAGCACGGCCCGCAGCCCGAGGTGGGCCGCCACAGTTCGTCGGTGGTCACGACGGTTCCCCGCCGAGGAAGTGCCGCAGGTAGCGCGGGTTCATCCGGTCCAGCGAGAACAGCACGTAGAAGTCGGCGCAGCCGAAATCCGGGTCGTACGCCGGCTCCCCGCAGACCCACGCGCCAAGCCGCAGGTAGCCGCGGAGCAGCGGAGGGACCAGCGCCCGACGCTCGGCCGCCGGCAACTCCCGCTCGGCGCGGCCGCCGCGCCGCGACCTGGTATCACCGAGCAGGAGGTCGGGATCGATGGCGGGGGGCGCCTCGGCGAACCACGGGCGGTGGGGCGTGACCCGCAGCGGCGGTGGGGCGAGGTGCCGGGCGGTGACCTGCCCCCAGACCTCGGCGGCCGCGGCGCCGCCGTCGGCCACCGGCACGGAGGCGCAGCCGCCGAGCCAGCGCGAGCCGCGCAGGTGCAGGTAGCGGCAGATCCCAGCCCACATCAAATTGATCACCGCGCCGGAGCGGTGGTCCGGGTGCACGCAGGAGCGGCCCGCCTCGACCAGGTCGTCCCGGAGCGGAGCCAGCGGGGTCAGCTCGAACTCGCCCTCGGCGTACCAGCGAGCGGTACGCCCCGGCGGAAGCAGCCGGTACGTGCCGACCACCTCGTCGGTGCCCTCCCGCAGCACAATGAGGTGATCACAGTGGGCGTCGAACTCGTCGGTGTCGATCCCGGCGGCCCCCAGGTGCAGGGTCGCGCCGAGTTCGGTGGCGAACACCTCGTGGCGCAGGCGTTGCGCGGCCGCGACCAGCGCCGGGTCGTCGGCGATCAGCAGGGTGTAGCCGCTGGTCGTGAGGGGTGTGCCAGCGGCGTGTAGAACAGCCATGGGTATCTGTGTAGATGTCTCGGGTTGCCGGCCGCAGGGGCACGGGGTGTCGACCCGGTGAACGCCGGCGGGCGGTCCGATCCCGCCCGTGACCCCGCCGCGTGGGAGGCTGCGGGGCGGGGCGGGCGGAACAGGCGGCCCGGAGCACGTCGGAGGACGTACATGATCATTGAGTCCCGGTTTCACGGACCCTTCGGCTCGGGCAACGGCGGCTGGAGCGCCGGCATCTTCGCGGCGGCGATCGATGATCGGGGGCCGGTGGAGGTCACCCTGCGCAAGCCGCCCCCGCTGGAGACCCCGCTGACCGCCGCCGACGGCGAGGTACGCGACCCGGACGGCCACGTGATCGCGCAGGTACGCCGGGTCGAGGAGTTCACCGCCGTGGTCCCGCCGGTGGACCGGCCGACGGCCGAAGCCGCCGCCAAGGCGTACCCGGGGCTGACCGCCCATCCCTTCCCCGGCTGCTACGTGTGCGGCCCGGAGAGTCCGGACGGACTGCGGATCTTCCCGGGCCGGCTGCCGGACGGGCGGACCGCCGCACCGTTCCGCGCCCCGGCCGACGTGGTGCCGGCGACGGTCTGGGCGGCCCTGGACTGCCCCGGCGGCTGGGCGGTGATCGCGCCCGGCCGCCCGTACGTCCTGGGTCGGATCGCCGCGGTGGTCGCGGCGCTGCCGCGTCCCGGCGACGAGTGCGTGGTGACCGGCGCGATGGTCGGCGGCGAGGGGCGCAAGGCCGAGGTGCACTCCAGCCTCTACGGCCCCGACGGCGCCCTCCTCGGCTACGCCCGGGCCACCTGGATCGCACTGCCGTCGACCTGACCTGTCATCCCTGAGGATGATCACCTCCTGCCCGCGACGGAGGGAGGTGGTACGCATCGCGCCTGATTGACCCGGTTGCGTGAGGTTGCCAGGCTGTGCCACGGCGCTTCCCGCAACCGCGCCCCACCGGCGCGTCCGCGCGCCGTGTCAGGAGAGGAGAATGATGTCTGACGGGCAGTCAAGGCCCAGCGCCGGGACCGGCCAGATCGTGGTGTCCGGACTCACCAAGCAGTACAAGAACGTCCGGGCGGTCGACAACCTGTCCTTCACCGTCGAGCCGGGCCGGGTGACCGGCTTCCTCGGCCCGAACGGCGCCGGCAAGACGACCACCCTGCGCATGCTGCTCAACCTGGTCACCCCGACCGCCGGCCAGGCGAGCATCGGCGGCCACCGGTACGCCGACCTGGCCGATCCGCTGCGCTCGGTGGGTGCGGTGCTGGAGGCGTCCAGCGCGCACAAGGGCCGTACCGGCATCAACCACCTCCGGGTGATCTGCGCGGCGGCCGGCCTGCCCCGCGAGCGGGCCGACGAGGCGCTCGAGCTGGTGGGGTTGACCCCGGCGGCGAAGCGCAAGTTCAAGGGCTACTCGCTGGGCATGAAGCAGCGGCTCGGCATCGCGGCGGCGATGCTCGGCAACCCGCAGGTGCTGATCCTCGACGAGCCGGCCAACGGCCTCGACCCGGAGGGCATCCGCTGGATGCGCGGCTTCCTCAAGGGGCTGGCCGCCGAGGGACGTACCGTGCTGGTCTCCAGCCACCTCCTCTCCGAGATGCAGCTGCTCGCCGACGACGTGGTGATCATCGCGGCCGGCCGGCTGGTCCGGCAGGGGCCGGTGGACCAGGTGATCGGCTCGATGGCGCACGGCACGCGGGTACGGGTCCGCACCCCCCAGGCGAACGAGTTGGTCGCCGCGCTGCGCGAGGAGGCGGCCACCGTCGACACCGACGAGCACGGCGCGCTGGTGGTCAGCGGGGTGGACGCCCCGACGGTCGGCCGGATCGCGCTCGCAGCCAAGGTGGAGCTGCACGAACTGACCACGGAACGGCCCGACCTGGAGGGCGTGTTCCTGGAACTGACGGCCGGAAAGGCAGGCATCCGATGAACCTGGTCCGATCCGAGCTGCTCAAGATCCGTACCACCAGCACCTGGTGGATCTTCGGGCTGATCACCCTGCCGCTCTGGGCCCTCGCCGTGTTCTTCAACTGGTTGCAGGCCGACGCCCTGACCAGCGGAAACATCGGCGACGTGCCGGCCGACCAGGCCGACCAGGTGCAGGCGGTCGCCAGCGTGGACAGCCTGGCCGCCAACCTCTACACCAGCGGCCAATTCTTCGGCCTGCTCATCGTGATGCTGCTCGGCATCGTCGTGGTGACCAGCGAGTTCTTCCACCAGACGGTGACCACCACCTTCCTTACCGCGCCGCACCGCACCGCGGTGATGCTGGCCAAGCTGGCCGCGGCGAGCGTGCTGGCGCTGCTGTTCTGGCTGGGCACCACCCTGCTCAACCTGGTCGTCGCCCCACTGGTGCTGAACGGGGTGGGCGTCGGCTCCCAGTTCGGCAACGACGCCGTCTGGCGGGCGGTGGCCCTCAACGGGCTGGCGTACCTACTCTGGTCGATGCTGGGGGTCGGGATCGGCGTGCTGATCCGGAGCCAGATCGGTGCCACGGTGACCAGCATCCTGCTCTACCTGGGTGGCACCATCGGCGGCATCATCGCCATCGGCCTGCTAGCGCAGCGGTTCGGCGACTGGATCAACAAACTCCAGTTGCTGGTCCCCTCTCTGGCGTCGGGCCTGATGGTGAGCGGGGCCGAGATCCCGGGCAACCCGCCACGCTGGGCGGGAGCCGCGGTGTTGATCGGGTACGCCATCGTGGCCGGCGTGATCGGCGTAATGACCATCCGGCGTCGCGACATCTCCTGAACGAACCCTGAACCGGCCCGGCGGGCGGCGACCATGCCGCCTGCCGGGCCGTCCGCCTTAACAGGAGTCGGCGGAACACGCAGCGTTTGCCGAACTTCTGCCATCTTCTGTGAAACCCGCCACCAGCCGGAGGCGGAAATGCCCCCGCGATTCGTACGGCGTAGCCTGGGAGCCGTCCGTGCGCCCATTTGCGGGCACCGGCGGACACCGCGTGCAAACGAACCGGCGTGAAAGAGGCGATCAGCGGCCGTGTCGACCCAGCAAACTTCGCAGGACAACCCACTGGCGGGTTTCGGCCCGAACGAGTGGATCGTCGAGGAGATGTACCAGCGTTACCTCACCGACCCCTCGAGCGTGGACCCGGCGTGGCACGACTTCTTCGCCGACTACCGGCCGGCCCCGGGCGCGGCCACCCCGCGCCCCGAAGGCAAGGCCACGCCGGCCGCCCGGCCGGAGCCGGGTGAGCAGCAGGAGGCCGTGGCCCGCGTGGCCCAGCCGCCGGCCCCCGCCGCCAAGCCCGCCCCCCCGAAGCCGGCCGCCAAGCCGGCTGCCGCGCCGAAGCCGGTTGCCAAGGCCCCGACCGCGACCGCTGCCGGCACCACCCCGCTGCGCGGGGTCGCCGCCAAGATCGTGCAGAACATGGACGCCTCGCTTGCCGTGCCGACCGCGACGAGCGTCCGCGCGGTCCCCGCGAAGCTGCTGGTGGACAACCGCATCGTCATCAACAACCACCTCGCCCGCGGTCGCGGCGGCAAGGTGAGCTTCACCCACCTCATCGGCTATGCGATGGTCCGGGCGCTGGTCGAGCACCCGGAGATGAACAACTCCTACGCCGAGGTCGACGGCAAGCCAGCGCTGGTCCGCCCGGAGCACGTCAACCTGGGCATCGCCATCGACCTGGCCAAGCCGGACGGCACCCGCGCCCTGGTGGTCCCGTCCATCAAGGCGTGCGAGCAGATGGACTTCCGGCAGTTCTGGCAGGCGTACGAGGACGTGGTCCGGCGCGCCCGCCGCAACGAGCTGACCATGGATGACTACTCCGGCACCACCATCTCGCTGACCAACCCGGGCGGCATCGGCACGGTCCACTCGATCCCGCGCCTGATGCAGGGCCAGAGCGCCATCATCGGCGTCGGCGCGATGGAATACCCGGCGCCGTACCAGGGCATGAGCGAGGCCACCCTGGCCGAGCTGGCGGTCAGCAAGGTCATCACGCTGACCAGCACGTACGACCACCGGATCATCCAGGGCGCGCAGTCCGGCGAGTTCCTCAAGGTGATGCACGAGCTGCTGCTCGGCGAGCACGGCTTCTACGACCAGGTCTTCACCTCGCTGCGCATCCCGTACGAGCCGGTGCGCTGGGTGCAGGACGTGGCCGTCAACTCCGAGGGCCAGATCAACAAGACCGCGCGGGTGCACGAGCTGATCCACGCGTACCGGGTGCGCGGCCACCTGATGGCCGACACCGACCCGCTGGAATTCAAAATCCGCAAGCACCCGGACCTGGACGTCCTCCAGCACGGGCTGACCCTGTGGGACCTGGACCGGGTCTTCCCGGTCAACGGCTTCGCCGGCAAGCAGCGGATGAAGCTGCGCCAGATCCTCGGCGTGCTGCGCGACTCGTACTGCCGCCGGGTCGGCATCGAGTACATGCACGTCCAGGATCCGGAGGAGCGACGCTGGATCCAGGAGCGGATCGAGCGCAGGTACGAGAAGCCGTCCCCGGACGAGCAGAAGCACGTGCTCAACCGGCTCAACGCCGCCGAGGCGTTCGAGACCTTCCTGCAGACCAAGTATGTCGGCCAGAAGCGCTTCTCGCTGGAGGGCGGCGAGTCGCTGATCCCGCTCCTCGGCGAGGTGCTGGAGTGCTCGGCCGAGGCCGGGCTGGACGAGGTAGTGATCGGCATGGCCCACCGCGGCCGGCTCAACGTGCTGGCCAACATCGTCGGCAAGCCGTACGAGAAGATCTTCTCCGAGTTCGAGGGTCACCTCGACCCGCGCTCCACGCAGGGCTCGGGCGACGTGAAGTACCACCTCGGCCAGAACGGCAAGTTCACCACGCCGAGCGGCGACCACGCGGTCAAGGTCTCGGTGGTGGCGAACCCGTCCCACCTGGAGGCCGTGGACCCGGTGCTGGAGGGCATAGTCCGCGCCAAGCAGGACCGCATAGACCTCAAGCTGGAGGGCTACACCGTGCTGCCGCTGGCGGTGCACGGTGACGCCGCCTTCGCCGGTCAGGGCGTGGTCGCCGAGACGCTCAACCTCTCCCAGCTGCGCGGCTACCGCACCGGCGGCACGGTGCATGTGGTGGTCAACAACCAGGTCGGCTTCACCACCGCCCCGGAATACAGCCGCTCCAGCCTCTACAGCACCGACGTGGCCCGGATGATCCAGGCGCCGATCTTCCACGTCAACGGCGACGACCCGGAGGCCGTCGTCCGGGTGGCCCGGCTGGCCTTCGAATACCGGCGGACGTTCAACAAGGACGTCGTGATCGACATGGTCTGCTACCGCCGGCGCGGGCACAACGAGGGCGACGACCCGTCGATGTCCAACCCGCAGATGTACAAGATCATCGACTCGAAGCGGTCGGTCCGGAAGCTCTACACCGAGGAGCTCATCGGGCGGGGCGACATCACCGTGGAGGACGCGGAGGAGCTGCTGCGCGACTACCAGGCGCAGCTGGAGCGGGTGTTCAAGGCCACCCGGGACGCGGCCACCACGCCGCGCCAGCTCAGCCGGCCGCACCGCGAGGAGGAGCCGGAGCCGCAGGTCGACACCGCGACCGACGCCGCCGTCGTCAAGGCGATCGGCGAGGCCCACGTCAACCTGCCGGAGGGCTTCAACCCGCACAAGCGGATCCAGCAGCTGCTGGACCGGCGGGCGAAGATGTCGGTCGAGGGCGGCATCGACTGGGGCTTCGGCGAGATCATCGCGTTCGGCGCGCTGCTGCACGACGGGGTCACCGTCCGGCTCGCCGGGCAGGACTCCCGCCGGGGCACCTTCGTCCAGCGGCACGCCTCGATCGTCGACTCGAAGACGGGCGAGGACCACGTCCCGCTGAACTCGCTCACCGGCGACGGCGAGCGGTCCCGCTTCTTCGTGCACGACTCGCTGCTGTCCGAGTACGCCGCGATGGGCTTCGAGTACGGCTACTCGGTGGAGAACGTCAACGCGCTGGTCTGCTGGGAGGCCCAGTTCGGTGACTTCGTCAACGGCGCGCAGTCGGTGATCGACGAGTTCATCTCCTCCGGCGAGGTGAAGTGGGGCCAGCGCTCCGCGGTCACCCTGCTGCTGCCGCACGGCCACGAGGGCCAGGGTCCGGACCACACCTCCGGCCGCCCGGAGCGGTTCCTCCAGCTCTGCGCCGAGGACAACATGCGGGTGTCCATTCCGACCACCCCGGCGAACTACTTCCACCTGCTGCGTCGCCAGGCCCTGTCGCCGAAGCGCAAGCCGCTGGTGGTGTTCACGCCGAAGTCGCTGCTGCGGCACAAGCTCTGCGTGTCGCCGGTGGAGGACTTCACCTCGGGCACCTTCCAGCCGGTCCTGCTGGACCCCGCCTCCCCGGCCCCGGAGCAGGTCAAGCGGGTGCTGCTCTGCTCGGGCAAGGTCTACTACGACCTGTTCCAGGCCCGACAGGAGCGCGGCGTCACGGACACCGCGATCATCCGGATGGAGCAGCTCTACCCGCTGCCCGTCGAGGAGATCCGGGCCGCCCTGGCGCAGTACCCGAACGCCGAGGACTTCGCCTGGGTCCAGGAGGAGCCGGCCAACCAGGGTGCCTGGTCGTTCGTCGCGCTCAACCTGCTGGAGCACCTGAGCGACGTCCGGCTGCGGCGCATCTCCCGCCCGGCCGCCGCCGCTCCGGCGGTCGGCTCGGCGAAGATGCACGAGGTCGAGCAGTCGGCGCTGATCGAGGCGGCCCTCCCCCGCCCGTGACCTGACCGCACCGCGAGCACCGGGGCAGCGACCGTACGACGGCCGCTGCCCCGCTCGCGTGGCGGCCCTTCCCTTTCCGAGAGGACGCACATGTACTTCACCGACCGTGGCATCGAGGAGCTGGTCGAGCGCCGGGGCGACGAGCAGGTCAGCCTGGAGTGGCTGGGCGAGCGGCTGCGCGACTTCGTCGACCTCAACCCCGAGTTCGAGACCCCGATCGAGCGCTTCGCCACCTGGCTGGCCCGCCTCGACGACGAGGACGAGGACTGAACGTGACGGGTTGACGGCGGGCCGTTCCCTGGCGTCAACTGGAAGGCAGCGTCCAGGGTCCGACGAGGACGCGCCGGACCACACGCCGCCCGACGCCAGGGAGGCGGAGATGAATCCTGAACCCCACAAGCCGCCGCAGGACGCGGTGACGGTACGCCACCTGCGCCTCGGCATCGGATCCGTGGGCATCGCACTGCCGGTCGTGCTGGTGGTCGGTCACCTGGTCGCGGTCCGCCGGCTCACCCTGCTCGACTCGCTCAGCGCCTACTACTACACCGAGATGCGCAACGTGTTCGTCGGCTCGCTGTGCGCCATCGGGGTGTTCCTGATCGCCTACCGGTACCGCCGGCCGGACGACGCGCTGGGCACCGTCGCCGGGTTGCTGGCGATCACGGTGGCCCTCTTCCCCACCACGGCGAGCGGGCCGGCGGGTGTCACCAGCCACGACGACCGGATGGTCGGCATGGTGCACCAGGTCGCCGCCGCGGCGCTCTTCGTGCTCCTCGCGGCCTTCTGCCTCGTTCTCTTCACCCGCCCCGACCGGGTCGGGGTGCCGCCTTCCCGGTCGGCCGTCCGGTTCTACCGCGTCTGCGGCGGGCTCATCCTGGCGGCGGTCGCGCTCGCGCTGGTGAGCACGCAACTCCCCGCGGACGTACAGCGGACGCTCAGGCCGCTGCTGTGGTGCGAGGCGGTCGCCGTGTTCGCGTTCGGGGCGGGCTGGGTGGCGAAGAGCGACGCGCTGTTGCGGGCCGCGGAGTCGGTCGACGAGGTCGGCGCGGGCCCGGACCCTCGGCCGGTCGCGCCGACGACGCCCTGACGCTGGAGCGGGCCGACGGCCGACGGGCACAAGGACCCGGGCGAGGGGCCGCGCGATCTTGTAGCGTGAGGTCGTGGCGCGCAGCGTGTACCTGACCGGCGTGGGGTCGGGCGGTGGCAAGTCGATGGTCGCCCTCGGGCTGGCCGAGCTGCTGTCCCGGCAGGTCGAGCGGATCGGCGCGTTCCGGCCGCTGGTGCCCGGCACCGGCCCCGATCACATCCTCGCCCTGCTCACCGAGCGCTACCGCGTGGAGCTGCCGGTTTCCGAGCTGCACGGCTCGACGTACGCGGAGGCCACCGCGCTGGTCGCCGACGGCCGGCGGGAGGAGCTGATCTCCCGGATCGTCGCCCGCTACCGCGAGGTCGAACGGCGCTGCCCGGCGGTGGTCGTGGTGGGCAGCGACTTCGCCGACGGGGACGGCGCCGGCCCCCGCGAACTGGCCTTCAACGCTCGGCTGGCCACCGAGTTCGGCAGCGTGGTGGTGCCGGTGGTCGACGGGTTCGGCCAGCAGCCCGAGGCGATCGCGGCGGCGGTACGCGGGGCGTACCACGATCTGGAGGACCTGGGCGCGACCGTGGTGGCCGTGGTGGCCAACCGGGTACCCGGGCCGATGACCCTGCCCGAGCTGCCCGTGCCCGCGTACGCCATCCCGGAGGTGCCGGCCGTGTCGGCGCCGACGGTGGCCGAGGTGGCTGCGGCGCTCGGCGCCACCCTGCTCTCCGGTGACGACACCGCGCTGGAGCGGGACGTGCTCGACTACGTGGTGGGCGCGGCGCACGTGCCCACCCTGCTCGACCACCTCACCGACGGGGCGTTGATGATCACCCCCGGTGACCGGGCCGACCTGCTGGTGGCGGCCGGCGCCGCGCACGTGGCCGGGCAGGTCTCCCTGGCCGGCCTGGTGCTCACCCTCGGCGAACAGCCCGACCCGCGGGCGATGCGGCTGGTCGAGCGGCTGAACACCGGGCTGGCCGTGCTCTCGGTGCCCAGCGACAGCTACGACACGGTCTCGGCGTCCAGCCGGATCGAGGGTCGCCCCAGCACGGCGAACCCACGCAAGGTGGAGGCGGCGCTCGGCGCCTTCGAACGCTGCGTGGACACCGTCGACCTGGCCGGCCGGCTGCGGGTCAGCCGTTCCGGGCGGGTCACCCCGCTGATGTTCGAGAACGACCTGATCGACCGGGCCCGGGCGCGGCGCCGGCGGCTCGTGCTGCCGGAGGGCGCGGAGGAGCGCATCCTGCGCGCGGCGGAGATCCTGCTGCGCCGGGGCGTCGCCGACCTCACCCTGCTGGGGCGACCGGCGGAGGTCGCCCGGCGTACCCGGGAGCTGGGCGTGGACATCAGCGACGCGCAGGTGGTCGACCCGGCCGGCAGCGAGTGGCGGGACGAGTTCGCCGCCGAGTACGCCAAGCTCCGCGCGCACCGGGGCGTCACGGTCGAGTTGGCGCACGACATGGTGGCGCAGCCCAACTACTTCGGCACGATGATGGTGCACTGCGGGCGGGCCGACGGCATGGTGTCGGGCGCCACGCACACCACCGCGGCCACGATCCGGCCGGCCTTCGAGATCATCCGGACCGTGCCGGGCGTCTCCGTCGCCTCCAGCGTCTTCTTCATGCTGCTCGCCGACCGGGTGCTGGTCTACGGCGACTGCGCGGTCAACCCGGACCCGGACGCCGCCCAGCTCGCCGACATCGCCATCTCGTCGGCCGACACGGCGGCCCGGTTCGGCATTGAGCCGCGGGTGGCGATGCTGTCGTACTCGACCGGCGACTCCGGCTTCGGCGCGGACGTGGAGCGGGTCGCGGCGGCCACCAAGCTGGTCCGCCAGCGCCGGCCTGAGCTGCTGGTGGAGGGCCCGATCCAGTACGACGCGGCGATCGACCCGCAGGTCGCGGCCACCAAACTGCCCGCCAGCCCGGTGGCGGGGCGGGCGACCGTGTTCATCTTTCCGGATTTGAACACCGGCAACAACACGTACAAGGCGGTGCAGCGCTCGGCCGGCGCGGTGGCGGTCGGCCCGGTCATGCAGGGCCTGCGGCGCCCGGTCAACGACCTGTCCCGGGGTGCCACCGTGCCGGACATCGTCAACACGGTGGCGATCACCGCCATCCAGGCCGCCACGTCGTCTTAAGGAGGCCCCGTGAGCGACCGAATCCTGGTCCTCAACTGCGGTTCGTCGTCGGTCAAATACCGGCTCTACGACGGGGAGGAGGTCCGCGACAAGGGCACCGTCGAACGGATCGGCGAGCCGGGCGGCGGGCCGGTCGACCACGAGAGCGCGGTACGGGAGATCATCGACCGGCTCGACCTCGGCGGGCTGACCGGGGTCGGGCACCGGGTGGTGCACGGCGGGCGCAAGTTCAGCGAGCCGGTGTTGATCGACGACGCCGTCATCGCCGCGATCGAGGACCTGGTGCCGCTCGCGCCGCTGCACAACCCGGCGAACCTGGCCGGCATCCGGGTGGCCCGGGAAGCGCTGCCGGGCATCCCACAGACCGCCGTCTTCGACACGGCGTTCCACCACACGCTGCCCGAGGCCGCCGCCACCTACGCGATCGACCGGGACACCGCCGAGCGGTGGGGCATCCGCCGGTACGGCTTCCACGGCACGTCGCACGCGTACGTCTCGCGCCGCACCGCAGAGCTGCTGGACCGGCCGTACGCGGAGCTGAACACGATCACCCTGCACCTGGGCAACGGGGCGAGCGCCTGCGCGGTCCGCGGTGGGCGGAGCGTGGCTACCTCGATGGGCATGTCCCCGCTGGAGGGCCTGGTCATGGGCACCCGCAGCGGCGACCTGGATCCGACGGTCATCTTCCACCTGCGGCGCGAGGCCGGGATGGGGGTGGACGAGATCGACGACCTGCTCAACCACCGCAGCGGCCTGCTCGGCCTGACCGGGGTCAACGACATGCGCGAGGTGCTGGCCCGGCGGGACGCCGGCGACCCGGCTGCCGCGCTCGCCTTCGACGTCTACCGCCGCCGGATCACCGGGTACGTGGGCGCGTACTACGCCCTGCTCGGGCGGCTCGACGCGGTCACCTTCACCGCCGGCGTCGGCGAGCACGCCGCGCCGGTCCGGGCCGCGTCGCTGGCCGGCCTGGAGCGGCTCGGGATCTCCGTCGACCCGGTCCGCAACGACGGCAGCGGCGACCGGGTGATCTCCCCGGACGGCGCCGAGGTCGCGGTCTGCGTGGTCAACACGGACGAGGAGCGCGAAATCGCCCGGGAGACCCGGAAGGTGCTCGCCTCGCGCGGCTGAGCCGCCGGCTTGCCGGCCGGGGGATCAGCTGAGCGCCAACCAGGCGACGATGGCGATCACCACGACGACGACGCCGAGGCCGGCGATCAACGGCAGCCGGGACGGAGCCTCCGCCGTCGCCGTCGCGTCGGGTGAATCGACGAAGGCGCGAAACTGGGCCGTGTTGCCGCTCTGGTCGGTGTAGTTCTCAGCCATGTGCGTGACCTTAGCGAAGGTCGTCCGCCCGGACGGTGTCCCGCCGTGCCGGTGCCGACAACAACGGTCCGCACGGCCCAGGCACGTCGGCCAGGTGGTGGCGGCGCCTGGTCCGGACGTCCGGGCCGCACCGACCGGCTGGCCGCCTACGGTGAAGACGTGAAGGTTCAGCGGCTGGTCGCCGCGCTGGTGACGGCGCTGCTGGCGGGTTGTGGGCCGGCCACCGTCACGACCGGCGATCCGGACCCGTCCGCCGTCCGGCACACCCCGCAGCGGGCGTACCCCGTCGGCGTGCAGCACTTCGTCGTCGACCCGGACGGCCCCCGACCGCTACCGGTCACCGTCTGGTATCCGGCCGTCGTGCCCGCCACGCTGCCCGCGCCGGCGACGGCACCCGTCCCGGCCACCCCGCCGGCGGCGTCCACGGCCCCGCCGGCCGCTCAGGACGCGCCCGTCGTCCGGCCGGGCGCGCCGGTGGCCGCCGGGCGGTTCCCGGTGGTGATCTACAGCCACGGGCTGCGCGCTCTTCCCGAGATGCACGCGCCGCTGATCACCCGCTGGGCCGCCGCCGGCTTTGTGGTGGCCGCGCCGACGTTTCCGCGTACCAACCTGCGGGCCCGGGACTTCACCCGGGATGACGTCCGCAACCAGCCCGCCGACTGCTGGCGGCTGATCCGCGAGCTGGTACGCCTCGACGCCCACCGGGGCGACCCGCTCGCCGGGCATCTGGACGTAGACCGGATCGCCGCGGCCGGTCACTCCGCTGGTGGCTACACCACGGCCGGCATGTTCACCTCGGGGCACTCGGCCCGGCTGCGCTCCGGGATCGTGCTCGCCGGCGGTGAGCTGCCCGGCAGCTTCGCCGGCCCGGTGGCGCCGCTGCTGTTCGTGCACGGCAGCGCCGACCCGACCGTGCCGGAGTCGGTCGGCCGCGCCGCGTACGCCCACGCGCCCGGACCGGCCGCCTTCCTGAGCCTGACCGGCCAGAACCACGGCGCGTACCTGACGCCCGGCCATTCCGGCTTCGCCCAGATCCTCGCCACCACCACCGACTTCCTCCGGTGGACCCTCTACGACGACCGGGCCGCCCTGCACCGCCTCCCCGCCGACGCCCAACTTCCCGGCGTCACCACCCTCACCAACCGCCTTCCCCCCTGACCAGGTGGGTACGCGGCGGGATCTTGGGGCGTCAGGCGGTGTGGTCGATGACGACCTTGCCGAAGACGTCGCCCGAGGCGAGCCGGGCGAACGCGTCCTCGATCCGGCTGAACGGCACCACGCTGTCGAGCACCGGGCGCACCCGGTGCTCGGCACAGAACGCGAGCAGCTCGGTCAGCTCGCCCGGGGTGCCCATCGAGGTGCCGAGGATCTCCAGCTGCATGGCGAAGACCCGGCGCAGGTTGACCTTGGGCTCGTGACCGGTGGTGGCGCCGGAGACCACGATCCGGGCCATCGGCGCCGCCGACTTCAGCGAGTGATCGAAGGTGGCCGCCCCGACCGTCTCGATCACCACGTCGACCCGCTCGGGCAGCCGGGCGCCCGGTGCCAGCGCGGTCGCGCCCAGCTCGGCGATCCGTTCCCGCTTCGCCGCGTCCCGGCTGGTCGCGTACACCCGCTTGCCGAGCGCGACACCCAGCGCGACGGCCGCGGTGGCCACGCCCCCGCCGGCTCCCTGCACCAGCACCGACTCGCCCTCGGCCACCCGGCCCTTGGTGGTGAGCATCCGCCACGCGGTGAGCCAGGCCGTGGGCAGGCAGGCCGCGTCGGTCGCCGACAGGCCGTCCGGCAGCGGCAGCAGGTTCATCCGGGGTACGGCCACCCGCTCGGCAAAGGTGCCAGAGAAGTGCTCGGAGAGGATGGAGACCCCGCGCGGGTCGCCCGGGGTGGGCACCACCGGGTAGATGACCACCTCGTTGCCGTCCGGGTCGGTGCCGACCGCGTCGCAGCCGAGGATCATCGGGAGCTGGTCGCCGGTGAGCCCCACCCCGCGCAGCGACCAGAGGTCGTGGTGGTTGAGCGAGCTCGCCCGCACCTGCACGGTGACCCAGTCCGGATCGGGATGGGTCGGCTCGGGGCGGTCGCCGACGGTCAGCGCGGTGAGCGGGTTGTCGGCGTCCAGGGCGGAGGCATAGGCGGCACGCATGATCCGCACCGTAACAAGCCGAGCAGGCGTTAAGAAGGGGCCCCGCCCATGCGAAATGCGATAAGAAGGGGCCCTTCCTTACACCTCAGCGGCGGGCGACCCCTTCGCGGCGGGCGGCCTCGGCGACAGCCTCGGCGACCGCCGGGGCGACCCGCGGGTCGAGCGGCGAGGGGACGATCGCCTCGGCGGTGAGCGACTCGGCGACGACGTTGGCGATGGCGTCGGCCGCGGCCACCTTCATCCCGTCGGTGATCCGGGTGGCCCCGGCGTCCAGCGCGCCGCGGAACACACCGGGGAAGGCGAGCACGTTGTTGATCTGGTTGGGGTAGTCGCTGCGCCCGGTGGCGACCACCGCGACGTGCCGGGCAGCCACCTCGGGATGCACCTCGGGGGTGGGGTTGGCCAGCGCGAAGACGATGCCGCCCGGGGCCATCCCGGCCACCGCCTCCTCGGGGATCTGCCCGCCGGAGACGCCGACCAGCACGTCCGCGCCGCGCAGCGCCTCGGTGACGTCGCCCTGCCGGCCGTCGGCGTTGGTGGTCTCCGCCAGTTCGGCCTTGGCGCCGGTCAGCTCGCGGTGCCGACCGATGATGCCCTTGGAGTCGCAGACGACCACCTGGTCCGGGTTCACTCCCCCGGCGATCAGCATCTTCGTCACCGCGACACCGGCCGCGCCGGCCCCGCTGACCGTCACCCGCAGATCTCCGAGCTTGCGGTTGAGCAGGGTCGCCGCGTTACGCAGCGCGGCCAGCACCACGATCGCCGTGCCGTGCTGGTCGTCGTGGAAGACCGGGATCGGCAGCGCCTCGTCCAGCCGACGTTCCACCTCGAAGCAGCGCGGGGCGCTGATGTCCTCCAGGTTGATCCCGCCGAACGAGGGGGCGAGCGCCCGGACCGCTGCGACGATCTCGTCCACGTCCTGCGTGTCCAGGCAGATCGGTACCGCGTCCACGCCCGCGAACTGCTTGAACAGCACCGCCTTGCCCTCCATCACCGGCAGCGCCGCGCGCGGGCCGATGTTGCCCAGGCCGAGCACGGCGGAGCCGTCGGTGACCACGGCGACGGTGTGCGACACCCAGGTGTAGTCGTCGGCGAGGTCGGGATCGGCGGCGATCGCCTCGCACACCCGGGCCACCCCCGGGGTGTACGCGAGGGAGAGGTCCTCCCGGCTGGCGAGCGGAACGGTCGAGGCGACGGCCATCTTGCCGCCGGCGTGCAGCCGGAAGACGGGATCAGCAGGGTCCGGGGTGGACGTAGGCATGGTGACTCCAGGATCTGTCGTGCAGACGGACCGGCCGGCTCGGCGCGCGATGGTCAGCGGCCAGCGGGGCGGCGGTGCGGGGGGTCACCCGGGCACTCCCGAGCATAGTCAGGCACCCGTCACTCGGGTGTGACCGGGGTCATATCCGGCGCCGTCGACCCGTGACCAGCCCCGGGCGCGGCCAGTACCGGGCCACCACCCGGCCCCGCACGTCGGCCACCCCGTAGGCCCGGGAGTCGTCGGTGACCAGGTCGTTGTCGCCGCGTACCCACCAACCGCCGGCCTGCGGACGGACCGCCCGCTTGACCACGAGCAGGTCGGGGCGGCTGCGGAAGACCGCGACCACCACGTCGCCCGGGCGTACCGGCCGACCCCCGGTAAGCACCAGCACCGCGTCCCCGTGCCGCAACGTCGGGGCCATGGAGGGGCCGGTGACCAGCACGGCCGCCAGCGGACCGCGCAGCACGGGTGCCGGGGAACCGTCCGGGATACCCACCGGGTTTCACCTCCCGCCCGCCAGGGAGCATGTCCAGGAGTAATGTCGGCCTGGATCATTGCAAACATCCCATGGAGGATCCTGATGCGCCTTCCCCGCATCCTCACGCCCCGGGTGACCGTAAGCGCCCACTGCGACCTGCCGTGCGGCGTTTATGACCCGGCACAGGCCCGGATCGAGGCCGAGTCGGTCAAAATGATCTGCGAGAAGTACCAGGCGAACACCGACCCGGAGTTCCGCACCCGGGCCATCCTGATCAAGGAGCAGCGCGCCGAGCTGGTCAAGCACCACCTCTGGGTGCTCTGGACCGACTACTTCAAGCCGGCCCACTTCGAGAAGTACCCGCACCTGCACCAGCTCTTCAACGAGGCCACCAAGATGGCCGGCGCCGCCGGCGCCAAGGGCGCCACCGACCCGGCCAAGGCCGACGAGCTGCTCTCCAAGATCGACGAGATCTCGAAGATCTTCTGGGAGACCAAGCAGGCGTGACCCGGTTCGAACCGGCACCGACGATCCGGCCGGCGCGTCCCGAGGACGTGCCGGCCGTCGTTGCGATGGTGCACGAACTCGCCGACTACGAGCGGGCCCCCGAGCAGTGCCACCTCACCGAGGAACAACTCGCCGCCGCGCTGTTCACGACTGCTCCAGGTCGCGGCGCGGCGTCAGACGCGCCGAGCTGGAGTAGTCGGAGTCCCGCGCCCGCGCTCTTCGGGCACGTCGCGGTGGACGCGACGGACCAGCCGCTGGCCTTCGCCCTCTGGTTCCTCAACTTCTCCACCTGGGAGGGCGTGCACGGCATCTACCTGGAGGACCTCTACGTCCGCCCGGCCGCCCGGGGCACCGGCGTGGGCCGCCGGCTGCTCGCCACCCTGGCCGCGATCTGCGTCGAACGCGGCTACCGGCGGCTGGAGTGGTGGATGATCGACTGGAACCCGGCGGCCCGCTTCTACGCGACCATCGGGGCGAAGCCGATGGACGAGTGGGTGCCGTACCGGCTCAGCGGGGCGGCCCTGCACGACCTCGCGGCGCGGGCGTCCGCCGCGCCCGGGCACCCGGACGCCTGAGCGGGTAGAGTCCCGCACCGGGGGGATGAGGCGTGACTCAACTAACAGGCCAGCCGACGATCGACGACGATGTCGTGCACCTCACCGTGCCGGCCGACGGCGGCTACCTCGGCGTGCTCCGCACCGCCACGGCCGGCCTCGCGGCCCGGCTCCAGTTCGCCCTCGACGAGATCGAGGACCTGCGCATCGCGGTCGACGAGGCGTGCGCGATGCTGCTCGCGATCGCCACCCGTAACGCCGAGTTGGACTGCCGGTTCCAAGTCACCGAGGACGCGCTCACCGTGGAGGTGACCGTGCCGACCGTCCGGGGGGCCACCCTGCCCGCCGAGTCGTCCTTCGCGTGGAAGGTGCTCACCGCGCTGACCACCGCGGCGTCAGCCCGGGCCGCCGACGGACGGGCCACCATCTCCCTGCTCACCCGCCGCGCCTCCGGCTACTGACGTAGCCGCCGTTAGGCGTCCGCGGCCGGTGCCCGGGGGCGGCCCGGTCAGTCGAAGCCGAGCGCGCGGTTGGTCGGCGAACTGACCAGCAGCCCGCTGACCCCGAGGCCGAGCGCCATCAGCGGGAGTCCCAGCCAGCTCAGCCCGCCCTGGATCATGTACCAGCCGACCGGCAGCAGCATGAGTTCCAGCACGATGGCCGGCGCCCGGGCACCCGACCGACGGCGCAGCAGCGCACCGCTGAGGGCCCAGAGCGCCGCCGCCCCGGCCACCGCGAACGCGGTCACCAGCAGCGCCGACGTCAGGTCGGTGCTGTGCGTGGTCAGGTCGGACCAGATCAGCCAAGCCGCGACCAGGCCGAGCGCCACCGCCTCGGCGCGCAGCAGCCAGACCGCCCAACGGAGCGGGGCGGGAACCGGGTCGGAGTCGATCGTCACGGGCGCCACGATACCCGTGGGTAGGCGCGGTACAGTGCCGCCCATGCGGGCCGTCCTGGTGGTCAATCCGAAGGCCACCACCACCAGCGAACGCAGCCGGGACGTCCTGGTCCGGGCGCTGCGTAGCGAAGTCGACCTGTCGGTGCGGTACACCCGCCGGCGGGGCCACGCCACGGACCTGGCCCGGGAGGCCGCCGAGGAGGGCGTCGACCTGGTGGTCACCCTGGGTGGCGACGGCACGGTCAACGAGGTGGTCAACGGTCTGATGACCGCCGAGCCGCCGACCTTCCGCACCGGGGAGAGCCCGGCGGAGCGGCTACCGGCGCTGGCCACCGTTCCCGGGGGCTCGACCAATGTCTTCGCCCGGGCGCTCGGCCTGCCGCGGGAGTGGCCCGACGGGACCAGCATGATCCTTGAGGGGCTGCGCCTGGGCCGGTCCCGCACCATCGGCCTGGGGCGGGCGGACGACCGCTACTTCACCTTCTGCGCCGGCTTCGGCATCGACGCCGCGGTGATCCACCGGGTCGAGCAGGCCCGCAGGCAGGGCCGGGTCTCCACACCGGCGCTCTACCTGCGGTCGACGGTGAGCCAGTACTTCCTCGCCTCGGACCGTCGGCACCCCTCGATCTCGATCGAGCGCCCGGGCGAGGTCGCGGAGGCCGAACTGGCCACCGTCATCATTCAGAACACCGCGCCCTGGACCTACCTCGGTGAGCGGGAGATCAACCCGAACCCGGAGGCCTCGTTCGACCTCGGGCTGGACGTGCTCGCGATGCGGCAACTCCGGGTGGGCAGCACGACGCGTACGGTGACGCAGTTCTTCTCCAGCCAGCCCGATCCGCACGGCCGGCAGGTGCTCCGGCTGCACGACGTGTCGGAGTTCACCCTGCTCTCGGCCCGTCCGCTCGGCTTCCAACTCGACGGGGACTACCTGGGCGAGCGGGAGAAAGTCAGATTTGCATCCGTTCCGGCTGCACTGAGAGTAATCTGCTAGGTCTCGGGTACTCCCGTCGGTTGACGCGCGATCCACCGCCCCCCAGCGGTGGGCGACGGCTCCAGGTCGCGGCGTGTCGGAGCCACACCGACGAAAGGATGCCGGAAATGTCAGCAACGTCACGCAGACCGTACTATATTGATCCCCGACTGTGGCACGCCGGGTAACCAGAGCGCTCTGGATTCCGGACAAAAGGGTGGTGAGTCCGCTCACTGCTCGGAGTTTTTCCGAGCGTCACCCTTGACATTGCGACAGTTCGTGAAAGTATTCACAAGCGAACTCGCGTTACCGGGACAATGTCTGGATATGCTCGGCAGGTTGAGCTGTTCCAGCAGGCCCCGAGGCCTGCAGCCTGCTCACGCAGCGCCGAATTGATGGATGCTGACCGTCACTGATCGGCAATGCGGATGCATACGGAAAAGCAACGAAGCGTTATCTGGTCACCCACTAAAGAATGAGGAGTGTTGCCGCCATGGACTGGCGCCACGATGCCGTCTGCCGCGACGAGGACCCGGAGCTGTTCTTCCCGATCGGGACGTCCGGCCCGGCCCTCCTGCAGGTGGAGCAGGCCAAGGCCGTCTGCCGGCGCTGCCCGGTGACCGACCACTGCCTGCAGTGGGCGCTGGAGTCCGGTCAGGACGCCGGCGTCTGGGGCGGGATGAGCGAGGAGGAGCGCCGCGCGGTGAAGCGCCGCGGCGGTCTCCGGGTGCTGCGCGCTCACTCCGCCTGATCGCACCACAGCTAACTGCACGCCCCGGCCGGTCCACCCGCCGGGGCGTGCTGCTGTCCGCCCCCGGCTACCCCAGCCGCTCGGCGTCGATCATGAGGTTGGCGGCGATGTGGATCGCGCCGACCGCCGCCAACCTCATGATCACCGGGCTGGGGCGGGGGTGGGGTGGGTGGCGCGGCGGAGGACCAGGTCGGCCAGGTCGGGGGCGTCCGTGAGCGGCGCGGCGACCGCCACCGCACCGGCGTCCCGGGCGGCGGCGCGCACGGCGTCGTGGAACAGGCCCGGAGCCAGGAAGTAGGCGGCCACCGCCACCCGGCGCGCCCCGCGAGCACGCAGCTTCGCCACCGCGACGCCGGCTGCCGGAGGCGCCGCCGAGGCGTACGACACCCGGCAGGGCACACCCAGTTCGGTGCCGAGCGCCGCCGCGACCCGGCCCACCGAGCCGCGCGCCCGGGGATCCCTGGTGCCCGCCGCGGCCAGCACCAGGGCGTCGTACCCGTCGGGTGCCGCCTCGGCCAGTCGACGGCGCAACCCGGCCAGCAGCGCGCCATCCACCGCCCCGTCGGCCGGCCCGAGCACGTCGGCGATCCGTACCTCGATCGACGGCCCACCCTCGGCGGCGGCGGCCACGGCCGCGGGGATGTCGACCCGCCGGTGGTACGCGGCGGTCAGCAGCAGCGGCACCAGCACCGCCCGGCGGTGACCGGCGGCGGCGAGCTCTCGCAGCACGACGGTCGGCCCGGGGTCGGTGTGGTCCAGCCAGCTCGGCAGCACGGTGGCGCCGGGGCGGACGGCCGCCACGGCCCGGGCCAGCGCCCGGGTCGCCTCGGCCGCCCGCGGATCGCGACTGCCGTGCGCGACCAGCACCACCGGCGGCCCCTGGGTCAGGTGTGCAGACCGCACTCGGTCTTCTCAAACATGGCCCACCGGCCCGCCCGCGGGTCCTCCCCCGCCCTCGTCCGGCGGGTACAGGGCCAGCAGCCGATCGACCCGTAGCCGCGGCCGAACAGCTCGTTGACCGGAATGTCGTGGCGGGCGATGTAGGCGTCCACGTCCCGCTGGGTCCAGGCGGCGATCGGGTTCACCTTGACCTTCCCGCGCCGGGCGTCGAAGGCCACCACCGGGGTGTTGGCCCGGGTCGGCGACTCGTCCCGGCGCAGCCCGGCGGCCCAGGCGTCGTACCCGGTCAGCGCCCGCTCCAGCGGCTCGACCTTGCGCAGCTGGCAGCAGTCGTCCGGGGACCTGTTGAACAGGCGGGGGCCGTACTGGCCGTCCTGCTGCCCGACGGTCATCCGGGGCCGGATCGACCGCACGTTCACCGGCAGCCGCCGGGCCACCTCGTCCCGCACCCGCAGCGTCTCCGGAAAATGCAGCCCGGTGTCCAGGAAGATCACGTCGACGCCCGGCGCGACTCGGGAGACCAGGTGGGCCAGCAACCCGTCGGCCATCGAGCTCGTCACGCAGAACCGGTCACCGAAGGTCTCGGCGGCCCAGCGGGCGATCTCCAGCGCGGGAGCGTCCGCCAGCTTCCGGCCGGCCTCCTCGGCAAGCGCGCGCAGTTCCTGCGGGTCGCGCCGCACCGGGTCGGCGGGGACCGGTCCGCCGACCCCTACCAGGCCCAGGTCGGCGGCGGAAGCCAGGTTCATCGCGCCACCGCCCGGCCGAGCAGACCGGTGAACTTCACGGTGAAGACCCGCGCGCAGGCGTGGCACTCCCAGGCGCCGTGCCCGGCCTCGCTCGGTCGCAGGTCCTCCTCGCCGCAGTACGGGCAGTACAGCGGCGCGGACCGGGTCTCGCTCATCGCGTCACCTCGCTACGCTCGGCGCCACGATGAGGCACCAACGCACTGAGCTGGCTGATTCGCTCGCTACGCTCGCTCATCGGAGTTCCTCCTCGTCGGCCCTGATCACCCAGTTGGCGAAGGTCTCGTCCCCGGTCCGGCCGGCCAGATAGCGGCGGACCACGCGCTCCACGTACGCCGGAAGCTCCTCGGCGGTGGTCTTCAGGCCGCGCAGCTTGCGGCCGAAGCCGGCGGTCTGCCCCTGCGCCATGCCGAGGCCGCCGCCGAGGTGCACCTGGAAGCCCTCCACCTGCCGGCCGTCCGGGCCGACCACCAACTGGCCCTTGAGCCCGATGTCGGCGACCTGGGTACGGGCGCAGGCGTTCGGGCAGCCGTTGAGGTGGATGGAGATGTCGGCGTCGAAGTCACGCAGCCGCTCCTCCAGCCGGGCCACCAGCTCCTCGCCGCGCCGCTTGGTCTCGACGATGGCCAGCTTGCAGAACTCGATGCCGGTGCAGGCCATGGTGCCGCGCCGCCAGGCCGACGGCTGGGCCTCCAGGCCGATCCGGCGCAGCGCCGCCACCAGCGAGTCGGTCCGCTCCGGTGCCACATCCGGCACCAGCAGCTTCTGGTAGGGGGTGAGCCGCACCCGGTCGCTGCCGTGCGCCTCGACCACGTCGGCGAGCCGGGCGAGCTGCGCACCGGAGACCCGGCCCACCACCGGGGCGGCACCGACGTAGTTGCGGCCGTCGCGCTGCGGGTGCACGCCGATGTGGTCGATCGGCCTGCTCGGCAGCTGCGGGGACGGGCCGTCGAGCAGCGTGCGCCCCAGGTATTCCTTCTCCAGCACCTCGCGGAAGCGCTCCACGCCCCAGTCGGCGACCAGGAACTTCAACCGAGCCCGGTTACGCAGGCGGCGGTAGCCGTAGTCGCGGAAGATGCCGACCACACCGGCCCAGACGTCCGGCACCTCGTGCAGCGGCACCCAGACGCCGAGACGCTTGGCCAGCATCGGGTTGGTCGACAGGCCGCCGCCGACCCAGAGGTCGAAGCCCGGGCCGTGCTCCGGATGCTCGACGCCGAGGAAGGCGATGTCGTTCGCCTCGTACGGGGTGTCCACCAGCCAGGAGATCGAGGTCTTGAACTTGCGGGGCAGGTTGGAGAAGCTCTTGTCACCGACGTACCGGCGGACGATCTCGTCGATCGCCGGAGTCGGGTCGACCACCTCGTCCCGGGCCACTCCGGCGACCGGGCTGCCGAGCACGATCCGGGGGCAGTCGCCGCACGCCTCGGTGGTCTGCAGGCCGACCTCCTCCAGCCGGCGCCAGATCTCCGGCACGTCCTCGACCCGGATCCAATGGAACTGGATGTTCTGCCGGTCGGTGATGTCGGCGGTGTCCCGGGCGAACTCCCGGGAGATCTCCGCGATGACCCGGAGCTGGGTCAGGTTGAGCTGGCCACCGTCCACCCGGACCCGGAGCATGAAGAACTCGTCCTCCAGCTCGTGCGGCTCCAGCACGGCCGTCCGGCCGCCGTCGATACCCGCCTTGCGCTGGGTGTAGAGCCCCCACCAGCGGAACCGGCCGCGCAGGTCCTGCGGGTCGATGGAGGCGAAACCCCGATGGGCGTAGATGGTTTCGATCCGGGCGCGCACGTTCAGCGGATCGTCGTCCTTCTTGATCCGCTCGTTGGCGTTGAGCGGCTCGCGATGCCCGAGCG
Source organism: Micromonospora sp. NPDC048999 (assembly GCF_040649295.1). Classification (NCBI taxonomy): domain Bacteria; kingdom Bacillati; phylum Actinomycetota; class Actinomycetes; order Micromonosporales; family Micromonosporaceae; genus Micromonospora; species Micromonospora sp. NPDC048999. The sequence continues at coordinate 334,612 of NZ_JBEZFI010000002.1, read as the reverse complement.
CCCACTGACCCTCGCCGCGGGGACGGCGGGGCGCCCGTGCGGCGGGCGGGTTCTCGGACCGGGTGGGTGTGCTGCTGACCGCCATCGCGGCGTCCTCCGTTGTCTGCTGTGCCACGGGTACGCGGACGCGACGGCCGGCCCTGGGGGAGGGCCGCGGACGGCGATGTCGATGACGGCCGGCGCGGAGCGCGCCCGAGACGATGGGTCGGGCGGCGTCAGTGAGCCGGACAGAGCGCGCTGCGCATGCGGCCGTAATCGACGTGGCGACGGGCCACGAAGCGGCGGACGACAGCGGCGGTCATGGGCATATGCTCCCACACCGATCGGGTGCTGACCACCAAGGCGAGCCGTGATCCCACATCACGAGCCACCCACGTCCATCGACGGTGACCCATCACCCCGCGATGCTCGGGCCGGTCCACCCCGCCGGATCCGCGGACCGGCTCGTCCGGGCGGTGGCGCTGTGTGACGCTGCGGGTTGTGACCGCAGCCTTGGAACCCGGACCGGCCGGGAGGACCGGTGCCCGTTCGGGCTGGCGGTTCTGGTCCCCGCCGGCACTGCTCACGCTGGTGGTCACCCTCATCGGGATCGGGCACGCGCAGCCGTGGCGGGACGAGCTGGCGACCTGGAGCGCCGCCACCCGCCCGGTCGGTGACCTGATCCGGCTGGCCTGCACCATCGATGCCGCGACCGGGCCGTACTACCTCCTGATGCACGGCTGGACCGCGTTGGCCGGGACCTCACCGACCGCGCTGCGGCTGCCGTCCGCGCTCGCCATGGCCGTGGCCGCCGCGCTCACCGCCCAGCTCGGCGGACGGCTGGTCACCCCCCGGGTCGGGCTGCTCACCGGGCTGCTCTTCGCCGTCCTCCCGAGCACCTCCCGGTACGGCCAGGAGGCCCGCCCGTACGCCCTGGCCACGCTGTTCGCCATGCTCGCCACCCTGCTGCTGACTGGGGTGCTGCGCCGGCCGACGTGGCGACGCTGGACCGGGTACGCCCTGGCCGTCGCCGCCCTCGGCCTGGCTCACCTGATCGCCCTCACCCTGCTCGCCGCGCACGGGCTCGTGGTGCTACTCACCGCCACCGGTGACCGGGCGATCGGCGGGGTGGGCGGCCGGGCGGCCGGCGGATCGGGTGCCGGGCTGGTCTGGCGGTGGCTGGTCGCACTGCTGCCGGCCGCGCTGCTGGTCACACCGCTGGTGCTGCTCGCCGGGTCGCAGCGGTCCCGGCAGCTCGACTGGGTGCACCTCGCACGCCCGGCGGATCTGGCGGCGCTGCCCGGCGGGGTGGCCCAGAGCGGGGTGGTCGGCGGGCTGCTGGTCGGCCTCGCCGCGCTCGGCGCGGGGCGGCTCGGCCGGCAGTCGCTGCTGCCCGGTGCCGCCGTCGTTCTACCCGTACTGCTGCTCTTCGCCGCCGGGACGGTCGTGCCGCTCTGGGTGACCCGCTATCTGGTCTTCACCGTGCCGTTCGCCTGCCTGCTGGCCGGGGCAGCGCTGGCCGGCGTACGCCTGGCGCCGGCGCTCGCCGTGGTGGTGCTGGCCGGGGTGCTCGGCGGGCCCGACCAGGCGGCGCTGCGCCGCACCCACGAGTGGCCGCGTACCGCCCCGGTCGACTACCGGGGCGCGGCTGAGATCATCGCCGAGCACCAGCAGCCGGGCGACGCGATCGGCTATTCCCCCAGGGACAGCTGGCTCTTCCTCGACCTCGGCGTCGCGTACCAACTGGGGTCGCGGAAGCCGCGCGACGTGCTGATGGTCCGGGACGAGCGGCAGCGCTCCGACCTCTGGGCGAGCGAGTGCGCCCACCCCGCGGACTGTCTGGTCGGGGTGGAGCGGCTCTGGCTGGTGGTCGCCGGCCGGCGGAGCGACCCGCCGGCCGGCGTGCCCGGCGTGAAGGGCATGGCCCTGCGGGACGGCTTCACCGTTCAACAGGTCTGGCCGCGCGCCGGCATCACCGTCGCCCTCCTCGCCCGCTGACGCCCGCGCACGGCGAGCCGTGATCTCCGCGAGTGGGAAGCCTCGTTAAAGGCGAATCGCGTCGTCAGTGCGCGTGACGCCGCGCGTGTCGAAGAAGCGCTTCGCGGCCCCGGCAAGCAGGTCAGCGTCGTACTCACGATGGTTCTGGACGAGGATCACGAGGTCGGCCGACGCCACCGCGGCCTCCAGATCGTCAACCCGCAGGACACCGACGCCCGGCTGCCACTCCTCGACGAACGGATCGTGATAGCTGATCTTCGCACCGAGACTGTTCAGGTCACGGGCCAGCGGGACGGCCGGAGACTCGCGCTCATCTGCGATGTTCGCCTTGTACGTGACGCCCAGCAGCAGGATGTTCGCGCCGGTTGTCGCCAGTCCGGCTTCGTTGAGGATGTTCTGGGCCCGCCTGGCCACATAGGCCGGCATCGTGGCGTTGATCTCCTCCGCCAGTTCGACGAACCGGAACGGATAGCCCAGTCGTACGCGCACGTTGTGGCTCAGGTAGTTCGGGTCGATCGGAATGCAGTGACCGCCTACGCCCGGCCCCGGGTAGAAGGCCTGGAACCCGAAGGGCTTGCTCGACGCGGCGCGGATGACGTCCCACAGGTCAATCCCGAGCCGGTGGCAGAACTTGGCCATCTCGTTGACGAGCGCGATGTTGACGTGCCGGTAGGTGTTCTCGAGCAGCTTGGCCGTCTCGGCCTCCCTGGTGCCCTTGGTACGCACCACCGTGTCGATGAAACGCCCGTACAGGGCCGCCGCGGCTTCTGTGCAGGCCGGCGTGTGGCCGCCGACGACCTTGGGCGTGTTGCGGGGGCCGAAATCCTTGTTGCCCGGATCGATGCGTTCCGGCGAGAACGCCAGGTGGAAGTCCTTGCCGGCGATGAGGCCACCGGCCTCCAGGATGGGACGCACCAGCTCGTCGGTGGTGCCGGGATACGTGGTTGATTCGAGGACGACGAGCATCCCGGGGTGGAGATGACGCGCGACGGCCTCCGTGGCCGACTGGACCGCACCGAGATCGGGGCCGCCCTCCTCGAACAGCGGCGTCGGGACGCAGATGATTGCCGCCTTGGCCGCGGCGATCTCGCGTTCGTCAGACGTTGCCCGGAAACCACGCGCTGTCATGTTGGCGATGTCGCTGTCGGAAAGATCATCGACATGGGACCGGCCGGCGTTGAGAGACTTCACCAACGCCGTGTTCACGTCGAAGCCGATCACGGACATGCCCGCCAACGTCGCTTCGCGGGCAAGCGGAAGCCCCACGTATCCGAGTCCAAGAATGACTACGTCGACAGCCACGGTCGCTCGCTCCTTTGCTGGGTGACTAGGCCCCGTATGCCCAGCCGGGTCTCGAGCGATTACGCCCGAGCCGAGAATGGTCGTACCAAATCCAACTACTGCCGCAGAGTCGCGGGGCGCTCAGCACAACGCCCGCGACCCGATCCGACCTAGCCGCCAGGAGCGCAGGCCAGGTACGGGACGAGCGACTTCTTGAAGGCGCTGAGGTTGCGGGGAGTGTCGTTGAAACGCCAGTCCGCGTTGGAGTACGGCGGCGGCGCACCGGTCCAGATCAGCCCGATGACGTTCGGGTGGGCGCGCAACCAGGGCCCCAAACTAGTGATCCATTGGGACTTGTAGATCCCGGCCACGCCGGTCTCGGCAAGGACAACCGGCTTCTTCGAGTATGGGGCGAGAAGCTTCATGGTGGGATCGAAGGTCTGGCCCGCCGACGACTCGAAACCGTAGATGGAACTCCCGACCCCGTAACCGGTGAAGCCGACCAGATCGACCCAACTGTCGCCCGGCCAGAACTGGGAGATGCCCCGCACGGTCGCACCGCGAGAAATGTTCGGCGCCCAGAGCCACAGGACGTTGGTCGCGCCCGCCTCTCGGAAGAGAGTCACCACGTGCTGCCAGGCCTTGACGTACTGGGCTGGGGTATTGCCGTTGACGTCGGCCGCCCACGGCGACCAGTTCCCATTCATCTCGGGCGCATACCGGATCACTACCAGGTCGCCGTATTCCACAACGATGTCCGCGACGGCACGCAGCCGGGAATCGTGTTTGCCCGCGATGGTCGCCGAGAGCGACCAGGACTTCTGTTCCACGACCGAGCCCAGGTCTTTCGGCTGCAACGTCAGGAACGGGATACCTGCGGTATCGGTCAGTCTCGACAACTCGAACGCGCCGCCAAGGGACGCGTAGACGCCTCGCCACATCGGCCGGCATCCGGTCTCTTTCGCAGTCTGATCAGAGTCTTTCGCGGCGTCCTTCTCCGACGTGATGCCAAAGACAGGCTTGTCCGCCCGGAGCATGGAGACGGTGGCATGAATCGCGTTAGCGCGTAAAGTCGGATCTGTCGCGCTCACCGCGGACTGCCGGCCCTGGAAAGAAGATGACGGTTTCATCGCGCATCCAGCCAGTAGCAGCAGCGGAAGCACCAGCAAGTACTTCTTCATGGTCACCTCCAATCGCAACCTCAATTTGCTGCCGGGTGCCCCACTTGAAGCGCATGCAGGAGGCAATGGCCCAGAGCCGCCACACCCGCAGTACCGACCACTGCCACAGGGTCGCGACCGGCGCAAGGAGAAGGAACCAACCTATTTGTGCCAGGAGCGTCTGGTCGGAACGTCGAACCGTGAAGACCCGCAACAGTTGGACGTAGCCGAACACGACCAGCATCCCAAGCGTCAGCGGAAGCAGCTTCGCGTCCGTTACCAACGCATCGCTCCCCCCGCCGCGCAGCCAGGTGACGGCATCAAGCACCGGCTTTATCACGACCAGCCAGGACACCACGATGGTCGCCGCGACGGCCTGCACCCACTTCAGCAGGTGCAGCCAGTAGGCGATCCGGTACAGCGGCAGGTACTTGAAACGCCAGAAGGAGCGGATAAATGATCCACGCAACCAGCGCATGAACTGCCGCCGGTGGTTTGAGAGGCGTTCCGGCATGACACAGAACGCAAAGGCATTCGGCTGCTGGACGGTCTTGCCCCGGAGCAGCGCCTGAAGCGTCAGGTAGGAGTCGTCGGAGAATTCGACGCGACGCCCGAAGAACTCCTCATTCGCGTAACCATGGCGGCACTCGTCGATGACGCTTGCGCGGTAGAGCGAAATCCCGCCCGAGTTGACGAGCACCGACCCCAGCGCCGACGTGGCGGATCTGTCGGTCAACTGCGACGCCGTGGTGATCAGATCCACCGCCCGGGCGACCGGTCCGTTCAAGTTGTAGGTCAGGAACACTCCGGCGACCGACATGACCTTGGGGTCGGCGAGCGGCTTCATCAGGTTCTCGAGCGCGTCCGGCGCGAGCGCCGAGTCGGAGTCGATCGTGAGGTAGGCGTCGGCCCAGCCGGCGAAGCGCAGGGACGCGGCGATGTGAGTGGCTCGCTTGCCCCGATTCCGGTCGCGCACCCACACCAGCGGAACGCCCACCGCGTTCGCGGCTTCGATCGCCCACAGCTCGGTGGGCAGGTAGTCCACCTTGTTCGATCCGTCATCGCGGACGAAGATCACGTCCGGAAGGCGGGTCTGCCCGAGAAGGCCACGAATGGTCGCGATTACCGCATCGACGTCCTCGTTGTACAGCGGGATGACCGCCACCACCCGCAATTTCGCCAACGCCGCAGCCCGCCGGGGAGTGGTCCGCCTGGGGCGATCGAAGGTCGCGAGAAGCAGGTGCATGAAGTACATGAGGAAGGCGAACGCGTAAACTACCTCAAACGCGGACACGCCAGCGTCAAAGTCCTCAAACCGGGTCACGTGACGGTAGAGCCACAGCGACGAGACGCCGAGCATGAGGACCACGGCAGGGAGGGCTCGGCCGGGAACCCACCGTGCGGTTTTGGCGGCCTTCGTCACGGCCTCATCCCGCGTCGCCAGAAGAGGCGCACGCCCAACGCGAAGATCGCCACGACGGAGAACGCGGCGAGGAGTATTTCGAACAACCCGAAGTGGGAAGGCACACGAACCTAGCTTTCGTCATGGGGTTGGTCGCCCGTGGCAGCCCGCGACATCGTACACGTAGGCGACGGGCCGGCGCTGCCCCTGGTCAGCCCACAATGGAGGGACCCTCGGCGAGGCCCTGGTGTCCTCTTTCCCGCGCACTTCCGCTAGCGTGTGCGCCATGACCTACGACTACGGCGAGGGCGCACCCCCACGTGGTCAGGGTCAGTTCTGGGATCAGCGTAACGATCCGGCTGACGTTGAGGCTGCCCCGCCCAGCAACGCTTGGCCGCAGCAGCCCTCGTACGAGCCGCATCCGCAACGAGCCGGCGAGGGCCAGTACGGCAGCCGCCCGTACCCCGCGGGTTATGGCGAACCACGGACGCCGCAAGGGGGCCAGGCGCACCCGGCGACCGGCTTCAGAACGCCGCGACAGCACCCGGCGGTGCGCGGTGACGCGGCGCAGCGGACCGGTCCGTATCGAAGCGGCGAGCACCGCACCCTCAACCAGCACGGCAACGCCGGCCCGTACGGCACGCCCGGCGACCACGACGTTCCGGGGCAGTACGGCCGCTATCCGAGCCAGAGCGGCACCGCTGCCATGTACGACGGCCAGTACGACGAACCGGCCGCCGGTCCGAATCGTGGGGCGGAGCAGTACGGAGCGGCTCACTACCAGTCCCAAGCGACCTTCGACGAGCCCCGAAGGGCGGACGCAGGGCCGAAGGCCGCGCGCCGGTCCCGCAAGCCTCTCGTCTTCACGATCATCCTCGTGATACTGGTGATCGGCGGCGGTGCCGGCTGGTATTACCTGCGGGGCTCGGCCAATCTGCCTCCTACCGAGCAGGAACGCAGGGTCGCGGACCAGACGGTCGACCCCGCCCCGCTGACCGCGACCGAGGTGTTCGGCTCCGCGACGATTCCCGCTGCGACAGGCGACGGGGCGTACAAGGTCCTCAAGACGCAAGCGTCCGCCGACTGCGACACCGCGGCCGGCGGTGCCATCGTCAAGGCGCTGACGACGGCTGGCTGCACGCAGGTGGTCCGGGCCACGCTGATGTCGCCCGACGGCGCCCTGGTCATCACGGCTGGGATCTTCAACCTCGAAACCGACGAGAAGGCCGCCAAGGCGTCGGCCGAAATCAAGACGGCGGTCGACGCGGGCAAGGGCCGGTTCAGTGGCATGGTCGCGGGCGGCACGTCGAATCTCATCGATCGAGCTGCGGCGAACCTGGCCTGGGACGCGCGCGGCCACTACTTGATGTACTGCCTCATCGCGAACGCGGACGGCAGCGCGATCGCGGCGGACGATCCGCACACTCAACAGGTCCGGGATGATCTGGTCGAGCGGTACCTCGGCGACGTCGTGATCCACAAGCGCGAGGCGCCCGACGGGCCGGCCGTGGTTCCCTCGACGCAGTCGTCGTGACCGGATATTCGCGACATCTCGCTCGCCCTCGCTGCAACGCCCCAGACGCAGATCGAACGCCGGCCGGAGCGAGACCCTTTCCTGCGCTGATACCCCACGTGGGATACTTGCGGCCGTGCCCCTCCGCAAGACGCAACTGATCGCTGTACTCGGTAACGAGCTCTGGTGCTCGACCCTCACCCCCAACGCTCCCCGGCTGACCGTGGAGCTACGCGAGCGGATGAAGCGACCGCGCGTCGGTGACCTGGTCGTCGAGTTCTCCGCCGGGCAACGCGGCGACGCGGACGGCGTCGGATGGCTACGCGGCATCGAATTCGCGGACGGCCAAGGGGGCGACAATGTGAACATCGACGGCAGGCGCGTTGTCGACAGCTGGATGATTGAGCCGATCGACAAGCCCGGACAGACGATCCGTTGGACCAACGCGACGTTCTTCGCGATTCCCCCACAGAGTGCTCGACAGTGGCTGACCCAGTAGCCCCGGGGCCTGCCGGCGCCCATTAGGGGGTCAGGCGGTCGGCGGTGCCGCGGGCGAGCGGGACGACCAGCACGGCCTCGGTGCCGCCGGTGGCGCCGTTACGCAGCTCGATGGTGCCGCGCAGCTCGCCGGTGATCAGGGCCCGGACGATCTGCAGGCCGAGGTTGCCACCGCGTTCGGCGTCGAACTGCTCGGGCAGGCCCCGGCCGTTGTCCGCCACGGAGACGTGCAGCTGCTTGCGGAACCGGTGCGCGGAGACCACCACCTCGGGCTTCGCCGCGCCGTCCGGACGGGCCGCGCCCTCCTCGGCGTCCAGCGGGAAGCCATGCTCGACGGCGTTGAGCAACAGCTCGTTGAGGACCATCACCAGCGAGGTGGCGATCTCGGCGGGCAGTACGCCGAAGCTGCCCTGCCGGCGCATGCCGACCGTCACCTCGGTGGCCGCGACCTCGGTCGCCGCGCTGGCCACCCGGTCGACGATGCCGTCGAACTCGACCACCTCGTCACTGGACATGGAGAGGGTCTCGTGGACCAGCGCGATCGAGGCGACCCGGCGTACGGACTCCTCCAGGGCGACCCGGGCCTCCGGCATCGAGACCCGGCGGGCCTGGAGGCGCAGCAGCGCGGCGACCGTCTGAAGGTTGTTCTTCACCCGGTGGTGGATCTCCCGGATGGTGGCGTCCTTGGTGATCAGGGCCCGGTCGCGCCGGCGTACCTCGGTGATGTCGCGGACCAGCACCAGCGCGCCGATCGGCACACCGGCCGGCATCAGCGGCAGCGCCCGGGTGAGCATGGTGGCACCGCGGGCATCGATCTCCCGCCGGGGTGGGGCCTCGCCGCGCAGCGCGGCCAGCACCGCGTTGCCCGCGTCGGTGCCTTCGAGCGGGTCGCTGGCCAGCCGTCGGTGCAGCTTGGCCAGGTCCTCCCCCACCAGATGTGAGGCGTAGCCCAACCGCCGGTACGCGGACTGCGCGTTCGGGCTGGCGTAGGTGACCGTGCCGTTGGCGTCGAGCCGCACGAGACCGTCGCCGACCCGGGGCGCCGAGGTGGTCTCGCCCGGGTGGCGGGGCGGCGGAAAGGTGCCGTCGGCGACCATCTGGGCCAGGTCGTCGGCGGTGGTCAGGTAGTTCAGTTCGAGCTGGCTGGGCGTCCGCGCGGTGGAGAGGTTGGTGTCCCGGCCGACCACGGCGATGATCTCGCCGGCCTCCCCGTCGGCGGTGCGTAGCCGCACCGGGATCGCCTCGTGCCGGGCGGGCACGTCGCCATACCAGACCGGGTCGCCCTCCCGCCAGATCCGGCCCTGCCGGTGGGCCACCTCCAGATGCGCCACCTCCGGCCCGCCGACGATCCGGCCGACCTGGTCGTCGAGGTACGCGGTCGGCGCGGTCGTCGGGCGCGCCTGGGCCACGCAGACGAACGTGCCCTCGCCGTCCACCGGCACCCAGAGCAGCAGGTCGGCGAAGGACAGGTCGGAGAGCATCTGCCAGTCGCCGGCGATCCGATGCAGGTGGTCGATGTCGGCCGGCCGGAGCTGGGTGTGCTCCTCGGCGAGGTCGCGCAGCGTGGACACGCTGAACAGAGTGCCACGCCGAACGTCACATCGTCGCCGTGACCTTCTTCAAACCGCGCGGGGCGTCCGGGTCCTCGCCTCGGGCCAGCGCCAGGGCGAGCGCGAGTCGCTGGAGCGGGAGGATGTCCAGCAGCGGGGCGTACCGCTCGTCCACCTCGGGGACGGCCATCCGGGCGGCCGCCTCGACCTCGGCGGAGCCCACCACCACGACGTCGGCGCGGCGCTCGCCGAGCCGGGGCAGCACCTCGCGCATCGACTGCCCACCGGGGCCGGACCCGACCACGGCGAGCACCGGGACGTCCGGGTCGGTCATGGCGAGCGGGCCGTGCAGCAGGTCAGCGCCGGAGAAGGCGAGCGCCGGCAGGTACGACGTCTCCATCAGCTTCAGCGCCGCCTCCCGGGCGGTCGGGTACGCGTACCCCCGGCCGGTGGTGACGAGTCGGGTGGCGAACCGGTAACGCGGGGCGAGCTGTGCCGGGGTGTCGTCGGACAGGGTGCGTTCGGCCAGCTCGGGCATGCGGGCGAGGGCGGCCCGTTCCTCGGCGGGCAGCTCGCCGTCCCCGGCGCGTATCCCCTCCACGAGCAGCAGCAACGCGAGCAGCTCGGCGGTGTACGTCTTGGTGGCGGCGACCGCCCGCTCGGGCCCGGCGGCGATGTCGACGCTCAGCTCGGCGGTGTGTGCCAGCGGCGAGTCGGGGGTGTTGGTGACGGCGAGGGTGAGCGCGCCGGAGGCGCGGGCCACCCGCAGCACCTCGGCCAGGTCGGGCGAGCCGCCGCTCTGGCTGACGCCGACCACGAGGGCGCCGGAGAGGTCGGGCCGGGCGTTGAAGACGGTGACGGTGCTCGGCGAGGCGAGGCCGGCGGAGAGGCCGAGCCGGATCTCGGTCAGGTACGCCGCGTAGAGCGCCGCGTGGTCGGAGGTGCCCCGGGCGGTGAACACCACGTGGCGGGGCCGGCGCTCGGCGATCACCGCCGCGACCCGGGCGATCGCCCCGGCGTGCTCGGCGGAGAGCAGGCGGTCGTAGCCGGCCGGCTGCTCCGCGATGTCGGCGGCCATGCCGGCCCCTGGACGCGTCACGAAAGACCCCCTCCTGCGCGATCGCCGCGCGATCGGTGCTCAGTCTTGCACCTTTCGACCTCCACAAGCAACGGAACGAACAGTAGTACGCAGTGGATCGGCGGCTGAGCCGATGATCCCCTAGGCTTGCCCGACCGACCATCGAAAGGACGACGTGCCCGAGGACGACCCCGCGCTCTCTGCGGCGGAGGAGCTTGCGCTGGCCCGGCTGGCGCTGGCCGAGGGGGACCTGCCGCACGCCGCCGGACACGTCGCCGCCGCCCTCGTCCAGGCCCCGACGCTGCCCGAGGTGCACGAGGCGCTCGCCCGGGTGGCCGCGGCCAGCGGCGGCGATCTGGAGCTCTTTCCGCTCAGCCACCACGCCTACGTCGGCGCGGTGGTGGCCCGCGCCCATCTGCTCGCCGCCGCGGGGCACCCCGCCGAGGGACTCGACCTGCTAGCCGCGGCCACCGGCTACGCGCCTACGGCCGACTGGGCCGGCGTGCCCTGGGTGACCTCCCCCGAGCTGCCCGAACGGCTCGAACCCGAACGCACCGCCCGGATCCTCATGCAGCTGTGCGCGGCGGTGCCCGACCCGGTTCCGCGCCGGCTGCGCGACCCGTTGCGGCCGTACCTCACCCTCGCGCGCAACGCGGTCACCGTGCATCCCGGCCACCCGCTGCTGCTGGGCGCGGCGTCGGCGCTGGCCCGGCGCCTCGGCGAGGCCGCCCTCGCCGTCACCTGGGCCGCCCGCGGCGTACGCGCCGAGCCCAGCAAGCTCGGCGAGGTGTGGCTCGGGTACGCGTACCGCAGCGCCGGCCGGATCCGGGAGGCCCTCGCCGCGCTCGGCCGGGCCGTCGCGCACGACCCCGACGACCTCGCCGTCTACGCCGACATCGCCGGCACGCTCGCCGACCACGGGCGGCTCGACGAGGCGCTGGAGTGGATCGACCGGGCCCTTGCCAAGGACCCCACGTTCGACTGCGCGGTGCACACCGCGTACCGGCTGCGCTTCCAGCGCGACGAGGACGTCACCCACCTGGTTGCCCTGGCCGACTTCACGCGGGACCACCCGGACGACAGCCATGAGCACGGCGACCTGGCCGAGTGCTGTCGCGGCCGCCCCTGGCTCGGGCAGGTGACCCCGGCCAGTGGACCGGTGCCGGACGGGCGGCGCGCCGGCGCGCCCACCCCGCCGGCGCCGTCGGCCGAGGCAGCGGAGCGGATCCAGCAGCTCGCCCACCCGGCCTGGCCGGACCCGCCGGCCGCGTACGACGCCGCGGTCGGGCTGGCCACGCTGGACCTCGACGACCTGCTCGGCCTGCTGGCGCACCCGCCCGAGGCCCCGGCCACCGCGCTGGGCCGGGTACTCGCCGGTCAGGACCCGTCGCTCTGGGTGCGCTGCGTGCAGGTCTGGGCCTGCCTCGGCCTGCTGCACCACCGCACCGACGAGCCGTGGGCGGAGTCCACTCGTCGCCGGGTGCTGCTGGAGCTGGTCGTGGCGGACCGAATTACCGAGGCGGCACTGTTCGCACTGGTCACCGCCGCCTGGGTCGACCCCGCCGTACGCGCCGACGTGGCCACGGTGGTGGCCGGGCGGCTCGCCGACGCGGCGGCCGTGGCCCGGGAGCGTCCGGTGCCGATGGTGGTGTCGCTGGCACACCTGGCGCTGGCCACCCCGGACCTCGCTCCCGCCACCCGAGACCTGGCCCGCAAGCTGATCGGCAGCCCTCCGGCCGATGCCCCGGCCTCACCCTGGCGCCGATTCCGGCGCCGCCTGGGCGCCCTCTTCCACCGCCCCTGACGCCCGCGGCCACGCCGTACCACTGAAGGGTCGGCGTGGCCGCGGAGCGTGTGGATCAGGCGACGGGGGCCTTGCCGAGGGCGGCCTCGGCCGCGTCGTCGGGAGAGGCACCGGCCGGTGGGCCGTCGTTGGTCGAACGGAGCGGGACCTCCTTGATGAACCAGGCGAGCACCGGCACCGCGACGACGAAGAAGACCGCCCAGAAGAACACGTGCGAGATGGCGTCGGAGAGCGTGCCGAGCACGGCCTCGCGCATCGGCCCGGTGAGCTGCTTGAGCTTGTCCAGGTCCATGGCGCCGCCCTCGCCGCCCCGGGAACCGCCGAACGCGGCACCGGCGGGCGAGCTGGCGAGCCGGGCGGCGAAGATCGCACCAGCGAGCGAGACGCCGAACGAACCGCCGATCGAGCGGAAGAAGGTGGCCGCGCCGCTGGCCGCGCCCAGGTCCTTCTGCTCCACGCTGTTCTGCGCGATCAGCATGGAGGTCTGCATGAGGAAGCCCATGCCGACGCCGAGCACGATCATGTAGAGCGAGGACTCGGTCTTGCTGGTGCCCAGGTCGAGCCGGGTCAGCAGGCCCATGCCGACGGTCATCACCACGCCACCGACGATCGGGAAGATCCGGTAGCGGCCGGTCTTGGTGATGGTGCGACCCACCACCAGCGAGACCACCAGCATGCCGAACATCAGCGGGAGCAGCAGCAGGCCGCTGTTGGTGGCCGAGGCACCCTGCACGGTCTGCTGGTAGAGCGGCAGGAAGCTCATCGCACCGAACATCCCGAAGCCGAGCAGGAAGCCGATCACCGAGATGAGGGCGAAGTTCCGGTTGGCGAACAGCTTCAGCGGCAGGATCGGCTCGGCGGCCCGCCGCTCGACGAAGCCGAAGGCCACCAGGGCGGCCACGCCGAGGGCGGAAAGCCCGAGGATCTGCGGCGAGACCCAGTCGTACTCCTTGCCGCCCCAGGTGGTGACCAGCACGATCGCGGTGATGCCGACGGAGAGCAGCGCGGCACCCAGCCAGTCGATCTTGTGTTCGGTGCGGTACTTCGGCAGGCGCATGGTGGTGGCCAGCACGAGCAGCGCGGCACCGCCGAGCGGCAGGTTGACGTAGAACGCCCAGCGCCAGGAGAGGTGGTCGGTGATGAAGCCGCCGACCAGCGGGCCGGCCACCATGGCGATGGCCATGATGCCGGCGATCATGCCCTGATAGCGGCCCCGCTCGCGCGGCGGCACCAGGTCACCGATGATCGCCATCACGCCGACCATCAGGCCGCCGGCGCCGAGGCCCTGTACGGCCCGGAACGCGATCAGCTCGAGCATGCCGTTGTCGACGCCGCCGAAGAGGCTGGAGCCGGACATGCCGCAGAGCGCGGAGCCGATCAGGAAGATGACCACCGAGATGAGGAAGACGGCCTTGCGGCCGTAGAGGTCGCCGAGCTTGCCCCAGATCGGGGTGGAGACCGTCGTGCCCAGCACGTACGCGGTGAACACCCAGGTGAAGTGGCCGGCCTGGCCGAACTCCAGGACGATCCGCGGCAGCGCGGTGCTGACGATCATGTTGTCGAGCATCGCGAGCATCATCGCGATCATCAGGCCGAACAGCACGACCCGGACATTGGGTCGCGCGATCACCTGGGCTGGTTGACTCATGGGTAGGCTCCCCCGAACATCTGTGACCGACTTACTTGCCGTCCGGCTAGTTAGCTTACTAGCCGCACGGTAAGTTGGTGGTCAGAAAACCGTCAAGCAGATTGGGTGGTGGACGTGAGGGAGAGCACAGGCGGCACGCGGGAACGCATCCAGGCCGTCGCGCTGGAGCTCTTCACCGAGCAAGGGTACGAGAAGACCTCGCTCCGGGAGATCGCCGAACGGCTGGAGGTGACCAAGGCCGCGCTCTACTACCACTTCAAGAGCAAGGACGAGATCGTCAGCAGCTTCGCCGAGGACCGGCTCCGCCGGATGGACGAGCTGATCGCCTGGGCCCGGTCCCAGCCCGCCACGCTGGCCACCCGCCGCGCGCTGATCACCCGGTACGCGGACGCGATGTTCGCCGGCGAGCGGCCCGCCGTGATGCGCTTCTTCGAGCAGAACCAGACCGTGCTGAAGAGCCTCGTCGCCGGCCAGCAGATGCGGGAGCGGATGATGCGCCTCGCCAACGAGCTGTGCCGGGGCGACGACTCGCCGGCCGCCCAGCTACGGGCCGCGCTGACCCTCTTCGCCGTGCACAGCAGCTGGTTCGCGGTCCGCACCCCGAACCTCACCGACGACGAGCGCAAGAGGATCTCCCTCGAGGTGGCCGACGAGCTGCTGGCGAAGATCGGCACCGGCGACTGAGCCACCCGCCTACCGGCGGCTCCGCATGGGCGGGCGGCGCCGTCGCCAGTGGCGCTCGGCGCGGTCCGGGCCGCCCGCCAGCGCGGCCTGGGTGGGCCGCCGTCAGGGACGGTCGGTGAGGTCCAGCCGCAGGCCCAACAGCTCCACGCCGGGCAGCGGCGACCAGTCCTTCTCCGGCACCCGGACGAAGCCGAGCCCCGCGTAGAGCCGGTGCGCCGTGGCGGCCATGCCGGCGCGTACGCAGATCACCACGGCCGAGCAGCCGAGCTCGGTCGCCCGCGCCACGCAGGCCCGGACCAGGGTCCCGCCCGCGCCGCGCCCCTGCGCGGCCGGATCGACCGCGAGCATCCGGAACTCGGCCTCCCCCGGGCCGGACAACTCGGCGTACGGGGTGCCGGGCAGCACAAACGTGACCGCGCCCAGCATCTCACCGGTGGCCTCGTCGACGGCGATCAGCACCTCGCCGGTCTCCGCCCGGCCGGCCACGTCGGCGAGCACCGCGCCGTAGCCGTGCTCGCCCTTGAGCTGCCCGTCCGCCTCGTACGCGGCGACCGTCAGGCGAGCCACCGCCGGATGGTCGGCCGGCTCCGCCCGGCGGACGACGAGGCCGCTCAACCGATCACCGCGATCAGGTCACCGTCCTGCACGACGTCGCCCTCGTTGACCGCGATCTGCTGCACGACGCCGTCGGACTCGGCGACGACCGGAATCTCCATCTTCATCGACTCCAGAATGACCAGCGTGTCCCCTTCGGACACGCTGTCCCCGGCCGACGCGACAACCTTCCAGACGTTCGCCACCATCTCGGCGCGGATCTCCTCGGCCATCTCCAGGCCCTCCCTCTCCACCGGCTCGTTGCGAACGGTATCCAATCATGACCGGGATCACGCCCGAACAGCGAGCGGGTGGCACCGGTTCCGGCCCCACCGGATCCCCGGCGACCTCGACGGCACTAACATCAGCGGGTCGGTCTCCGGCGCCCGGAGCACCGGTACGCGACCTGCGCCGCGCTCGCCGCGGCCGGACACCGTGACCAGCACAAGGAGGCAGAGCATGGCGAAGAAGGCCCGTAAGAAGAAGGCCCGTAAGAAGAGCGGCGCGAACCACGGCAAGCGCCCCAACTCCTGATCATCGGCACGCGCCGGATCAGCGACGTACCGGCCGTAGTGGCCGGACACAGCGGTGGCCCGGGTCCGTTCGGACCCGGGCCACCGGTGTCTTCGGTTTCGTCGCGCTCGCGCTCAGTCGGCGAGTTCGCGCGACTCGGTGGTCTCGACGACCACCAGTGCGGCCAGGCGGGCCCGCAGCCGCACCCGCAACTGCTCGGGCGCGGTCTCGTTGCCGCAGCAACGGGCGACCAGCGCCCGCACCTCCTGCTCGATGCCGTACTCGCGCAGGCAGGGCCCGCACTCGTCCAGGTGGTGCCGGATCAGGACACGCCGCTGCTCGGCGCACTCCAGGTCCAGGTAGAGGTAGACCTCCGCGAGCACCTCACGGCAATCCGTCTCGTGCGGCTTCCCACAGCTCACGGTCACACCTCCCGGCTGGCGGTGGCGGTCGAACCCTTCGACGGCGCCGCGGTGAACCCCCGCTCGGCCGCGTACTGCTCGAGCAGCTTGCGCAGATTACGTCGACCACGGTGCAGCCGGGACATCACGGTGCCGATCGGCGTGCCCATGATCTCGGCGACCTCCTTGTAGGAGAAGCCCTCGACATCGGTCAGGTAGACGGCGAGGCGGAACTCCTCCGGCAACTGCTGGAGGGCCTCCTTGACGTCGCTGTCCGGCAGCCGGTCGAGCGCCTCGGTCTCCGCCGAGCGCAGCCCGCTGGACGTGTGCGACTCGGCCTCGGCGAGCTGCCAGTCGGTGATCTCGTCGGTGGGCGCCTGCACGGGCTGGCGCTGCCGCTTCCGGTAGGAGTTGATGTAGGTGTTGGTCAGGATCCGGTAGAGCCAGGCCTTCAGGTTGGTGCCCTGCTCGAACTGGTGGAAGGCGGAGTACGCCTTCAGGTAGGTCTCCTGGACCAGGTCCTCGGCATCCGCCGGGTTCCGCGTCATCCGCAGCCCGGCAGCGTAGAGCTGATCGACGAAGGGCATCGCGTCCCGCTCGAAGCGGGCCCTGCGCTCGTCCGTCTTCTCGGTGGTCAACCGCACATCCCCTCGCGTCGGATGCTTTCCCGCCGAGGATACGCGTACTGACCTGCCCGCAGATTCACTTCCGGCGGGTGTGCTGGCACTCACCGTCGCCGCGGCCCACTCCGGCGCGTCGAGCAGTCGCCTCAGCGCCTGCGCGTCCCGCTCGTCCCGCTCCCGGCTCCGTGTCTCGATCGGCACCGGCCACCCCCCTCGGCTGGAATAGTCGTCCCGGGGGTGGTAACGCCCGCCGTCGACGGCACATTCCGCCACCACCCGCCGTTCCTGGCCCCGGCCCCGGCCGCGACCGGTGCTGGGACCAGGAAGGGCCTGGGAGGTGGCCTCGGAGGCCTGAACCGGGCTTCCGACACCATCCGATGCAACGACGCGCCGCCGTCCGGGGTCACGCCTGGCAAGATCCCGCTCGACCCTGGTCAGGCGGGGGCCCAGCCCCGCGCGCGCAACCAGTCGCGGACCACGGCGGCGGTGCCCGCCGGGTCGACCCGCAGGTCGTGCCGCTCACCGCGGCGGACCACCACCTCGACGCCCGGGCCCGGCTCCGGCACGCCGAACGGGTCCCGGTCGCCGTTGACCACCAGGGTGGGCAGGCCGGTGGCCAGTTCGTCGGCGCGCGAGCGTTCCGGGCGCCCCGGAGGGTGCAGCGGGAAGGCGAGCGCGACGATGCCGGCCGCGCCGACGACGCCGGCGGTCCGGCAGGCGACCCGGGCGCCGCTGGAGCGGCCACCCACCACCCAACGGGACACCGTCGGGTGGCGCTCCCGGAGCGCGGCCAGCACGGCCCGCCAGGCCTCGTCGAGGTGCCCGGCGGGAGCAGGCGCGCGCCGACCGGCGACCCGGTACGGCTGGGTCACCCGGATCACGCCCACCCCGGCGCCGACCACCGCGTCCCGAACCGCGAGCAGGTCTGGCGCGTCCACGTCGCCGCCCGCGCCGTGCCCGAGCACGAGCAGGATGTCCATCGGCCCGATCGGCAGGTCGCTGTCGGCGCGGGCCGGGCCACGGGGCGTCTCGATCTGATCACTGTGCCGCACCGGCCCATTCTGCGTCCGGCGCATCGCCGCGCCGTACCGACCGCGCCGTACGTGGCGACCCCACGGCCCGGAAGTCGCGACTCCACGGCCCGGAAAAGGCCGTCGCCCGCGCCACTGCGGGGCGCGGGCGACGGTGTGCGGATCAGCGCGACGGCACCAGGGCGAGCAGGCTGCCACGGACCGGCGGACCGGCCTCGTCAGCCGCGTCCGGATCCGGCTGCACCTCGCTGCGCCAGGCGACGAGCATCGCCCGCCGCTCGCGCGGCGTGGTGCCGCCCCAGACGCCGTGGCAGTCGCCCACCTCCAGCGCCCAGGCCAGGCAGGATCCCTGGACGTCACAGCTGCGGCAGAGCGCTACGGCCGTGTCGGCCGGCTCGTTCGGTGCCGGAAAGAACGTCTCCGGATCCACGCTCTGGCAGGTTCCTCTGGTCCGCCACGCCTCGTCCTGCTGCCGCTCACGCAACGCCCGCAGCAGTCGCGGGTCTCGTCGTGCGGCGGCCACCTCGTGCGGGCGGGGCATGCGCGCCCGTGTCAATACACCCACCTCCCCCGTGGGACCGGCAAATGATCACGGATGATCGATGGGTGCCATCCGCCCCGTGCGAACAGACGCCCAACGCCGGCGCTGTGTTCTATCGCACTCATGGACACGGGGACAAGACTCTGCCGTAAACATTCCTAATCAGCCGAGCGACGTTTCGGGCGCAACCTCGGCAAATCAGCACACGACAATGCGCTGAGAATGATCAAAACAGCGTCAATTCCGCAGCCTTCCCCCCTCCGGTCAGGGGCACTCGGACGGTGAGCCCGGGGCCGTCGTTCCGGACGTCGCCGACCGCCGGGGAGACCGGGCGGATCTCCAGCCCGGTGAGCCAGTCCGCGGCGGGCGGAGCGAGCAGCGCGGCGGGCTCGTCGGCCGGGCCGAGCCAGGACGCCCACCGCTGTCGGGGCAACAGCAGCGGCATCCGGTCGTGCACCTCGGCCAACTCGCCGACCGCCGGGGTGGTCAACACGCTGAAGCTGAGCAGGGCGGTGCCCGCCGACTCCCAGACCGACCAGATCCCGGCGAAGGCCAGCACCGAACCGTCCACCGGCGTCATGTAGTAGGGCTGCCGCCGCCCGTCCGGCTCGCGGACCCACTCGTACCAGCCGTCGGCGGGGACCAGGCAGCGCCGACGGACGAAGGACCGGGCGTACGCCCGACTGGTGGCGACGGTCTCCGCCCGCGCGTTGATCATGCGGGCGGCGCCGGCGGCGCTGCGGGACCAGTGCGGCACCAGGCCCCAGCGACCGACGGAGAGCACCCGGTGCCCCTCCGGGGCCAGCCGGACCAACGGCACGGGGTCGGTCGGGGCGACGTTGAAATCCGGGCCGACTGCCCCGCCGGTCTCGTCGTACGACTCGAACAGCGCGCTCAGGTCGCCTGCGCTGCGGGTCGTCGCGTACCTCCCGCACATGGCACACACGCTAACGCGCTTGGAACGTTTTGGCTGTCCCGCCAGCCGGGAGCAGGCACGACGAGCGGTTCCGTCGGCCCCGCGAGTTGGCAGAATGGGGGCGTGGGGAAGCTGACCGCAACACGACCGCCGCAACCGTGGACCGCACCGACCGCCACCGACCCGGTCGCCGCCACGCTGCGCCTGCCCGGGTCCAAGTCGATGACCGCCCGGGCCCTGGTGCTCAGCGCGCTGGCCAGCGGTTCCTCGACGCTCGACCGGCCGCTGCGCGCCCGGGACACCGAGCTGATGGCCGGCGCGCTGCGCGGGCTTGGCGCGCACGTGTCGATCTCCGACGACGAGCGCTGGCTGGTCCGGCCGCACCGGCTGGTCGGTCCCGCGCACGTCGACGTCGGCCTGGCCGGCACGGTGATGCGCTTCCTGCCGCCGGTGGCCGGGCTCGCCGCGGGCCGGGTCACCTTCGACGGCGACCAGCAGGCCCGGGTCCGCCCGCTCGGGCCGCTGATCGGGGCGCTGCGCTCCCTCGGCGTACGCATCGACACCCCCGCCACCGGCAGCCTGCCGCTCGCGGTCCTCGGCACCGGCCGGGTCGCCGGTGGCGAGGTGGTGATCGACGCCTCCGCCTCCAGCCAGCTCGTCTCCGGGCTGCTGCTGGCCGCGCCCCGCTTCGACCGGGGGGTGGTGGTCCGGCACGAGGGGCCGCCGGTCCCGTCCGCGCCGCACCTGCGGATGACCGTGCAGATGCTCCGGGCCGCCGGGGCCGCGGTCGACGACGGCACCCCCGACGTCTGGGCGGTGGAGCCCGGCCCGTTGACCGGTCGCGGCTGGGAGATCGAGCCGGACCTCTCCGGCGCCGTGCCGTTCTTCGCCGCCGCGCTGGTCACCGGCGGCGAGGTGACCCTGCAGGGCTGGCCGCGCAGCAGCATGCAGCCGGTCGAGCAGCTCCGTTCCCTGCTGACCCGGATGGGCGGCGAGGTGACCCTGACCACTGCCGGGCTGACCGTCCGGGGCACCGGCGGCGTGCACGGCCTGACCGCCGACCTCTCCGACGTCAGCGAGCTGACCCCGGCGCTGACCGCGCTGGCGATGCTCGCCGACTCGCCGTCCCGGCTGACCGGGATCGGGCACATCCGCGGGCACGAGACCGACCGGCTCGCCGCGCTGGCCAGGGAGTTCACCGCGCTGGGCGCGGACATCACCGAGTCCGCCGACGGGCTGGAGATCCATCCCCGCCCGCTGCGCGGCGGGACCTTCCGGACGTACGCCGACCACCGGATGGCGCACGCCGCGGCGGTGGCCGGGCTGGCCGTCCCCGGCATCGAGGTGGACGACGTGACGTGCACCTCGAAGACCATGCCGGAGTTCCCGGCACTATGGTCGGGCATGGTGACCGGCAAGAGCTGACGCGACGGAGGGACGTCCTGGCAACCAGGCGACGGGAGTACGACGAGGACGACGTCCGGGTCCGACCCGGGAAGTCCTCGCGCCCGCGTACGCGCACCCGGCCCCGGCACGAGGACGCGGTCGACGGGTTCGTCGTCGCCGTCGACCGGGGGCGCTACACCTGCGTGCTGCCCGACGCCGGGCCGGACGCCCCGACCGTCACCGCGATGCGCGCCCGTGAGCTGGGCCGTAAGTCGGTGGTGGTGGGTGACCGGGTCGGGCTGGTCGGCGACACGTCAGGCGCGCCGGGCGCGCTGGCCCGGATCGTCCGGATCGCCGAGCGCACCTCCGTGCTGCGGCGTACCGCCGAGGACGACGCGACCACCGCCGAGGGGCGGCTGGAACGCGTTGTCGTCGCCAACGCCGACCAATTGGTGATCGTCAGCGCGCTGGCCGATCCACCACCACGCACCGGGTTCATCGACCGTTGCCTGGTCGCCGCGTTCGACGCCGACATCGAGCCGCTACTCTGCCTCACCAAGGCCGACCTGGCCGGCCCGGAGGCGGTCCTCGACTACTACACCGAGCTGGAGCTGCCGTACGTGCTGATCCGGCCGGGCGCGGAGCTGGGCGCGCTGCGCGCGCTGCTCGCCGGGCGGGTGTCGGTGCTGGTCGGGCACTCGGGGGTGGGCAAGTCGACGCTGGTCAACCGCCTCGTGCCGGAGGCCGACCGGGCGGTGGGCGCGGTCAGCGCGATCGGCCGGGGCCGGCACACCTCGACCAGTGCGGTGGCGCTGCGGCTGCCCGATGCCGCCGGAGGCTGGATCATCGACACCCCCGGGGTGCGCAGCTTCGGGCTGGCGCACGTCTCGGCGGAGAGCCTGCTGCACGGCTTCCCCGACCTGGTGGAGGCCACGGTCGACTGCCCGGCGAACTGCCAGCACACCGCCGACGAGGCGAGCTGCGCGCTGGACGCCTGGGTGGCCGCCGGCAAGGCCGACCCGCGCCGGCTCGCGTCGTACCGCCGGCTGCTGGCCTCCCGGTCCGGCGAGGGCGACCCGCGCGAACCAGAACGTAACCCCGGCGACCCGCTCGCCGGTTCCTGATTTCAAGAAAACGGCTACCGTGTCCGGCATGACCGGGTACGCCGACGATCTCGCCCTCGCCCACCTGCTCGCCGACGCCGCCGACGCCATCTCCACGGCCCGGTTCCGCGCCCTCGACCTGCGGGTCGAGGCCAAGCCGGACCTGACCCCGGTCTCCGACGCGGACACCGCCGTCGAGCGGGCGATCCGTGCGCTGCTGGCCGAGCACCGACCTGGCGACGGCCTGCTCGGCGAGGAGTACGGCGAGCAGCCCGCCACCGGCCCCGACGGGCGGCGCTGGGTGATCGACCCGATCGACGGCACGAAGAACTTCGTCCGGGGCGTACCGGTGTGGGGCACGCTGATCGCCCTGCTGGAGGCCGACCGTCCGGTGCTCGGCCTGGTCTCCGCGCCGGCGCTCGGCCGGCGCTGGTGGGCCGCCCAGGGCGCGGGCGCGTACGCCGGCCCCGACCTGACCGCCGGCACGCCGATCCGGGTCTCCGGCGTCACGGACCTGGCCGACGCGAGCTTCTGCTACTCCTCGCTGACCGGTTGGGAGGAGGCGGGCCGGCTGGACGCCGTGCTCCAGATCATGCGCGACACCTGGCGCAGCCGGGCGTACGGCGACTTCTACGGCTACATGCTGCTGGCCGAGGGGGCGCTGGACGTGATGGTGGAGCCGGAGCTGTCGCTCTGGGACATCGCCGCCCTGGTCCCGATCGTCACCGAGGCGGGCGGCACCTTCACCGATCTGGCCGGCCGGCCCGCCCCGGCCGGGACCAGCTCGAACGAGATCAGCGCGATCGCCACCAACGGCCCGCTGCACGATGACGTCCTGGCCCGGCTCGGCCCACCAGCCGCGCGCTGACCCGGCAGCGGTCCTCTATCCTCGCCAGGTGGCGTCCTACGGTTGGTGTTTCCTGGCGGCGATGATCGTCGCGTACGGCTTCGCCAACCTGCTCCAGTCGGTGGCCGCGGCGCGCACGACCGTGCACCACACCTTCGACCCGGGGCTGCTGTTGCGGCTGGCCAGCCACCGGACCTATCTGGTCGGGCTTATCTGCCAGATGACCGGCTTCGTACTGGCCTTCCTGGCCCGTCGCGACCTGCCACTGTTCCTGGTCCAGGCCAGCGTGGCGGCCGGGCTCGGGGTGACCGCCCTGCTCGGCGTGCTGGTGCTCAAGTGGCGGCTCCCGGTCGCCGAGATCCTCCTGCTCGTGCTGCTCTTCGCCGGGATCACCGCGCTGGTGCTCGCCGCCGAGCCCGCGCCGTCCCGGCAGCTCGGCGCCGCGGGGCTGGCCGGCCTGGCGGCGGCGCTCGTCGTGATCGCCGTGCTCGGCTTCTTCAGCGCCCGGCTGCGCGGCGCCCCCGGGTCGGTGGCGCTCGGCTCGCTGGCCGGGATGGCGTTCTCCGCTGCGGCGGTGGCTGCCCGCCCGCTCGCCTCGGCCGACTCGGCGGAGGCGTTCGTCCGCGACCCGCTGCTCTATCTGCTGATCGCCCACTCGGTGGTCGGGCAGCTGCTGCTCGGCCTGGCCATGCAGCGCGGCTCCACCACGGCGGCGGTGGCCGCGATGGACGCCGCCGGGGCGGTCCCCGCGGCGATCATCGGCCTGCTGCTGCTCAACGACCGGATCTGGCCCGGACGGGAGTGGCTGGCCGGCGTCGGTTTCCTGGCCACGCTGGTCTCGGTGGTCGGCCTGACCCGGTACGCCGCGCCGCAGCACCAGCACACGACCGCCCGCGACCGGAAACACCCGATGATCGCCGCCGGCACGGCCGCCCGGCCCCGCCGCTGACCTCAGGCCGCCTCGACCGGCCGGCGCCGGCTGACCACCCGCTCATAGAGCCGTTCCAGAGCGCCGGCCGTCCGTTCCCAGGTGTAGCTGCACCGCACCCGGTCCACCGCGGCGTGCCCGTACGCGAACCGCCCAGCGTTGTCGGCCAGCAGTCGACGCAGGGTCACCCCGAGGGCCCGGACGTCTCCGGGCGGGACGAGCTTTCCGGTGACCTCGTCGACCACCGCGTCGGCGAGGCCACCCATCGCGTAGCCGACCACCGGCACCCCGCAGGCCATCGCCTCCAGCGACACCCGGCCGGCGGAGGAGTAGTGCGGCGTGCAGGCGACCACGTCGGCGGAGCGGTACCAGGTCGCCATCTGATCGTGCGGGACCGCGCCGACAAGCTTCACCTGGTCGGCCAGCCCGGTCCGGTCGGCCAGCTCGCGCAGCCGGCGCGCCTCGTCGTGCTCGGCGAGCTGTGCAGCGGGCGGACCGCCGGCGATCACCAGCTCGGCGTCGCCGACCAGCCGCATCGCCCGGATCACGTCCTCCTGGCCGTGCCCGGGCGAGAGCCCTCCGACGGAGAGGATGCGGGGCCGCTGGTCCCGGGGCGCCGCCTCGCCGTCCGGGTGGAAACGCGCGGTGTCCACCCCGGTCGGCACCATCGCGACCGCGGTGCGCTGGAGCCCCATCCGGGTCAGCTCGTCGACCTCGTCGTTGCACTGCGCGACCGCGATGTCCACCGCCCGGGTCAGCGCCCGCTCCAGCGGGATCCGCTCCCCCGGCCCGTCGTAGCGTTGACCGAGATGGCGCAGCTGCTCGATGCCGAGCGAGTGGAAGGTCTGCACGACCGGGATGTCGGTCTCGCGTACGGCGTGGGCGGCGGCCAGGCCACCGACCCAGTAGTGCCCGTGCACCACCTCCGGCGTCCAGTCGCCGGACCATCGCTGCGCCAGCCAACGGCCGAACTCGGCCACGTGCGGCACCAGCTCGGCGGTGCCCAGCGGGATCGGCGGGCCGACCGGCACCCGCTCCAACCGATACCCGTCCAGCTCGATCGACTCCGGCTGGCCGGGCTCGTCGCGCCGCTCGTGGACCCGGACGTCGTGACCCCGCCCGGCCAGTTCGGCCGCTACCCGCGCGACGTGCTGGTAAGTACCGACGGTGGAACCTTCGACGGACGGGCCGGCGTGCGCGCACACAAGGCCGACGCGCATGGTGCACCTCCACGCGGTTCAATCCAGCGTTGGTCCTCCGGTCAGAGGGTCCCATTAACCCGGCCCCGCTGCGCCGAAACCTGGCAGATCCGGGAGGCCACGGCCGCATGACGGGCCCAGGCCAGGGGTACCGGCGAGAAATGCCTCTCACCCGCAGCCTCGACGACGCCACGGTCGTGATCACCGGCGCCTCCAGCGGCATCGGGGCGGCGACCGCGTACGCGCTGGCCCGCCGGGGTGCCGACGTGGTGCTGGCGGCCCGCACCGAGGAGGCGCTGCACCGGGTCGCCGAACACTGCCGAAAGCTGGGCGGCCGGGCGCTGGTCGTACCCACCGATGTGACGGACCCGGAGGCGGTGCGGCGGCTCGCGGCACAGGCGGTGGCGGAGTTCGGCCGAATCGACGCCTGGATCAACAACGCCGCGGTGACCGCGGTGGGTCTCTTCGACGAGATCCCGGTGACCGAGTTCCGCCGGGTGGTGGCGGTGAACCTGCTCGGCACGGCCTACGGGACCAAGGCGGCGCTGCGCTGGCTCGACGCCGCCGGCGGCGGGGTGCTGGTCAACAACGCCTCGGTGCTGGCCGAGGTGGCCATGCCCTACCAGTCGGCCTACAACGCGACCAAGCACGGCATCCGGGGGCTGGCCGACACGGTCCGGCAGGAGTTGCGGGTGACCGGTCGCAACCACATCTCCCTCTGTACCGTGCTGCCGGCGACCGTCGACACCCCGTTCTTCCGGCACGCCGCCAACCACAGCCGCCGGGAACTCACCCCGCCCCCGCCGGTCTATCCGCCGGAGGTGGTGGCCGAGACGATCGTCCGGCTGCTGCGCCGGCCCCGGCGGGAGGCGTACGCGGGCGGCGCGGCCCGGCTGGTCGGGCTCCAGTGGCGGCTGGCCCCGGCGTTGGTCGAGCGGGTCCTCGGCTGGTACACCGCCCGCACCCAGTTCGGCCCCGGGAGACGGCTGGGCGCCGCCGGCAACGTGTTCGCCCCGGACGCGGCGGCCGAGCCGACCGGCGGCTGGCACGGCCGCCGCCGGCAACTGGTACGGATGACGGCGTTCGGGTTGGCGGCGGGCACCGCCGTCGGCACCGTGGCCGCGATCAGTCGGCGAGCGCGGACCGGGCACCGGTGAACCGCGCGAGCCCGCCGTGGCTGAACCGGCTGCGGGGCGACACATGCTTCAGGCGGTTTTCGCCCGTTCCTCCCGATCCATTCCGCCGAACCCGGTTAACGCGGGCAACTCGGCGGGTAGTGACCGGTCATGCGCGACGACGACTACCCCACCCCCGTGTCCGACCCGGAGGCGGAGGGCCTGCCCGACACCGCCGACGACGACTCCACGGCCAAGGACGACGTGCTGACCGGACGCGAGGCGGACGGCCCCGAGCCGGCCCAGCTCCCCGCCGACCGCGACCCGGTGGCGGTGGACCGGTTCGGGACCACCGCCGAGGAGCAGCTCGACGGCGAGTCGCTGGACTACAAGCTCCACCGGGAGACGTACGAACGGCCCGTCGACGACCCGCTCGCCGGCCCGGTCGACCCGGACATCGCCGCTGAGGCGGACAGCGAGGAGGCCGCCGCGCAGGCCCAGTTCGACGCGGACGTGATCGACCCGGGCCCGACCTCCGATCCGCACTCGGCGGTCTCCCTCTACGACCACGGCCAGCTCGGCGCCGTCGCGGACCACCAGGTGGGCCGGCTGGTCGAGCCGGACGAGGGCGCGCACACCGACCAGGAGGTCGACAACATCGGGTACGACGCCGGCTCGGCCGGCGGCGGGGCGACCGCCGAGGAACTGGCCGTCCACGAGACCCGGCCGCCCGAGGCGACCCCCTGACCAATCAGTCCAGGCCCTGCTCGATGGCGTACCGGGTCAGCTCGACCCGGTTGTGGAGCTGGAGCTTGCCGAGCGTGTTCTGCACATGGTTCTGCACCGTCCGATGGGAGAGCCCGAGCCGCTCGGCGATCTGCTTGTAGGACAGACCCTTGGCCACCAGACGCAGCACCTCGGTCTCCCGCTCGGTGAGCTGGGGCGCCGCGTCGTGGGTGTTGGCCGGTGCGGCGGCCAACCGCCGGTACTCCCCCAGCACCAGCCCGGCCAGCCCGGGCGTGAAGACCGGCTCGCCGGCAGCGGTGCGGCGCACCGCGTCCAGGAACTCGGCCGGCGCGGCCGACTTGACCAGGTAACCGGTGGCGCCGGCCTTCACCGCGTCCAGCACGCTCTGCGGCTCGCCGCTGGCCGACAGCATCAGCACCCGCACCTCGGGCAGCACGGCGCGCAGCCCGCGGATCACCTCGACACCGGAGACGTCCGGCAGTTGCAGGTCGAGCACGACCACGTCCGGGCGGGCCGCCGCGGCCACCCGGACCGCCTGCCGCCCCTCCCCGCTGGTCGCCACCACCAGGTGCCCGGCCTCGGTGAGGTCGCGGGCCACCCCCTCCCGCCACATCGGGTGGTCGTCGACCACCATCACCCGCACGCCGGTGCTCATCGGCCGCTCCTCGGCACGCTCAACTCGATCTCCGTGCCCGCGCCGGTGGCGGAGACGATCCGCACCTCGCCGCCCAGCTCGGCGACCCTGCCGCGGATCGACTGCGCCACCCCGAGCCGGCCCTGCGCCGCGGCCTCGGCCAGCCGCCCCTCCGGGATTCCCGGCCCCTCGTCGCGTACCGAGACGGTCACCGTCTCCCCCTCGTCCTCGATCAGCACCCAGGCCCGCCCACCGGCGTGCCGGGC
This sequence comes from Micromonospora sp. NPDC048999, assembly GCF_040649295.1. Classification (NCBI taxonomy): domain Bacteria; kingdom Bacillati; phylum Actinomycetota; class Actinomycetes; order Micromonosporales; family Micromonosporaceae; genus Micromonospora; species Micromonospora sp. NPDC048999. The sequence continues at coordinate 307,173 of NZ_JBEZFI010000002.1, read as the reverse complement.
CACGTTGTCCAACGCCGCTCCGACGGCGGCGGCCAGCTCGCCGGCCACTTCCGCGGGCAACCGCACCGGGGTGGCCGGCGCGGCGACCTCGACCGTCGCCGAGGAATACCTGTCGAGCAGGTCGCGCAGGTCCCGTTCGGTCCCCTCCCCACCCGGCACGGCGCCGGCACGGCCGATCAGGGCGCGCAGGGCCGCCTCCTGCTCGCCGGCCAGCCGGGCCAGCTCCCCCGCCTCGCCGTCCAGGTACGCGCCGCGCCGCTGCACCATCGCCAGCACCTGGAGCACCGAGTCGTGGATGTCCCGGGCCAGCCGCTCCCGTTCCCGGGTGGCCGCTTCCAGCTCCACCGCCCGTTGCAGCCGCTGCTCGGCGGTGACCGCGAGCCGGGCGACGTGCCCGACCACCACCCCGGCGAGCAGCAGCAGGATCACCCCGGTGACCGAGGACTGGCCGATCCGCTCCCGGGTGGCCAGGTCGACCCCGCTGAGCACCAGCGCGGCGACCGCGCCCCACCGCCGACCACCGGCGACCGCCCAGGCCAGCACCGGGCCGGCCAGCCAGGCGACGGTCAGCGTGGGCAGGCCGGCGGCGAGCGCCGCGCGGCCAACCACCCACGGGGTGGCCAACATGATCGCCATGACCACACCGAGGTCGGCCAGGAGCAACGGCCAGTGCCGCCTGGCCGGGCGGGCGTAGCCGGCCGCGGTCACCCCGGTCCAGGCCAGCATCACCAGGAGTACGCCGCCGGCGGCGAGCGGGTGCGCGTACCGGTGGGCGTCGCGGAGCACCAGCACCCCGACGTACGCCAGCGAGGCGAACCGGAACACCGCGATCGACCGCCAGAGCGGCCCCTCCAGGCCACCCGGAGACGACAACATGCGCGACACCATGCCACAGCCAGTGACAGACAGGCCGGTGGGTGCGGCCCGAGAAACCCCGACGTAAGGTGAGAATGCCGCGAAAATCGCCGAGACCCACCGCCGGGACGGGGCCATGACGAACGCAGAATCCCCCGCACCCCGTACGGTTGTGCCCATCGAACCTTCCCACCTCATCGCCGAGGCCTTCGACCGGGCCCAGGTGACCGAGCTGCGGCATGCGGTCACCTCCTGCGCGCACGCCGCCGGGCTGCACGGCCAGCGGCTGGACGACTTCGTGCTGGCGGTCAACGAGCTGATCACCAACGCCGTCCGGCACGGCGGCGGCCAGGGCTGGCTACGGGTGTGGCGCCAGGCCGGGGAACTCGTCTGCGAGGTCGCCGACCACGGCCAGGGGATCAGCGTCCGCCGGCTCAGCGACCGCAGCCGGCCCGCCCCGGACACCGCCGGCGGCTGGGGCCTGTGGCTCGCCCGGGAACTGAGCGACACCATGGTGGTCGCCACCGGCGAGACGGGCACGACCGTACGGATCACCGCCACCCTCGAGTAAGGAGGGGCCGGTCAGCCGAAGAGGGCGCTCACCGACTCGCCGTTGTGGATCCGCCGCATCGCCTCGGCCAGGGCCGGCGCCACGGACAGCACCGCCAGCTTCGGCGCCCGCTTCTCGGCCGGGATCGGCACCGTGTTGGTGCAGACGATCTCCAGCACCCCCTCCTGCTCGCCCAGCCGCTCCAGCGCGCCGCTGGAGAACAGGCCGTGGGTGCAGGCCAGCCGGATCGACCGGACCTTCAACTCGCGCAGGTGGGCCATCAGCTCGATCACCGTGCTGCCCTTGGCGATCTCGTCGTCGAGGACGATGACGTCCCGATCCGCCACGTCGCCGATCACCGTGCTGATCTTGACGCGATCGTCGCTGAACCGCTGCTTCGCGCCGGCCGCGACCGGCGTGCCGAGCATCCGGGCGAACGCGGCGGCCTCCTTGGCGTTGCCGAGATCCGGCGAGACCACCACCGTGTTGCTCAGGTCGTACCCCTGGAAGTGACCGGCCAGCTCACGCAGCGCGTGCAGATGGTCCACGGGGACGCTGAAGAAGCCGTGCACCTGCGGCGAGTGCAGGGTCATCGCCAGCACCCGATGGGCCCCGGCCGACGTGAGCAGGTCGGCCACCAGCCGGCCACCGATGGAGATGCGCGGCGCGTCCTTCTTGTCCGAACGGGCGTACGCGTAGTGCGGCAGCACCACAGTGATCCGTCCGGCCGACGCGCCCCGGGCCGCGTCGATCATGAGCAGCAGCTCGACCAGATTCTCCTGCACCGGCGGCACCAGCGGCTGGATGAGGAAGACATCGCGTTCCCGGCAGTTCGCCTGCAACTGCACCTCCAGGCAGTCGTTGGCGAACCGGGACACCCGTACCGGGTGCAGCGGAACGTCGAGGTGGGCGCAGATCTCGGCGGCGAGGTCCGGATGAGCGGTTCCGCTGAACACGGCAATGTCACGCACGTTTGCCGATCGTACGGGCCCGGCATGGCAGGCAGCGGACGGTCCCGGCGGGTACGGTGCTGCCGTGACCGGAGAGTTCGTCGCCGCCATCGATCAGGGCACCACCTCGTCGCGGTGCATCGTCTTCGACCGGGCCGGGGAGGTCGTCTCCGTCGCCCAGCGCGAACACCGGCAGCTCTTTCCGCAGCCCGGCTGGGTCGAGCACGACGCCGAGGAGATCTGGGCGAACGTCCAGCAGGTGGTGCGGGAGGCCCTGGCCGCCGCCGGCATCGGCCCGAGCGGGCTGACCGCCGTCGGCATCACCAACCAGCGCGAGACGACCGTGGTCTGGGACCGGGCCACCGGCCGCCCCGTCGCCAACGCCATCGTCTGGCAGGACACCCGCACCGGCCCGCTGCTGCGCGAGCTGGCCGAGGCGTACGACGAGGAACGGCTGCGGGCCCGCACCGGCCTGACCCTGGCCACCTACTTCGCCGGGCCGAAGCTGCGCTGGCTGCTCGACCACGTCGACGGGCTGCGCGAGCGCGCCGAGCGGGGCGAGGTCCTCTTCGGCACGGTCGACAGCTGGCTGATCTGGAAGCTGACCGGCCGGCACGTCACCGACGTGACCAACGCCAGCCGGACCATGCTGATGAACCTGGAAACCCTGGCCTGGGACCCGGAACTACTCGACGCGCTACGGGTGCCGGCCGCCATGCTGCCCGAAATCTGCGGCTCGGCGGAGGTCTACGGCACCGCCGGCGGGGTGCTCGCCGGGGTGCCGGTGGCGAGCGCGCTCGGCGACCAGCAGGCCGCCCTCTTCGGACAGACCTGCTTCCAGCCCGGCGAGGCCAAGTGCACCTACGGCACCGGCAGCTTCCTGCTGCTCAACACCGGCACCGGTCCGGTCGTCTCCCGCCACGGCCTGCTCACCACCGTGGCGTACCGGATCGCCGGCCAGCCGGCCGTCTACGCCCTGGAGGGCGCGATCGCGGTCACCGGCGCGCTGGTGCAGTGGCTGCGCGACAACCTCGGTCTGATCTCCACCGCCCCGCAGGTCGAGGAGCTGGCCCGCACGGTGGACGACAACGGCGGCTGCTACGTGGTGCCGGCCTTCTCCGGGCTCTTCGCACCGCACTGGCGCAGCGACGCCCGCGGCGTGATCGCCGGGCTGACCGGCTACATCACCAAGGGGCACCTGGCCCGGGCGGTGCTGGAGGCGTCCGCCTGGCAGACCCGCGAGGTGGTCGACGCGATGAACGCGGACTCCGACGTGGCGCTGCGCCGGCTGCGGGTGGATGGCGGGATGACCGGCAACGAGCTGCTGATGCAGTTCCTCGCCGACGTGGTCGACGTGCCGGTGGTCCGGCCCCGGATCACCGAGACCACCTGCCTCGGCGCCGCGTACGCGGCCGGGCTGGCGGTCGGCTTCTGGCCGGACCTGGCCACCCTGCGTGAGCACTGGCGCGCCGACGCGCAGTGGACCCCGGAGATGGATCCCACGCTGCGCGACCGGGAGCTGCGCCAGTGGCGCAAGGCCGTGCAGCGCACCCTCGACTGGGTGGAGTGACCCGCACGCGAAACACCCCGCACGCGCGAACGGAAAGGCAGCTTGCCCCTGCCCTTGATGGTGTTACTCGTCCTGTTGGGCCTCGCGCTGGCCCTGATCGTCTCCGCGACCGTTCGGTTCCTGCGCGACCGACGCCTGCTGCGCGAGGGCCACCGGGTGCCCGGCGAGGTGGTGGACCTGTTGGTCCACCAGAGCAGGAGCAGCGCGAGCTACACGCCTGTGGTGCGCTACTGCACGGCCGACGGGGTGCCGATGACCTCGTCGCCGGGCCGGTGGCACCAGACCTTCTTCACCGCGCCCGCCAGCCTGGTCACCGTGGTCTACGATCCTGCGCGCCCGGCGCGGATCCTGGTCGCCCCCAGTGGAGGCACCGGCTACGAGCCCATGGTCGTTCCGTTGGCCGTGCTGCTGATGGTGGGCACGGTCGTGATGATCAGTGGGGCGTACGTCTTCCACGCGCTCTGAACCCGCGGGTGCGCGGGGCGGGGACTCCGGTTACCGTCTGCACGACGCGAATGGCCCAACGACGCGAGGTGACGCACAGATGACCGCTACCACGGGGGAGCCGGCGGACAACAACGACCCGATGGCGCTGATCGCTGCCCGGATGCGTGAGCAGATGGCGCGGGGCGAGGAGCTGCGGGGCCGGCTGGCCGGGTTGACCGGCCGGGCCGCCAGCGAGGACGGGCAGATCGAGGTGGTCTGCACCGCCGACGACCCGGCCCACGAGCTGCGCCTCGACCCCCGGGCGATGCGCCGCTCCGCGGCCGAGCTGGCCGAGGAGCTGCAGGAGCTGCTCCGGTCGGCCCGAGCGGATCTGCAGCGGCAGACCAGCGAGGCGGTACGCGAAGCGGGCGACCAGGCCGGGCCGCAGTCCCTGATCGGCGACCCGGCCGCGGCACAGGCCAAGCTGGCGCAGCTCAACGAGATGGTCAGCGGCCCGCTGCGGCAGAGCACCGAGATGCTGGAGCGGCTGCGCCGCCAGTTGAAGATCTGACGCCGTTTCGGGGCGGTGACGTCGGCCCCCGGCTGGCCGGGTCAGCGGGGTGCCGCGCCCGCCCGGCGCGCCCGCAGAGTCAGCCGCAGCCAGACCACGACGAAGGCCCCCAGCCCGACCAGGAGCGCCGCGCCGATCAGGATCGGCGCGACCAACCAGGTGAACAGGTCGGTGGTGGCCCGGTCGCCGTTGCCCCAGCCCGGGACCTCGGTGCCGGGTCGCAAGTGCACGCTGTCGATCGGCCCGGACACGGTGTGGCCGTCGGTCAACCGCCACGTGCCCCGGCAGGCCTGGGTGGCCTTCGGTCCACTCAGGTCACAGTGCTCGACCTGGATGGTCACCCGTTCCGCCCTGATCGCCTGCCGAGCGAGCCCCACGGGCATCACCAGGACGGCGCCGAGCAGCAGGAGCGGAAGGAGCAGCCGCTGCCAGCGAGGCCGGCCGGCCATCCGCTCGGTGTATCCACCAGGGACCGGCGCCGGGGGGTGGGATGCCATGCTCCGGAGGCTACCAGCGGCAGGACAGCGCTCGATTTCCGATCTTGCTAGGCTCGGGCCCGGCCGACCGCACCCTAACGGCGGGCCACTCGGGAGGGCTGATGATCGAGGTTGACGTGGTGGCGATTCGCGCCTTGGGCGAGGCGATCGAAGAGCAGGCCGGACCCGGGCTGGAAGGGGCTTCCAAACTACTGGAGGGCACCCGGGAAATCGAACACAGCAACTTCACCACGGTGGTGCCGTCGCTCGCGGTCGCGTACGTCGGCGCGGTGGAGTTCCTGGAGGAGGAGCTGCGCACCAAGCGCGCCCACCTGACCGAGATCCGTTCCCGGCTCAACCGCACTGCTGAGAACTGGGAAGCGGCGGAGCAGGCCAGCACCATCACGGCCCGCTGAGTGAGGACGGTATGGCCCAGATAAGCAGTTCGGCCGCGGCCGCCAAGGCGGCCATGTTGGAGATCTCGATCGCCGCAGCGGTCATTCCGGCGGCCTGGCCGATCGCCCAGCTCGTCTACTTCAACCAGTGCGACCCGGAACAGCTGTTCGAGGTCGCCAAGGAATGGAGTGCTCTCTCCGACCAGCTCGACAGTGCCCGACAGGGCCTGGACAACGCGGTCTCGACGGTGACGGCGGCCCAGTGGAGCGGCGCGGACCGGGACGCCTTCGGCGGCCACGTGCAGGCGTACGACGTGCAGGTGGTCGGCAGCCAGGTCGTCGCCGTGACGGTGTCCGTGGTCCTGATCGCCGTCGGCCTGGTGCTGTTCATCCTGGTCATGGTGTACACGGTGGTCTCCACGATCCTGCTCGCCTTCGCCACCTTCATCGCGGCGTCGGCGGCCACCGGGATCGGCGCGCCGGCGGCGGCCTCCGCCGAGGCGACCGCCACCTCGTTCGCCACCTCGGCGCTGGTCGAGCTGGAAACCATCGTGGCGGCGGCCGACTCTCTCGGCGTCATGGGCGCGGCAGCCATCGGGGGCGCGCTCTCCTTCGACGTCGGGGTGCAGCTGGGCAGCGGAAACACCGACGTGCTGAAGGACCTCGTGAAGGCCACTTTCGACGGGCTGGACAACGTGGCCGCCGGGTTCCTCTCCAAGGCGGAGCGGGACTTCGCCGGCCACGGCATCTACAACGGCGGTAAGCACGTCGCCGGCTCGCCCTTCGGGCCGGGATCCCTGATCTACGGCGGCATGACCCAGTACGCCCCGAGCGGTACGGACAAGGATGGGGACCCGACCTTCGGTACGGGCGGCGCGGTGGACAACCTCTGGAAGGGGCTCTTCGGCGAGGACGCCTGGAACCACTGACCTCCGTCAGTCCCAGCGGTTGCCGGTGAGCTTCTCGTAGACGTCGACGTAGCGCGCCCGGGTCACCTCGACCACCTCGGCGGGCACCTCGGGCGCCGGCGACTGCCGGTCCCAGCCGCTGTCGGTGGCCCAGTCCCGGACGTACTGCTTGTCGTAGGAGAACTGGGCCCGACCCGGCTGGTACGACTCGGCCGGCCAGAACCGGGACGAGTCAGAGGTGAGTAGTTCGTCGGCGAGGATAAGGCTGCCGTCCGGCGTCCAGCCCAGCTCGATCTTGGTGTCGGCGATCAGGATGCCCCGCTCGGCGGCGATCTCCGCGCCGCGCCGGTAGACGTCGATGGTGATCTGCCGCAGCCGCTCGGCGGTCTCCCCGCCGAGCTTGTCGACCACCTGCGCGTAGGTGATCGGCTCGTCGTGCTCGCCCTTCGGGGCCTTGGTCGACGGGGTGAAGATCGGCTCGGGCAGGATCGACGCCTCCACCAGGCCTCGGGGCAGCTCGACGCCGGAGACCGTGCCGGTACGGCGGTATTCCTCGAACCCACCGCCGGTGAGGTAGCCCCGGGCCACGCACTCGACCGGGACCATCTCCAGCCGCTGGCAGCGGATCGCCCGGCCGGCGAACTCCTCGGGCACGTCGGTGGCGGAGATCACGTGGTTCGGCACCAGGTCGGCGAGTTGCTCGAACCACCACAGCGACAGGGCGGTGAGCAGGCGGCCCTTGTCCGGGATCGGCGTCGGCAGCGCCACGTCGTAGATGGAGATGCGGTCGGAGGCGACCAGGATCAGGTCGTCGCCGTCGGCGTAGACGTCCCGAACCTTTCCCGAGTGCAGAAGTTCCACGGTGCCTAGTACACCACGGGGCCGGACGGTCGCCTGGTGCGGCCACCGGCCGTCCCATCGGCACGGCCGGCGGTCGGGCCGGTCCGTCAGCGTGGCGGGCCGCCCTGCCGCTTCCGCGTCAGCCGGATCAGCAGCAGCACCAGCAGCACGATCGCCCCGACCACCACCAGGCAGCAGCACGTCCCGAGGAAGCCGAAGCCGCCTCGGGGCCGCCGTCGGACCGCCTCCACCGCCAGCTCGCCGCGAGCCGTGGACGCCCACGCCGCGACCGGGACGAACGCCGAGAGCACGACCGTACCGAGGACCGCACCGAGCCGGCCCCACCACCTGTGCCAAGCAGACATGCCGTCATCCTCCCCAAGCCGCGCAAGCCCGAGCCCCCGGGCGGTGCGGGGCGCACATCACCGGCCGGCGATGGTGAGATCGCCCCGGTCGCTGTCGAGCCCGTCGAGGTGATCCAGCGAACGCACCCCGGGGATCGGCGAGGGCAGCAGCCACAGTACGCACAGCGTGCCGCCGATCGCCGCGATCCACAGCGTGGGTCGGAGGCCGAGCCAACTGCCGAGCACGCCGCCGGTCAGCGCGCCCAGCGGCCGGATCCCGTAGTTGACCGCGGAGTACGCCCCGGCCACCCGGCTGCGCAGGCCGTCGGGGATGACGGCGGCGTTGAGCGCGTTGAGGTTGACGTCGAACAGCATCACGCCGATCCCGGAGAGGAACTCCGCCCCGCCAACCAGCAGCACCTTCGCCCAGAGCGGCCCGCCGGCGACGGCGACCAGGAGGATCGACGCCGGGAACACGACGGCGCCGAGCATGATGCTGCGGCCCGCACCGATGGCACCGGAGAGTCGGGGGGCGGCCACCGCACCCAGCAGGCTGCCGACCGCGCCCGCGCCGAGCGCGAGGCCGAGCAGCCCGGCGGACAGGCCGAGCGTACGGCTGGCGAAGAGCACGAGCAGCGCGTTGAACACGAAGCTGAAGAAGTTGACCGTGGTGGTGCAGCCGAGGCTCGCGCGGAGCACGGGGTGCCGCAGCGTGAACCGCAACCCGTCCCGCGCCTGCCGCCACAACGTCACCGACCGTGGGTCGTCGGGCTCCACCGTCCGCGCCGGCCGGTCCCGCCGGACCCGGCCGATGCTCAGTGCGGAGACCACGAACGACGCCGCGTCGACGAGGATCGTCACGGGCGCGGTCAACGCCTGGACCAGCGCGCCGCCCAGGGCCGGTCCGGCGATGTACGAGACCGACCGGCTGGCGCTGATGGCGCCGTTGGCGTCGAGGTAGCGGGACCGGTCCACGAGCAGCACGAAGAAGGCCGGATACGTGGTGTTGAACAGCACCGCCGCGGCGCCGGTCAGGAACGCCACGGCGTAGAGCTGGGCCAGCGTGCCGGCGTCGAACGCGAACGCCACCGGCACCGTCACCAGCAGCGCGGCCCGGATCAGGTCCGCCGCCACCAGGAGCCGCTTCTTGTTCGGCTGCCGGTCCACCCAGGCGCCGAGGAAGATCGCGGCGAGGTTCGGCAGCCACACCAGGGCGGTCAGCACCGACACCTGGGCGGCGGTGGCGTCGAGCACGAGCACCGCGAGGAGCGGGAAGGCCAGCTCGGAGATCCGATCGCCGAACTGCGAGACGGTGTGCGCGACGAAGAACGACCGGAAGTCGGGCTCGCGGAGCAGCGATCGGCGCGGCGCGGCCGGGCCGGTCACCGCTCCTCCGCCTCGGGCATAACGTAACGCATGAAGCGCACGTGCCGGCCGTCCGGCGGCTGATCGGCCGCGTCCCGGGTGACGTACGGCGCGAGCACCTGCTCGATCGCGGCGTTGACGGCCGCCAACTCGGCCACGGTCAGCCGTACGCCGGTGTTCGACACGCCCGCCTCCCGCCGCCACTCCGGCGCGAGCCGCGGCTCGATCTCGGCCATCCACCGCTGCGGAGCGTCGGCGTACTGCGCGAACAACGCCCGGCTCAGCACCTGGCTGGCAGCCCGCCCCTCCTCGTCGTCGGGGAACTGGAAGCGGAACCCTCGGGTGCTCGCCTCCCAGTACCGCTTCCGCGCGTCCCCGCCGGTACCGCTGTCCTGGACCAGCCCGAACCCCGCCAGGTGACGCAGGTGCCAGCTGGTCACCGAGGGCGTCGCGCCGACGTGCTCGGAGAGTTCGGTGGCGGTCGCCGCACCGTGCCGCTGGAGCCGCGACAGGATGGCGAGCCGGACCGGGTGGGACAGCGCCCGCATCGCCTTCGGGTCGGTCAACTCCAGATCGCCGTACGGGTTGCCCTGCTCGGCCGGACTTCTGAGAGACATGTTTCGAGAGTATTCTCTCGGAAATTGCCCGGCAAGCCCCCTCGCGAACAGTTCTCAGGAAACGGCGAAGGGCCCCGGAGAAATCTCCGGGGCCCTTCGTCATGAGTAGCGGGGACAGGATTTGAACCTGCGACCTCTGGGTTATGAGCCCAGCGAGCTACCGAGCTGCTCCACCCCGCGTCGGCTTGTACAGCTTATCGCATCCACGCCGTGGAGATCAGCCGGGTCCGGCCTTTCGCTGCGGCGCGTGGCGCACAACGGCGAAGGGCCCCGGAGAAATCTCCGGGACCCTTCGTCATGAGTAGCGGGGACAGGATTTGAACCTGCGACCTCTGGGTTATGAGCCCAGCGAGCTACCGAGCTGCTCCACCCCGCGTCGACTCGTTAACCGTAGCGCACGGACCCCATCGGACGCAAAACGGCCGTGGCCCGCGAGACCGCATCGGGTCTCACGGGCCACGGGGGTCGGGCCGGCGTCAGCCGTTCGGTGACGGCGAGGGCGAGGTTGACGCGGCCGGGCTGCCGCTGGCCGACGGCTTGGCCGCCTCCTGCGCCCGCTGGAACGCGGTCATCGCCTCGTCCAGCGTCTTCAACGCCCGGCCGTACCGCTCGAAGTCACCGGACGTCTGGGCGGCCTTGACCTCGGCGATGGCGCTCTGCACCCGGTCGGCGGCCTGGGCCAGCTCGCCGGTGAACACCGGTTCGGTGGTGGTCGGCGGGGTGTCACCGCCCGGCGGGGTGCCGCCCGGGTCGGCCGGTGGGGTGCCGGTCGACGCCCGTTTGCCCTTCTCGACGAGCTGCTTGATGCCGTCACTGATGTTGTTCGCCAGCACCACGTACGAGCTGCCGTCGCCGTACGAGACCAGCACCTTCTGCAGCAACGGGAACGCGTCCTGCTGGTTGCTCTTCACGTAGACCGGCTCGACGTAAAGCATGCCGTCGGCGAAGGGCAGCGAGAGCAGGTTGCCGTACTGCACCTGCGCCTGGTTGGACGAGAGCAGGTTGAGCTGCTGCCGGATGTCGCCGTCGTTGGTCATCTGCTGGTGCACCTGGACCGGGCCGCCGGTCCGGGTCTGGTCCGGCAGTTCCAGCACCTCCAACTGCGGCTGCCCGTCGACGTACGACCCGGAGATCAGCGCGGCAAGGTTCTGCCTGCGGTTCGGGGTGACCGCGGAGGTGAGCTGCAAGCGCGGTCCCTCCTGCCCGGGGAACTGGGTGAAGAGGTAGTACGGCGGCTGCTTCTGCCCGCTGTCGGGCGTGTCCGGGGCGTTCGGCACCTCCCAGAAGTCCTGCCCGGAGTAGAAGTCGCCCGGAGAGGTGACGTGGAACCGGGTGAGCAGGTTGCGCTGCACTTTGAACAGGTCCGCCGGGTAACGGAAGTGCGCGGACAGCTCCGGCGGGATGTCGCCCTTGGGCAGCACCAGGTCACCGCCGAACGCCTTGTTCCACGCCTTGAGCACCGGGTCGGTGTCGTCGAACGCGTACAGCCGGACCGTGCCGTCGTACGCGTCGACGGTCGCCTTTACGGAGTTGCGGATGTAGTTGACGTTCTCCCGGGCGAGCTGGAAGGTGCCCCGCCCGGTCAGCTCGTCGGCCGTCTCCACCTGGAGGTTGACCCGGTCGGCGTACGGGTAGGTCGCGGCCGTGGTGTAGCCGTCGATGATCCACAGGACCCGGCCGTTCACCACCGCCGGGTACGGGTCGCCGTCCAGGGTGAGGAACGGCGCGACCTTCTCCACCCGGTCCCGCGGGTTACGCACGTAGAGCAGCTTGGAGTCCTTGTTGATCGCCTCGGAGAGGAGGAAGTTCGACTCCTGCTCCTTGATCGAGAAGAGCAGCCGCCGGGTGAACGAGCCGATCTTGACGCCGCCCTCACCGCTGTAGGTGTAGTACTGCTCGCCACCGGTCGAGGTCGGGCGGTCGAACTCCACGTTGCGGTCGCCGGTCTGCCCGACGATCGCGTAGTCGTCGTCAGTCATCCGCTCGCCGTAGTAGATCCGCGGCTGCTCGGCCGGGATCTCCTCGGTCGGCGAGGAGCAGCCCTGCGTCTCCTTGGCCGGCTCGCCGAGGAAGCCCGAGACGAAGTACGGCACGCCGTTGCAGACCTGGTTGGCCGGCGCGGCCACCAGCCCGTACCCGTGGGTGTAGACGGTGTGCCGGTTGATCCAGTTGCTCTGCTGCGGGGTCAGCTTCTCGTAGTTGATCTCCCGGAGGCCGACCGCGTAGTCGGAGGTCTTGCCGTCCACCGTGTACCGGTCGATGTCCAGCTTCTCGCCGAAGTCGTAGAAGCCGCGGACCTGCTGGAGCTGGGTGTACGTCTGGGAGACCAACTGCGGGTCGAGCAGCCGGATGTTCGACACCACAGAGGTGTCGGTGGCCAGGCTGGCCGGCGGGACGAGGTTGCTCGCCGGGTACGCCGTGCTCTTCGTGTCGGTCAGCCCGAACGCGGCCCGGGTCGCCACGATGCTGCGCTGGATGTAGGGGGCCTCCTTGTCCCGGGCGCTCGGCTTCACCTCGAAGGTCTGCACCGCCCACGGGTAGATGCCGCCGATCGCCACCGCCGAGACGCCGAGCAGGGCGAGCGAGATGCCGGGCCAGACCAGGTTCCGCATCCACGCGTTGGAGAACAGGATGATCGCGACGGCCACCACGACGGCGATCCAGGCGAGGATCTCCTTCGCCGGGAGCAGGGCGTTCACCGCGGCGTAGCCGGCGCCGTAGAGCTTGGCGCCCTCGTTGTACTCCAGCAGCATCGCCCGCTGGTCCAGCACGTACGCGACCGCCTTGAGCAGGACGAAGACGGCGACCAGCGTGCTCAGGTGAGCCCGGGCGGCGTTGGTCATCCGGTCCCCGATGCCCTGCAACCGCACCCCGCCGTAGAGGTAGTACATGGCCAGCGCGCCCAGCAGGGCCAGCACCACCGCGGTGAAGCCGACGCCGAGCAGATAGCTCAGGAACGGCAACTGGAAGACGTAGAAGCCGACGTCGACCTTGAACTCCGGGTCCGTCACGCCGAAGCTGCCGCCGTTGCGGAAGAGCATCCACTGACCCCACCGGCTCTGCGCCGACAGCCCGGCGAAGAGGCCGATGACGGCCGAGACCAGGGCGATCCAGGTGCCGAGCCGGGGGCTCAGCAGCATCCGGTAGCGCTCCAGGGTGGCCTGCTCGGGCGAGTGCGGACGCAGCCGGGGCCGCAGTCGGTACGCCAGCCAGAGGTTGCCCGCGATGATCAGCGCCAGGCCGGCACCGACCAGCAGGAACAGCGTCAGCCGGGTGAGGAGGACTCCGGTGAAGACCTCGGTGTAGTGAACCTCGTCGAACCACAGCCAGTCGGTCCACGCGTTGACTCCCCACCCGAGCAGGGTGAAGAGCAGGAACACCCCGATCAGGACCCCGATCGTGACGCGTCCGCGTCGGCTCATCCTCGGCAGGGGGCTGCTACGCATGACCACTGTTGGCTCCGCACGTTTGATGTGATCGGCTCCGACCAGGCACCCAGAGTACGGGGTGTTCCTGGACACGTCGGGTCAAGGTCACGTCACGATCCTCCGCACGGCCCCCCGGACCGGCTCAGCAGCGGGTCGGCTGTCCCCCGGCGCGCAACGTCTCCAGCGCCTTCAGCGCGTCGTCCAGCGACGCCACCTTGAGCAGCGGAAGGTTGGGCTGCGCGTTGCTGACCGCCTCGGCGCAGTTGTCGGCGGGCACCAGGAAAACCTTCGCCCCGGCCTTCTTGGCGCCGACCAGCTTCTGGGCGATGCCGCCGATGGGGCCGACCCGACCCTCGTCGTCGATGGTGCCGGTGCCGGCGATGATCTTTCCGCCGGTGATGTCGGTCGACTCCAGCTTGTCGATGACGCCCAGGGCGAACATCAGCCCGGCACTCGGCCCGCCGATGTCACCGAGATTGATCTTCAGTTCGAACGGGTGCGGCTGCTGCTGGTCGATCTCGACGCCGATCCTCGGCCGGCCGTCCTGCTCCCGGCTGGTCACCGTGGCGGAGCCCGGCTGCCCGTCCCGGGTGTATCCGATCTTCAGCGCGCTGCCGGCCGGCTTGGCCCGGATCAGCTCGGTGAGCCGGGCGGCGCTGGTCACCTGCTGGCCGTCGACCGAGGTGAGCACGTCGCCGGGCTTGAGCGCGTTGACCGACGGCCCGCCCGGGGTGACCGTCTTCACCAGCACCTGGACCGGGTAGCCCAGGTGGCGCAAGGCAGCCGTCTCCGCGCTGGTCTGCGAGTTCTGGAAGTCCTCGGCGTTGCGCTTCTCAACCTGCTGCTGCGACTCGCCGGGCGGGTAGACCAGTTCGCGGGGCACCACCGCCTCGTCGGAGGAGAACCAGCCGGCCAGCGCCGAGCGGAGCCGGACGGTGGGCTGCACCCCGACCGTGGTGAGCCGCAACTGCCCGGCGGGGGTGGCGGTCGCCCGGCCGGTGACCTCGATGATCTCCTTGCCGTTCGAGGTGCCGAGGGTGTTGACCGTCGGGCCGGGACCGAGCACCACGTACGGGATGGGCACGCTCAACGCACCGACGCTGAGCAGGGCGGTGAGCAGTGCACCGAGGAGTACGGTCACGCCGCGACGTCTCATGCGGCAGAGCGTACCGAGCCGGGCACGGCCGCCCGGCGCGACGATCCGGCGGACTTCGCCCTCAGCGCAACGCCGGCGGGCGCGACCTGCGGCGCAGCGCGCGTACCGTAGACGACGTGCCTGATATTCCGTTCGGCTTCGCGCTCCCGGGTGGGCAACCACCAGACCCCAACGATCCCGCGCAGATGCAGCAGTTCATGGCGCAGTTGCAGCACCTGCTCTCCGCGCCGGGCAGCGGGCCGGTCAACTGGGACCTCGCCCGGCAGGTGGCCGCGAGTCAGCTCGCCGCCGCCGGCGACCCGGCGGTGTCGCCGTTCGAACGCAACGCGGTCGAAGAGGCGCTGCGCATCGCCGATCTCTGGCTGGAGCCGGCCACCTCGTGGCCCTCCGGCATCCGGACGTCCGTCGCCTGGAACCGCAACGAGTGGATCTACAAGACCCTCGACGTCTGGCGCAAGCTCTGCGACCCGGTGGCCAGCCGAATGGTCGGCGCGATGGGGGATCTGGTGCCGCCGGAGGCCCGGGCCCAGCTCGGCCCGATGCAGTCGATGGTCGCCACGCTGGGCGGCGCGCTCTTCGGCGGCCAACTCGGCCAGGCGCTCGGCTCGCTCGCCGCCGAGGTGCTCTCCGCCGGCGACATCGGCCTGCCGCTCGGCCCGGCCGGCACCGCCGCGCTCGTCCCGGCCAACATCCGGGCGTACGGTGAGGGCCTGGAGCTGCCCGAGGACGAGGTGCGCCTCTACGTGGCCCTGCGCGAGGCCGCCCACCAGCGGCTCTTCCAGCACGTGCCGTGGCTGCGTGGGCACGTGTTCACCGCGGTGGAGAACTACGCCGCCGGCATCCGGGTCAACCGGGAGGCGATCGAGGAGGCACTGGGCCGGGTCGATCCGACCGACCCGGAGTCGATGCAGGCGATCGCCCTGGAGGGCATCTTCACCCCGGAGGACACGCCCGCGCAGAAGGCCAGTCTGGCCCGGTTGGAGACCGTGCTCGCCCTGGTCGAGGGTTGGGTGTGCCACGTCGTCGACAGCGCCGCCGGTGAGCGGCTGCCCAACGTCGTACGCCTCGGCGAGGCGTTCCGCCGGCGTCGGGCTGCGGGCGGGCCGGCCGAACAGACCTTCGCCGCCCTGGTCGGCCTGGAGCTGCGGCCCCGCCGGCTGCGCGAGGCGGCCGCGCTCTGGTCGGCGCTGACCGAGCACCGCGGCATCGCCGGCCGGGACGCGATCTGGGGCCACCCCGACCTGCTCCCCTCGGACGACGACTTCGCCAACCCGGCGGCGTTCGCCGCGATGAGCAGCGACCTGGATGAGGAACTGGCCAACTTCGACTTCACCGCCCCCGGCGCCCCGGAGGAGCAGCCCCCACCCGAGTCCTCCTGATCCCCACCCCGCACGCCAAGATCCGCACAACATCACGGAAGTAGTGGTCTCAGCAGCGAGCCGAGGCCACTATTTCCCAGAAGTTGTGCGGATCTTGGCGGGTCTCAGCCCGCGCGACCGGAGAGGACGGCGCGGGTGGCGTCCCAGCCGTCGAGGGCCGGGTCGAGGGTGGCCAGGTCGGCCGGGCCGCGCAGCCGACGCCAGCCTGCGGTGACGGCCACGTCGCCGGGGCGCGGGGCGGCCGAGCGCACGTCGGCCGGCGCGGCCGTGTCCAGAT
The DNA here is from genome assembly GCF_040649295.1 of Micromonospora sp. NPDC048999. Classification (NCBI taxonomy): domain Bacteria; kingdom Bacillati; phylum Actinomycetota; class Actinomycetes; order Micromonosporales; family Micromonosporaceae; genus Micromonospora; species Micromonospora sp. NPDC048999. Next base: position 291,066 of record NZ_JBEZFI010000002.1, on the reverse strand, counting down.
CCACCGCCGGCAACCATTCCGGTACGGGCAGCCGGGCCGCCACCCCGAGCAGGCCGGGACCGCTGCCCTCCAGCGGGGCGACCGCCACCGGGCGGCTGGACAGCGGTCGCAGCAGCTTGCCGAGGGTGAGCCCGGGCAGGTCGGGCGCATCGGCGACCACCACGGCCGCCTGGTCGTACCCGGCCGGCGCGGCGCCGTCCCGCGTCGGCGCGGCACCGTCCCGCGCTGCCACGGCATCGGGTGTCGGCGCGGCGCCCCGGTCGGCGCCGGGCAGGGCGGCGAAGACCGCGTTGACGGTCGGTTCCGGCACCTCGTACACGGCGGTGCCCGGCCAGACCACGGCCTCGGCCAGCCAGCGGTCCGCCGGCGTCACCGCCACCGCGGTCTCCACCTCGTTGAGCGTGGCGAGCAGGTCCACGACATCCTCGGCGAGCGCGGTACGCCACCGCGTCGAATCGATCCCCGGCGGCGTCCAGCCCACCGGAGCGAGCAACGCCACCACCACGCGTCGAGCCACGCTCCGACCCTAACGGTCCTCAACCGGCGAGGGCGACGGAGGCGACGCCCTCCAGGTAGCCACGGGCCCGCTCGGTCTTCGGATATCGGCCGACGAGGTCCCAGAACTGGTCGTTGTGGCTGGGCACGATCAGGTGCGTCAACTCGTGCAGGAGCACGTAGTCGATCACCCAGTCGGGCATTTCCTGGATGCGGTGGGAGATCCGGATGGTGCGATCGGCGGGGGTGCAGGAGCCCCAGCGGCCGTTCTGGTTGGTGACCCAGCGGACGCTGGCCGGGACGACCGTGGCACCGTGCTCGGGCAGGTAGAGGTTGATCAGGCGGGTGGCCCGGGCGAGCAGCTCCGCGTCGGAGCGGGCGAGCCGGCCCTCGCGGGCGGCCAGCCGGGCCAGCATCCGGTCGACCCACTCGCTCTCCTCGGCGCGGGAGAACTGGTCAGGGATGAGCACCACGACCCGTTCCCCGTCCCGGTACGCAGACACCGTGCGTCGCCGGCGCTGACTGCGCCGCACCTCGACGACCGGCTTCCGCGTCCCGGCCATCACTGGTCCGCGCAGCCTCGGATGACTGTCACGAAGGCAAGCTAATGCGCACTGACCAGGGATCCGCAAGAGCCAACACGACGACATGCGCCCAGAAAGTGACGGTTGGTTACCAAAGGTCCCGAAAATTTTCTTTACGGCCGCCACCCGCCGACGCCCGCACACGTTAGGTGATCTACGGAAGGGGCCGCACGCGGGGCCACCCGAAGGGGAATCTGAGGGCATTCACCCGGCGTGTCCCCGCCAAACTGACTTATCCGACCTAACTCGGCATGCACACTCTCGTCGTCGGCTAGCTCACAGAGTCGACGCACAGCTGACATGGAACCACCCAGAGCTGGGTAGGGTCCGCCAACCAGCGGTCACGCGCGTGACCGCGGAGAACCCCCCGGCGCCGGAGCCACGCGTGGCCCGCCGCAGGGAAACCCGCCGGCCGTGCTCGGCGGACGAGATGAGGAGGGCTAGCGTGGCCGACCAGGCCCAGACCTACAACGGTTACTGCGTGAAGTGCAAGGAGAAGCGGGACTTCGAGGGGCGCGTGGAGGTCTCGAAGACCGGCATGAACATGGCCAAGGGCAAGTGCCCGGTGTGCGGCACAACAGTGAACCGCATCCTCGGCAAGGCCAAGGTCTGATTTGCGAGGGTGCCGGCAGGGCATGAGTCCGCCGACGCCCTCGCCACGCGGGGGAGGGTGGCCGGTGGCCGCCCTCCCCCACGTCACGTTCGGGGCCCGGACTGTCGGCTGACCGACACTGGTTACCGCCCGGTTGTGGATAAGCCGGTTCTATCTGTGGACAGCCCTGGATGCGGCCAGGCGCACCTGTGGACAACGATCGACGGACCGCGTGGACACGGCCACGATTCGTGGCATGACCGGCCGCACTCCCCTCGCCCGTCCCACCCTCCTGCCGGGCCTGACCCGGCTCTGGCGGGACCGACACACCCTGCAGCTCGGGCTCGAGCCCGGGCGGGCCGTCCTGCTGGAGGTGGCCAATCCCCGGGCCGCCCGCCTGCTCGACCTGTTGGACGGCACCCGCAGCGAGCGGGCCGTCCTCACGTACGCGGCCACGACCCAGGTGGCGCCGGACGAGGCCCGGATCCTGCTGGACACGCTGCGGGCCGCGGGTCTCGTCGTACCAGCGCACAGCCTGCTTCCCCGCGACCTCGCCGGGCCGGTCCGGGCCCGGCTGGCCGGTGAGGCCGAGGCCCTGTCCCTGACCACCGCCGGGCTGGCCGGCACGCCGGCCCAGGTGCTGCGCCGTCGCCGGACGGCCCGGGTGCTGATCACCGGCGCCGGCCGGCTCGGCGGAGCGATCGCCGTCGCGCTGGCCCAGGCGGGTGTCGGCCACGTGGCACCCGACCTGGCCGGCCCGGTCCGCCCGAGTGACCTGGTCGGGTCCGGCCTGACCGCTGCGGAGCTGGGCCGACCGCTGGCCCCGGCCATCCGTGGCGCGCTCGGCCGGTGCACGCCAGGGACGGAGACCGGCCCGCTGCCGCTCCGACGGGGCTGCGTCGACCTGGTGGTCCAGCTCGGCACGGACCGGCCCGCTGCCCTGCTGGCCGCCCGGTACGCGCAGCGCCGCCAGCCCCACCTCCTGGTCGACCTGCGCGGTGGCGTGCCGGTGGTCGGCCCGCTGGTACGGCCACCGGCCGGTCCCTGCCTGAACTGTCTCGACCTGCACCGGGTGGACCGTGACCCGGACTGGCCGGCGCTCGCCGCCCAGCTCGCGGCCGACGGGTCCGATCGCCCGTGCGCCGCCACCACCCGTCTGGCGGCGGTGGCGTACGCGGCGGCGGAGGTGCTGGCCCACCTCGACGGCGGCACCCCGGAGACCCTCGGCTGCGCCGTCGAGATCGCCGGGGCCGGTCGGCTCCGCCGCCGCCGATGGCCGCCCCACCCGTCCTGCGAGTGCTCGGGGCGTCGTTCGAGCCGAATCGGCACCACCCGCTCCCGGCTCGCACCAGCAGCGGGCCCGTCAAGTCGGTAACAATGACCGGGTGACCGACATCCCGCGCCGGGCCGTGTCCCGGACCGCCAAGCTCGCCGCTCTGCCGCTCGGCTTCGCCGGCCGGACCGTCCTCGGCATGGGCAAGCGGGTCACCGGGCTCGCGTCCGACGTCATCTCCGCCGAGATCCAGCAGCGCACCGCCGAGCAACTGTTCAGCGTGCTGGGGCAGCTCAAGGGCGGGGCGATGAAGTTCGGCCAGGCGCTGTCGGTCTTCGAGGCGGCCCTGCCCGAGGAGATCGCCGGCCCCTACCGTCAGGCGCTCACCAAGCTCCAGGAGGCCGCCCCGCCGCTGCCCGCGGCGACCGTGCACAAGGTGCTGGCCGAGCAGCTCGGGTCGGGCTGGCGGGACCGCTTCGTGGAGTTCGACGACACCCCGGCCGCCGCCGCCAGCATCGGCCAGGTGCACCACGCGGTCTGGCGGGACCCGGGGTACGGCCCGAGCGGCGCACCGCAACACCGGGACGTCGCCGTGAAGATCCAGTACCCGGGTGCCGGAGACGCCCTGCTCGCCGATCTGAAGCAGCTCTCCCGGCTGGGCGGGATGTTCCGCGCGATCCAGCCCGGGCTGGACGTCAAGCCGCTCCTGGTCGAGCTGCGCGAACGGATCACCGAGGAGCTGGACTACGAGCTGGAGGCCGAGTCACAGCGCGCCTTCGCCGCGGCGTACGCCGACGACCCGCAGATCTTCATTCCGGCCGTGCTGGACGCCGCGCCCCGAGTGCTGATCACCGAGTGGGTGGCGGGCATCCCGCTCGCGGAGATCATCCGCAACGGGACCGAGGAGCAGCGCGACCAGGCCGGGCGGCTGATGGCCGAGCTGCACCTGTCCGCCCCGATGCGCGTTGGGCTGCTGCACGCCGACCCGCATCCGGGCAATTTCCGACTGCTCCCCGACGGCCGGCTCGGCGTGATCGACTTCGGCGCGGTGGCGCGGATGCCGGAGGGCACCCCCGAGCCGATCGGCCGGCTCGCCGGGATGGCGCTGCGCGGTGAGGCGGACGCGGTGGTGGCCGGGCTGCGCGAGGAGGGCTTCGTCAGCCAGACCGAGCCGATCGACGCGCAGGCGCTACTGGAGTGGCTCCAGCCGATGCTGACCCCGGTCGCCGAGGAGGAGTTCCGGTTCACCCGGGCCTGGCTGCGTGCCGAGGCCACCCGCCTGGCCAGTCCTCGGTCGCCCTCGTTCCAGCTGAGCCGCAAGCTCAATCTGCCCCCGTCCTACCTGCTGATCCACCGGGTGACGCTGGGCTCGATCGGGGTGCTCTGCCAGTTGGAGGCGAAGGCGCCCTACCGGGCGATCCTGGAACGCTGGCTGCCCGGCTTCGCCCCGGTGAGCTGAACGCCCCCACTGGTGGGCTGGGCGCGGCGGCCGTCCCGCACGGGGCGTCGCCTTACGCCACGGGGGCGGTGGCCATCCGGCCACCGCCCCCGTCGTACTGGTAGGACCTAGAGAACGCCCAGGTCGCGAGCCGATCGGGTGTGGCTCTTCATGGCGACGGTACGGGCGGAACGGGTTGCCTCAGTGCTCGTGGTGGTGCGACCGGCCTGAGGCCGGGGCATTCGAGCCCGGGACAACGCTTCGTGAAGTAGTTGCATCTCGGTTCCATTCGGCAGGTGCATCATCGGTTTCGACTTTCTCTCGGCCGGTGGATCACCGGCGGGAACGTGTGGAACGGGGTGTGTCAGGCTGCCAGCCGGACCGCGTTGCGCGACTCGGACAGCCCATTGGCCACCAGTCGCGCCTCGGCCTCGACCCGGAGCTGGGCGTCGCGGGCGAGGTCCTCCTTGCGCGGACGGCCACGGGGCCGCTTGCGCGGGACGACCGCGCCACGCTCGAAGATCTCGCCGCCCCAGACTCCCCACGGCTCGGCCCGCTCCACCGCACCGGCGAGGCACTCGACGCGCAGCGGGCAGTCCCCGCAGAGCGACTTGGCCAGCTCAAGCTCGGTGGGCGAGTCAGAGAACCACAGGTCGGGGTCGAACTTCCGGCAGGGCAGGTTCGCCTCCAACTCGACGCTCACGTCGAGCGGGGCCAACGCCAGACTCATCCTCCGGTCACCTCTCTCTCACTTCGATCTCGTGGATCGCATCTCCGACGTACTTCGGCATTACGGCGGTGCAAAAAAACTGAGGCCGCGGATCCCGGTTGCGGGTTCCGCGGCCTCGAGGTGAGCCGGTGGTCTGATGGATCAGACCGGTCTACCTCGAGGTGGAACACCGCGGACATCCGTGCGCTTCTTGGCGCCGATGCCCATGCCCGTGAAGCCACTGGTCCCCTCGATCCCCGCCAGCGGCGCCACGGCAAGGTTCAGCTCGGCCTGAACCTGGGCCTGGTGCGGCTGCGAGACCGACGGTCGAGCGGCAAGGGCCACCCGGACGGCCGACAGCGGAACGTAGGCAGCTGGCATCGCCGCCGGACGCTCGTAGATGAAGATCTCCATTGGTGCCACCTCCCTGACTTTCCTCGTGCCGACCGTGGACTCGTCCCTCGTGAGCAGCCAGAATGACGCCGCTCGCGAGGTGTGTCCTGAGGCTATTCCTCGCCTCAGGGCGAGGGCAAACGATTTACGGCTAGATCTCGAAACTTTTCTGTGGGCAGACATCGTCCACCGCCGCGCCCGCCACCAGGGCCAGCACGGTATCACCGTAAAGTCCCAGTTTGCGGGGGCCGATTCCCGCGATCGCGATGAGCTCCTCGCTGCGTCCGGGCCTCCGCTCGGCCAGTGCGGTGAGCGTCGCATCGGTGAAGACCACGTACGCCGGCACCCGCTGCGCCTCGGCCACCCGCTGCCGCCACTCGCGCAGCCGCTCGTACAGCTCCTCGTCCAGGTCGGACGGGCACGTCGGGCAGCGCCCCAGCTTGCGATCCGCCCCGGCGAGCAGGGTGGCGCCGCAGATCCGGCAGGAGACCACCTGGATCCGGCGCCGCTCGGTCCGCCGGGCCGCGCCGGCACCGGCCCGCTCGCCGCCGCCCGAGCGGTCCAGCTGCGGCAGGAACCGGGAGGGCCGCCGGGCCCGTCCGCCCGGCGAGCGGGAAACGGCGTACGACAGCCAGAGCCACTCCCGCGCCCGGGTGATCCCGACGTAGAGCAGCCGCCGCTCCTCCTCAACCTGCTCGGTGGTCTTCGCGTAGGAGGTGGGCAGGGTGCCCTCGACGAGCCCGACCAGGAAGACCGCATCCCACTCCAGGCCCTTGGCGGAGTGCAGCGAGGCGAGCGTCACCCCCTCCACCGTGGGTACGTGCTGCTGGGCCGCCCGCCGGGCCAACTCCTCGTTGAAGTCGGCCAGGGTCACCGGGCGCTCGATCGCGGCGGCCTCCCCGATCGGCACCACCTCGGGCGTGGCGGCGTACTCCTCGGCGAGCTGGACCAGAGCGGCGAGCGCCTCCCACCGCTCGCGGGCGGCGCCGCCGGGCGGGGGCGCATCGGGCGCCCAGCCGACGGCGGCGAGCCCCTCGACCACGGCGGCCGGCAGCGGGATCGAGCCGTCGATCGAGCGGGTGGCGGCGCGCAGCGCCACCATCGCCTGCCGCACCTCGGGCCGCTCGAAGAAGCGTTCCGCCCCCTGCACCTGATACGGCACCCGCGCCTCGGTGAGCGCCTTCTCGTACGCCTCGGACTGCGCGTTGGTGCGGAACAGCACCGCGATCTCCCGGGCCGGGGTCCCGCTGTCTATCAGCGCCCGGCAGCGGGCGGCCACCGCGTTGGCCTCGGCCGGCTCGTCGGTGAAGATCCGCAGCTCGGGTTCCGGGCCCGGCGGGCGCTGGCCGTGCAGCTCCAGCCGTAGCCGGGCCTCGGCGCCCCGGGCCTGCGAGATCACCGCGTTTGCCAGCCCGACGACCTGCGGCGTCGAGCGGTAGTCGCGGAACAGCCGGACCACCGTGGCGGCGCGGTGCCGGCGCGGAAAATCGACCAGGTACGACGAGGTCGCCCCGGTGAACGAGTAGATCGTCTGACTGGCGTCGCCGACCACGGTGAGGTCGTCCCGGCCGCCGAGCCAGGCGTCCAGCAGCCGCTGCTGGAGCGGGTTGACGTCCTGGTACTCGTCGACGACGAAGTGCCGGTACTGGCCGCGTACCTGCTCGGCCACGTCGGCGTGCTCCTCGATGCCCCAGACCGCGGCACGCAGCAGGTCCTCGAAGTCGATCACGCCGTTGCCGCGCTTGAGCCGCTCGTACGCGGCGAAGACCTCGGCCACCTTCGCCGGCTCGTGCGGGGTCTCGCGCAGCGCCTTGGTCGCGGCCACCACGTACTCCCCGGGCTCGACCAGGGACGACTTGGCCCACTCGATCTCACCGGCGAGGTCGCGGGCGGCGGCCCGGTCGGCGCGCAGGCCCACCTTGGCGGCGGCCAGGGTGACGATCCGGACCTTGCTGTCCAGCAGCTCCGGCATGGCGCGCCCCTCCAGCAGCCGGGGCGCGAAGTAGCGCACCTGGCGCAGCGCGGCCGCATGAAAAGTCCGCGCCTGCACACCCTGCACCCCGATCAGGGCGATTCGGTGTCGCATCTCGGCGGCGGCGCGGGCGGTGAAGGTGACCGCCAGCACGTGCCGGGCGGAGATCTCACCGGTGAGCGCGCGGTGGGCGATCCGCGCGGTCACCGCCCGGGTCTTGCCGGTGCCGGCGCCGGCCAGGATGCAGACCGGGCCGGCCGGTGCGGTCACCGCGGACCGCTGCTCCGGATCCAGACCGGCCAGCACCCGTTCCGCCGCTGAGTGAACCCCCACAGCGAGGAATCATCCCAGCCGCCGACGATGTTGAAGCGGTTAGCCTGGCCTGATCGGGCCGGGCGCGAGCCATCCCCCTTGGAGGATCTGACCATGTTGACGATGTATTCGACCCCGTGGTGCGGCTACTGCCACCGGCTGAAGTCGCAGCTCGACCGGGAGGGCATCGCGTACGAGGTGGTCGACATCGAGCAGGACCCGCAGGCCGCGGAGTTCGTGATGAGCGTCAACGGCGGCAACCAGACCGTCCCGACCCTGCGCTTCACCGACGGCAGCGCCCTCACCAACCCCTCCATCACCCAGGTCAAGCACCACCTCTCCACCCTCCCCAGCTGACCCCCACCCCGTCCCGATCGCCGGTGATCATGAGGTTAGCGGCCTCGGGACCGGCGTGCCGCCACGGCAACCTCATGATCACCGGGAGGTGACGGGCGGCGCGGGGCGGGGATGTGGGGGTGGGGGGGTAGCGGGGGGTGGGGTGGTGCGGGTGGGGTTAGGCGGCGGTGGTGCCAGAGGTAGACGCCGGCGGCGGTGGTGACCATCCCGACCAGGGCGAAGAGCAGGCGGTAGTCGAAGACGCCGACGAGCAGGGCGCCGGTGCCGATGGAGAGCGCCTGCGGGCCGCTGACCAACGCCTCGGAGGCCGCGGCGACCCGACCCAGCAACCCCGGCGGGGTGCGCCGCTGGACGAGCGTGTTGAGCCCCACCATGGTCAGCGGCAGGGACACCCCGGCCAGCAGCAGCGCCACCACGCCGAGCCAGAGCCGGGGATACGCCAGCGCCAACGCGGCCGGCCCGAAGAAGGTCACCCCGGCGGCGAGCGCCCCCACCTCACCGACCCGGCGTACCACGGTGGCCGAGACGAGCCCACCGAGCAGCCCGCCGATGCCCTGCACGGTGACGAGCACGCCGACGAACGCGGCCTCCCGGCGCAGTCCCAGGTCGACGTACGCGAAGATCAGCGACTCGGTGAAGCCCATCACCAGCGAGCCGAGCCCGTAGCCGAGCAGGGCGCGGCGCAGCGCGGGCTCGCCGGCCAGGTGCCGCAGGCCGGCACCCAGCTCGGCCGGCCACCGCAGGTCGGCACCGGACGGCCCGGACTCGGCGACCCGGAGCAGGCCGACCACGGCCGCGGCGGCGAGGAAGCCGGTCATGGCGAGGGCGACCAGCAGCCACCCCCCGACCGCGGCGTAGAGCCCGGCCCCGGCGAGCGGACCGATCAGCCGCAGACCCTGCCGGAAGGTCTGCAGCACCCCGTTCGCGTCGGCCAGCAGCTCGCTCGGCACCAGCTGTCGGATCAGCCCGCTCAGGGCCGCGCTCAACGCGATGTACGACAGGCCGTAGCAGGCGGCCACCGCGTAGATGATCCAGATATCGGCGCGGTCGTGGACCGCGAAGAGCGGCGCGAGCAGCACCGCCGTGCCGAGGTTGGCGGCCACGAAGAAGGGCCGGCGGCGGTACCGGTCGACAATCCAGCCGACCAGCGGCGCCAGCATCATCGGCGCGATGATCGCGAAGATGGTCGCCCCGGCCATGCCGTCCGAGCCGGTCAGGTCCTTCACCCACACGGCGAGGGCCAGCAGCAGGACCGACTCGGCCGCCATACTGGCCAGCAGGGCGACGAAGAGCAGGCGGAAGTCAGGGCGGCGCAGCACGATGCGCATCAGGTTCCCTCCGGCGGGGGTGTGTCGAGGGTAGATGCCCGGCCAGACGTTCCGTCCGGACTGGGTGGGCCCTCTTTTAGTTTCGAGACACGCCTTCGCCGGAACCTCCGACACCGGTCGCGCCGTCCATACTGACCGTGGGGGGCGAACTTCATACAGTTACCGTCGCGTCCCGCGGCGGTCGACGGAAAGAGGGCACCCGTGCCTCCTGCCGCACCAGGCCCGATCCTGCGCCGTCGCAGGCTCGGTACCGAGTTGCGCCGGCTGCGTGAGCTGACCGGCTTCACTGGCGACCAGGTCATCGAGCGGATCGGCTGGGCCTCCGCGTCCAAGCTGTCCCGACTGGAGAATGGGCGCAGCCGCCCGGACCCGGACGATGTCGCCGTCCTGCTGACCCTCTACGGCGCGGCCGACGAGCTACGCGAGGAACTGCTGGGGATCACCCTGGAGGCCGGCGACATGCGCGGCTGGCTGCGCAACTTCCCGGTGATGACCCAGCAGCAGCGCGCCTTCGCCGAACTGGAGGCGGGCTGCGCCGAGATCTCGGAGTACAACCCGGTGCTGGTCCCCGGGCTGCTCCAGACCCCCGGCTACGCCCGGCACCGGATCAGCTCCGCGTCCCGGGTCGCGGAGCAGGCCGGCGATCCGGATGCCGAGGATCCGGAGACCGAGGTACGCGCCCGACAGGCCCGCCAGGCGCTGCTGACCCGATCCCCCGATGCGCCGCGCTACACGGTGGTGCTGGAGGAGGCAGCCCTCGGCCGGCGGGCCGGCCCGCGCGAGGTGCTGCACGAGCAGATCGGCCACCTCTGCGAGCTGGCCATGCTGCCGAACGTGACGCTGCACCTGCTGCTGCGGGACACCCGGGTCGGCGACTGGTACCTCCCACCGACCGCCTTCTCGGTCTACCGGTTCGCCGATCCGCTCGACCCGGAGACGTTGGCCATCGAAGGTGGGTTCACCGACGTCATGTCGACCGAGGCAAACACCCTAAATCGCTATAAAGTGGTGTTCGAGTGGCTACGCTCGGCGGCGCTCTCCGCATCGGACACCCTCTCCTGGCTCATCGAGGCGACGGGACGGCTGACCGAAACGGCAGTCGAGCCCACCGCGGCGCTCAGGCCGGCAACGGCGCCGACCCAGCGTCGCCACGGCTCGGGGCGCCTGACAACGGAACGGTGATCCACGCGGACCTGGCCGTCCCACGCGGCGTCACTCGTCCCCATCGGAGCACTCCAAGACCAGGAGCAGAACCATGAACGAGATCCGCAACAACTCGTCCGACCTCGCGCGGCAGCTCGCCGGCGCCGGCTGGTGCAAGAGCACCCGCAGCCAGACCTCGAACTGCGTGGAGATCGCGCCACTGCGTACCGGGCCGGCCGCGGTGGCGCTCCGGGACAGCAAGGACCCGAGCGGTCCGGTGCTGCTGTTCAACCGGGCCGGATGGCTGGGCTTCATCACCGGCGCGAAGAACGGGCAGTTCGCGTTGAAGTGACCCACCCAGCACCTCGGGGCCGTCGGCGTCGCGCCGGCGGCCCCGTCGTGCGTCCACCACCGACAACAACGCTGACCTGGGCTCCTCCGATCAGTTGACGCCCGAGAACGATCGTCGAGTTTCACTTGCTGGGACGCCGGCCGGGCGTAACATGTCGAAAGAGTGACGTGGAAGTTCCAGCGCGTATCCGTCCATCCGCACCCGGGGGACAACCATGCGGTTCCTGATCGTCCGCACCGAGATCCGTACCGCCGCCGACACCGACATCGCTGCCGCGTGGGCCGATGGTGGTCGGCTTCGCGACGAGACCACCGCACCGGAGCCGCGCCGCCAGGTCGTTCACGCCGAGGACCGGGACGCCGCCCTGCTGCTGGCCCGGGCGCTGTCCTGCGTGGGGGCCGTACGCGCCGGCCGCCAGCGGGTCAAGGTGCTCCCGGTCGAGAACCACGACCCCGGTGACCCCTACCGCTGGGGCGGCAGCTGATCCCGTCCGACGTCCGTCGTTGCCGGACCGGCCTCCCCCGCCGCGTTTCCTGCCCTACCCGGCCACGACGGCCCGTGTTCCCGGCCCGGACCGTCGCGGCAACGACGGTTCCGGGCCGGGACCGCATCCGGCGCCCGCCGGTCAGCAGTGCCCGTCGAGCCAGCGGTGAACGAGAAACAGTGCGATCGAGGTGGGCGGCGGAAGGACCAGCCGCTCCCCGTCGACGTCGACCGGCTCGCCGCCCAGCGCGGCGCCGATCTCGCGCCGGGTGAACCAGCGGGCGTCAACGATCTCGGCGGGGTCGACCCGGATCGGCTCGTCGACGTCGGCGCGGGCCAGGAAGCCGAGCATCAGCGAGCCGGGAAACGGCCAGGACTGGCTGCCCGCGTACGAGATCTCCCCAACCTCGACGCCGACCTCCTCGCGGACCTCGCGGAGCACTGCGGCCTCGGCCGACTCCCCCGGCTCGACATAGCCGGCCAGGCAGGAGTAGCGGCGCTCCCCCGGCGCGGGCGTCCACGCGGCGTTGCTGCCGAGCAGGCAACGCCCCTCCGGGCCGTCCACCGCGTCGTGGACCAGCACGATCATGGCCGGATCGGTGTGCGGCCAGACCCGCTCGCCGAGCGCGTCGACCCGCGACCAGCCGGCCTCGTCGACCTGGGTGGAGTATCCGGTGACCGACGAGTAGCCGTGTCGGACGTGCCAGTTCAGCAGGGCGAGCCCGGCGGTGAAGATCCCCGCGTCCCGGTCGAGCAGCAGGTGGCCCACCTCGCGCAGGTCGGCCCGGCGGGTGCCGGGCAGCGCCGGCAGCGGCGCGTCCACCGCGAAGACCGGTACGCCGTCCGACTCGACGCCGAGGAACATCGGCACCGACCGGGGCACCTCGGGCAACTCGTTCGGGCCGATCAGCACCAGCTCCGGCGGGGCGGTCTCGCCCCGCACCAGGGCCCGGCCGTCGTCGGTCGAGTCCAGCACCAGCACCCGGGCCCGCTCCCACGCCTCGGCGAGCCAGTCCGGGTCGGTACGCCGGTGCGCCGCCCGGTCCAGCGTGGACCGGGCCAGCGGCGGGGCGGCCTCGCCACTCACGCCGCCGCCTCGCTCCGCTCACCGGCGACGCGAGTCGCCACGCTACTGAGCCTGATGGTTCGCTCGCTCCGCTCGCTCACGCCGGCTCCGTCCGGACCTCGGTGAGCGCGGCCAGTGGCCCGGCGATCCGCTCGGCGTCGCCGAGGACCACGGTGACCGCCTTCGCCGGGGCGAGGTAGCGGGCCGCCGCCTCCGCCACGTCGTCCACGGTCGCCTTCGCCAGCCGGGCGGCGTGCTCGGCGAGGAAGTCCAGGCGCAGCCCGTTGCCGGCGTACGCGCTGGTCAGCGAGGCCAGCCCGGCCTGGGTGGACATCCCGAGCTGGAGCGTGCCGAGAGCGTACTGGCGGGCCTGCTCCAGCTCCTCCGGCTTCGCCGGCAGCGCGGCGAGGCGACCCAGCTCGTACCTGGTCTCCAGCAGCGCGGGAGCGGTGACCTCGGTGGCCACCTCCGCGGCGGCGACCAGCACCGAGCCGGCCACCGAATGCTCCACCACTGAGTGCGGCCCGTACGTGTAGCCCTTGTCCTCGCGGATGTTCTCCACCCAGCGGGAGGAGAAGTAGCCACCGAAGATCAGGTTGGCCAGTTGCAGCGCGGCGTGGTCGGGATGGGTGCGGGGCACCGCCGGCAGGGCGATCCGCAGCGAGGACTGCACCGAGCCGGGCCGGTCGACCAGCAGCAGCGGGCCGGGCTCCAGGGGCGGCCCGGGCGGCAGCTCGGCGACGTGCCCCACCCCGTTCCAGCCGGAGAGGGCCTGCTCGGCGGCGTCCAGGGCCCGTTCCGGCTGCAGGTCGCCGACCAGCACCAGCACCGCACCGGCCGGGTGCACCCGCTCGGCGTGCAGCCGGCGCAGGACGGGCGGCCGGACCGTGCGCACCTCGTCCGGCTCGGGGGTTTGCACGGCGTACGGGTGCCGGCCGTAGATCCGCTTGAGCAGCGCGGTCCGGGCCAGGTGGGCGGGCTGGCTCCGGGCGACCTGGATCCGGTCGACCAGCCGGTCCCGCTCGATCTCCACCCAGTCGGCCGGATAGACAGCCCCGGTCAGCACGTCGGCGAGCAGCTCCAGCATCCGGTTCAGGCCGGTGACCAGGCTGGCCCCGGACAGCATGAGCCGGTCCGGGTCGATCCCGGCGGAGAGCGCGCCGCCGACCTTCTGCAGCTCGGCCGCGAGCTGCGTCGCGCTGTGCGTCGCCGTGCCGGAGAGGATGGTCTGCGCGAGGACTGAGCCGCGCGCCAGGTGGATGCGCCCGGCGGGCATCCAGAGCCGCAGCTCGACCAGCGGGACCGCCGTGCGGCGTACGGCGATCACGGTGAGCCCGTTGGCGAGCGTGCGTTCGCCCTGCGTCGGCAGCTTGAGCTTGCGGGTAGGGCCGAGCGGCGGCAACAGCCGGATCCCGGTCTCCACGGTTGCCGTCATTGGGCACCTCCGGCGATGACCTCGATGGACGCGCGGCGTTCTGGCCGCAGGGTGGCAGCGGCGGCCTGGACCTGCTCCTCGGTCACCTCGCCGACCAGCCGGGGCAGCTCGTTGAGCAGGCCCGGCTCGCCGCGCTGCTGTTCGAGCACGGCCATCCGCAGCGCCCGGCCGAGCACCGCGTCGGTGTCCCGCAGCAGGTGGGTGGCCATCCGGGCCTGGGTACGCGCCAACTCCCCCTCGGTCAGCCCGTCGGTGGCGAGCCGGTCCAACTCCTCGTCGACGGTGCGCAGCACCTTGTCGACGTCACCGCCGGGTGGCAGATGGGACTGGAGCAGCAGCGCGGTGGGGTCGCGCACGTCGAACGGGTCGCCCATGAAGCCGAGGTAGCCGCCGACGCTGGTGACCGTGCGGTCCCGCTGGACCAGCCGCTCGACCAGCCGGGACGCCTCCCCGTCGGTGAGCACCTCGGCCAGCACCACGTACGGGAGGTAGCCGGCGAAGTCGGTCACCGGGTCGGGCACCCGCCAGGCCCCGGCCACCGCCGGCAGCGGCGCCAGCTTGTCGGTGTACGAGGTGCGCCGCTCGGCGGTCAGGTCGGGCTCGGCGAAGTCGGGGCGCGCCGGGGCGGGCCGGGCCGGCACGTCGCCGAAGTGCCGCTCGATCAGCTTGGTCGCCTCGGCCACGTCGATGTCGCCACTCACCGCGAGGACCGCGTTGCCACTGGCGTAGTAGCGCTGGAAGAAGTCGGCGGCCTCGGCGACGGTGGCGGACTCCAGGTCGTCGAAGGAGCCGTAGCCGTCGTGCGCGTTGGGGAAGGTGTCGAACATGACCGGCGGCAGGGTCAGCCAGGGAAAACCGCCGTACGGCCGGTTGAGCACGTTGACCCGGATCTCCTCCTTGACCACGTCGACCTGATTGCGCAGGTTCTCCTCGGTCAGCCGGGGGCCGCGCATCCGGTCGGCCTCCAGGAAGAGCGCCCGTTCCAGCGCGTTGCTCGGCAGGGTCTCGTAGTAGTCGGTGTAGTCCAGGTGGGTGGAGCCGTTGAAGGTGCCGCCGGCGCCCTGGACGTGCCGGAAGTGGGCCAGCTTCTCCAGGTTCTCCGAGCCCTGGAACATCAGGTGTTCGAAGAGGTGGGCGAAGCCGGTGCGTCCTTCCGGCTCGGACCGGATGCCGACGTCGTAGAGCACCGCCACCCCGATCACCGGGGCGCTGCGATCGGGGGTGAGCACCACCCGCAGGCCGTTGTCGAGGTTGAACCGCTCGACCGGGTACTTCGTCGCTGGAATTTTCGCTCTCGGCGGCACGGAATGACCCTAACCCGTCCGCGCCGGTCGTACCCGCACTGTGCCTCGGCGCTCCGGACGGCGGTCACGGCGATGGGCCGTCCGGCTCCGCTCACTCCTCCGAACAGGCGGGAATCGACGTGAATCACGAGTCCACCCATCCCGGATCGTGAATGGGTCTTGACGCCGCCCCACGCTTGCCCCACTCTTCCTACCAACTAAGTAGGAATACGGATTGGACGCGCGATGAGACGGCTCCCCTTGCGTCGACTGGCCTCGCTGGCCACCCTCGCCGTGCTCGGCACGGTCGCCCTGGGCAGCACGGCGGCCTGCGGCGACGACAGCGACGCCGCCAGCGGTCCGGTGACCCTGCGCCTCGGCTACTTTCCGAACATCACCCACGCGCCAGCGGTGGTCGGAGTGGAGAAGGGGATCTTCGCCGAGAAGCTCGGCAGCGGGGTCAAGCTTGAGACGAACACCTTCAACGCCGGCCCGGCTGCCATCGAGGCGCTCTTCTCCGGCGCGATCGACGCCACGTACATCGGTCCGAACCCGACCGTGAACGCCTTCTCCAAGTCCAAGGGAGCGGCGGTCCGGGTCGTCTCCGGTGCCGCCTCCGGCGGCGTCGCCCTGGTGGTCAAGCCCGAGATCACCTCGGTCGAACAGCTACGCGGCAAGAAGATCGCCACGCCACAGCTGGGCAACACCCAGGACGTGGCGCTGCGTTACTGGCTCAAGGAGAAGGGCCTGACCACCACCAAGGAGGGTGGCGGCGACGTCAAGGTCGTCCCGCAGGAGAACGCGCAGACGGTGGACACCTTCGCCAGCGGCGCGATCGACGGCGCCTGGGTGCCCGAGCCGTACGTCTCCCGGCTGGTCAACGCCGGCGGCAAGGTGCTGGTGGACGAGCGCGACCTGTGGCCGGACCGGAAGTTCGTCATCACCAACCTGATCGTCAGCACCAAGTTCCTCAAGGCCCACCCTGACGTGGTCAAGAAGCTGGTCGAGGGGCAGGTCGCCGCGAACGAGTTCGTCAACAGCAAGCCGGACGAGGCCCAGCAGGCCATCTCCGACCACATTGGCAAGATCACCGGCAAGCCGCTGGACCTCAAGCTGATCAAGCAGGCGTGGCCCAGCCTGGAGTTCACCGACGACCCGATCCCGGCCTCGCTGAAGACCGGCCTGGACCACGCGGTCGCCGTCGAGTTGACCCAGCCCGTTGACCTCACCGGCCTCTATGACCTGAAATACCTCAACGACGTGCTCAAGGCGCAGGGCAAACCGGAGGTAACCCAGCCGTGACGGCGACCACGACCACCCCGCGCAGCGCGACCGGCTCGGTCGCGCTGCGCGGCGTAACCAAGGTGTACGGCCAGGGCGAGCACTCCGTCCTGGCCCTGGACGGGGTGTCGCTGGACGTCGCCCCCGGCGAGTTCGTCTGCCTGGTCGGCGCCTCCGGCTGCGGCAAGAGCACCCTGCTCAACCTGGTCGCCGGGCTGGACCGGGCCAGCGGCGGGCAGGTCGAGCTGGGAGATGCGAAGCCGGGCCTGATGTTCCAGGAGCCGGCGCTCTTCCCGTGGCTCACCGTCGAGGCGAACGTCGAGGTGCCGCTCAAGCTGCGCGGGCTGCCCCGGGACGAGCGCCGGGCGCGGGTCGCCGAACTGCTGCGCACGGTGCACCTGGCCGACTTCGGCCGCAAGCGCCCGCACGAGCTCTCCGGCGGCATGCGGCAGCGCGTCGCGCTGGCCCGTACCCTCGCGCTGGACACGCCGGTGCTGCTGATGGACGAGCCGTTCGGCGCGCTCGACGCGATGACCCGGGACATCCTCCACGACGAGCTGGAACGGATCTGGTCCGAGCGGAAGCTCACCGTGCTCTTCGTGACGCACAACGTCCGCGAGGCGGCCCGACTCGCCGACCGGATCATCCTGCTCTCCAGTCGGCCCGGCCGGATCATCTGGTCCACCCAGGTCGACGTGCCCCGGCCCCGCCGGATCGACTCCCCGGAGATCGCGACCATCGCCGCCGAGGTCACCGCCCGGCTTCGTACGGAGGTGAGCCGTCATGGCCAGTGACACGTTCGCCGGGTCCGCGCGTACCGACGCGGAGATCACCGGCCTGGACGCTCTGGAGATCGCGGGCCGCGAGCAGGGCCCCAGCCGACTGCGCCGGGCCTGGTCGGCGCTGTGGCCGAAGCTGGCCGCGCTGGCCCTGGCCATCGCCGGCTGGCAGGCGGTGGTTTGGACCGGCTGGAAGGACCCGTGGGTCCTGCCCGGTCCGGCGACGGTCTTCGCGGACCTCGGCGACTACCTGGTCAGCTCGGCGCTCTGGGACGGCCTGGCCACCACCGGCCGGCGGGCCGTCGTCGGTTTCGCCGTCGCGGTCGCCGTCGGGCTGGTGCTCGGCCTGGCCGTGGCCCGGGTAAAGGTGCTCCGCGCCGCGCTCGGCTCGATGATCACCGCGCTGCAGACCATGCCGTCGATCGCCTGGTTCCCGCTGGCCATCCTGCTCTTCCAGCTCAGCGAGCAGGCGATCTTCTTCGTGGTGGTGCTCGGCGCGGCGCCGTCGGTCGCCAACGGCGTCATCCACGGCGTCGACTACGTGCCGCCGCTGCTGGTGCGGGCCGGTCGCAACCTCGGCGCCCGCGGCCTCAACCTCTACCGGTACGTGATCGCACCGGCCGCGCTGCCGGCGATCGTGGCCGGGCTCAAGCAGGGCTGGGCGTTCGCCTGGCGCAGCCTGATGGCCGGGGAACTGCTGGTGGTCATCGCCACCCGGACGTCGATCGGCGCGCAGCTCACCTACGCCCGGGAACTCAACGAGGCACCCCGGTTGATGGCGATCATGATTGTCATTCTGGTGGTGGGGCTCGGCGTGGACGTCGCCTTCGGCGCGGCCGACAAGGCGATCCGCCGCCGGTGGGGCGTGCTGGACCAGGCCGGCAACTGACGCGGTACGGCTGCGGGCCTCAGCCCGCGTCGACCGCCCGCCCGGCCGGGCTGTGCAGTTTGACCAGCCCGGCCCGGGCGGAACCGGCGGAGGTCGGCTGCCAGGGCCCGAACGCGGCCACCACGGCGAGTGCCAGACCCAGTCCCGCGACCGCGAGGACCAGCAGCAGCTCGCGCGCCGCCCCCGAGTGGGCCTCGCCTGCCATGGTCACCCCTCCCGCGCCCGGCCGGCACGGCCGACCTCTTCCCCCGGATGTCAGCATCACCCGGGACGGACGCGCGGAACAGTCACCTTTCAGACGGCGACCGCGCAGATCCCCGACTCAAACCGTGGTGCCGTAACGAGTTCGGGGAAACCGCTGCTCAACCTCGGCAGCGGTTTCCCCGATATCACGACACCGGAAGGGCGTCGGGTCAGAGCGGACGGATGTTCTCCGCCTGCGGGCCCTTCTGGCCCTGGGTCACGTCGAACTCGACCCGCTGGTTCTCGTCCAGGCTCCGGTAGCCGGAGGACTGGATCGCCGAGAAGTGGGCGAAGACGTCGGCGCCGCCGCCGTCCGGGGTGATGAAGCCGAAGCCCTTGTCAGCGTTGAACCACTTGACAGTGCCGATGGCCATGGTGCGTCTCCTTCGCGGAACGGTCCGGCCCACGCCTGTCGCGGGCCGGAGGGTGGTGTGCCGTCCGGCACACCTGTCGCTGCTGGTCGCCCCGCCCGGAGCACTCCGGACACAACAAAATGCGCCTGGGGCCACAATCCGCCAGGCGCACACAGAGTCTCTGGAAACCAAAACTGCAACGCGTCCAAGGTATCACGACCGGCGGACCGGGTCCGCCCCGCTCGGAATCTCGGGCAAGCCGGCGATCAACGCGGTCAGCCCGTCGGCGTCGAGCAGGTCAGCCGGACGGACGGTGGCCCCGTCCCGGACGTAGTGGAAAGCGGCCCCCACCCGCTCGACCGGCACGCCGGCCAGCTCGGCCCAGGCCAGCCGGTAGACCGCGAGCTGCACCGCCGCCACCTCGGCCTCCCGCCCGGTGGGTTGCCGGCCGGTCTTCCAGTCGACCACGTCGTACCGGCCGCCGAGGCGGGTGAAGACGGCGTCCATCCGGCCGCGGACCACCACGCCGGCGATCACGGTGGCGAACGGGACCTCGACCTCCACCGGCATCCGCTCGGCCCACTCGCTGGCCAGGAAACGCTCCTGGAGCTCGGTCAACGCCTCGTCCGGGGCCGCGTCGTCGTCCGCCGCGCCGGGAAGTTCGTCCACGTCCAACAGCCGGTCGGCGCCG
Organism: Micromonospora sp. NPDC048999; assembly: GCF_040649295.1. NCBI lineage: Bacteria > Bacillati > Actinomycetota > Actinomycetes > Micromonosporales > Micromonosporaceae > Micromonospora > Micromonospora sp. NPDC048999. The sequence continues at coordinate 271,615 of NZ_JBEZFI010000002.1, read as the reverse complement.
AACCGCTGCTCCAGCCAGGCGTGGAAGGCGGTGCCGCGCCGGGCGTACGGGTTGGGCTCGGCGGGCATCGGTCGGCGCAGCGCCCGGGCCAGCGCCACCGGGTCGCGGCGCAGCGCCACCAACTGGGTCACGGACAGGTGCCCCGGCAGCTCGACGTCGACCGCCTCCGCCCGGTGGGCCAGCTCCGCCCGCTCGGCCAGCAGCAAATCGGCCTCCCGCCGCCAGCGGACCACCTCCGGGTCCTCCGCCGGCGGCGCTTCGCCGCCCACCGCCGCGCCGCCGGTCGTCGGGACCGTCGCCTCGCGGCGGGCTGCCTCTGGCTCGGCGAGGTAGCGACGGACCAGCGCGCCGGCCTCGGCCAGCGCGGGCCGGCGGGCACCGAGCGGGTCGGCCGGCCACTCCGCCCGGAGCACCACCTCGGTGGTCGGGTTAGCCGCGTCGCCGGCCGGCTCCGGCGCCCACTCGTCGACCAGGTGCCCGGCCGCGCCGGCCAGGCAGGCGTCGTGCACCTCACGCAGGAACACCGCGGGCCCGCGGAACTTCTTCGTGCCCTCCCCCCACCAGTAGCCGGAACAGAGCAGCAGCCGCCGGGGCCGGGTCACCGCCACGTACGCCAGCCGGCGTTCCTCCCGCTCGTCGTGCGCTCGCCAGGCGTCGGTGAAGTCCTCCAGCGCCCGAGCCACCCCGCGCTGGTCCTCCGCCCGGGCCAGGCCCAGCTCGGGCAGCCCGTCGGCGTCGCCGCGCAGCGGGAACGGCAGCACGCCCAACCCGCCCAGCCAGTGGTCGGAGTTACGCACCGGCCCCGGCCAGACTCCTCGGGTCAGCCCGGCCACCGCCACCACGTCCCACTCCAGGCCCTTGGCGGCGTGCGCGGTGAGGATCTGCACCGCGCCCTCCACCACCTCGACCTCGCCGGGGGTCAGGCCGCGCTCCTCGTCCTCGGCGGCGGCCAGGTAGGCGAGGAAACCGGCCAGGGTCGCGCCGGGCGTCTCGCCGCTGAACCGGGCCGCCACGTCGCCGAGCGCGTCCAGGTGCCCGCGGGCCAGACCGGCGTCGCCGGTGCCGTCCCGGCCGGCCCGGACCGCCACCTCCACGTCCAGGCCGATGGTCCGCTCGATGTCCGCGATCAGCTCCGGCAGGGACTGGTCCAGCCGGTAGCGCAGCAGCGCCAGCTCCATCCCGTACGACCGCAGCCGCGCGTACCCCTCCGCCGAGTACGCCTGCGCCGGCCCCAGGTCGGCCAGCGCCTCGACCAGGGTGGCCTCGTCGAGGGCGTCCACAGCGATCTCCGGCCCGTCGTCGCCGGCCAGCTCCCGACGGGCCCGCGCGATGGCCTTCGCCCGCCGGTGCAGGGCGACCAGGTCGCGCGGCCCGATCCGCCAGCGCGCCCCGGTGAGCAGGCGCAGCAGTGCCGCCCCGTCGGTGGGGTCGGCGAGCACCCGCAGGGTGCAGACCACGTCCCGGACCTCGGGAGTGTCCAGCAGGCCGCCCAGCCCGACCACCTCGACCGGCAGGCCCCGGGCGCGCAGCGCGGACTCGATGGCGGGGATCTGGCTGCGCAGCCGGACCAGCACGGCGGTGGTGGGCCGCCGGGGCACCGGGATGTGCTCGGGCAGCGCGCCCGGCAGCCCGGCCGCCCCGCGCCAGGCGGCGAGCACGCTGTCGGCGATCCACTCGGCCTCGTCGGCGTACGTCTCCAGGAGCGCGCAGTGCACGGTGCCGGCGGCCTGCCCGCGGGGGCTGCGGTGTGGGATCGGGTCCTTGACGCTGAGTGCCGCGTGCAGTTCCGGCACCCGGGCACCGGCCGCCCGCAGCGGCACCGAGAGCGCGTTGGCGACGCCGAGGATCTCCGGCCGGTTGCGCCAGCTCGTGGTGAGGCCGAGCGCCCGGGCCGGGGTGCCGTCGGCGCGGGCGAAATCGGTGGGGAACCGGTCCAGCGTGCCGGCGCTGGCACCGCGCCAGCCGTAGATCGACTGGCAGGGGTCGCCGACCGCGGTGACCGGGTGACCACCGCCGAAGAGCGCGTTCAGCAGCACCACCTGGGCGTGGCTGGTGTCCTGGTACTCGTCGAGCAGCACCACCCGGAACCGGTCCCGCTCGATCACCCCGACGCCGGGGTGGTCCCGGGCCACCCGGGCGGCGCGGGCGAGCTGGTCGGCGAAGTCCATCGCCTCGAAGTCGTCCTTGCGCCGGGCGTACGCCCGGACCAGCGGCAGCAGCTTCAGCCGCTTCTGCTGGAGCTGCAACGCCTTCCGGACGTCGGCGTAGACCCGGCCGGGGCGGGACTGCACGTCGGCGAAGAACCGGCCGGTCCAGGCGGCCAGCTCGTCCGGCTCGACCAGGTGCTCGTCCAGCTCCCCGGCCAGCGCCAGCACCGCGTCGGTGACGGTGCTGGGCATCCGGTCCACCTCGGACATGTCGCCGTCGTAGTTGCGCACGAGCAGGTCGACGAGCTGCCAGCGGGAGGCCTCGGTGAGCAACCGGGTGGTCGGCTCGTAGCCGGCGCGCAGCCCGTGCTCGGTGACGATCCGCCCGGCGTACGAGTGGTAGGTGGAGACGGTCGGCTCGCCGGCCAGGGGGTCGTCCTGCGGGTCCCGGCGTGGGCGGCCGAGCCGGCGGATGAGCTGGTCGAGCCGGGTACGCACCCGGTGCGCCAGCTCGCCGGCGGCCTTGCGGGTGAAGGTGAGGCCGAGGATCTGCTCGGGGCGCACGTAGGAGTTGGCGACCAGCCAGACCACCCGGGCGGCCATCGTCTCGGTCTTGCCGGAGCCGGCCCCGGCGACCACCAGCAGCGGCTCGACCGGCGCGGCGATGATCGCCGCCTGCTCCCGGGTGGGCATCACCGGGAGCCCCAGCAGCTTCGCCAGCTCCTTCGGGGTGTAGCGGGGACCGGCGTCCGCCGTCCGGGGCGTCGGCGTCGCGCTGGTGAAGAGCGTGGGCTGGGTCACGGCTGCTCCGGGCGACGGACGGTCGGCGGCTCGACCACCTGGCGTCCCTGCCCGGAGACCGGGCAGCTCGACCGGACCGGGCAGACCCGGCACTTCGAGTTGGCGACCGCGGCGAAGGTGGCGGCGGCCATCGTATCCGCGGTACGCCGGACCAGCGCGGTGGCCCAGCCGGCCTCCGGCCCCGCACCGGCGGCGGCCTGGGTCTGCTCCTTGGCGTCCTTGGCGCTCGTGCCGAGCTGCACCAGCGCGGCGCCCCCGGACTCGTCGCCGAACTCGGCGAACGCCCCCGCCTCCACCGCCGCCTGGTACGCCCCGAGCTGCGGGTGCTCGGCCACCTCCCGCTCGGTGACCGCGGTCGACTTGCCGGTCTTCAGGTCGATCACCACGAGCCGGCCCTCGGCGTCCACCTCCAGCCGGTCCACCCGCCCGGTCAGCTCGACCGGCCGGTGCGGGTCGTCGAGGCGTACCGCGAACTCGTGCTCGATGGCCAGCAGCCGGCGCGGGTTGCCGGCCAGCCAGCGAAGCAGCTTGTCCACCATGGCCTCGGCGCGGACGCGTTCCGGGCCGACCAGCCAACGGGCGGCCAGCTCGATCGCGTCGAACCGGGCGGCCACGTAATCCACCAGGGCGGCCCGGTCGACGCTGGCGTCCTCGGCCAGCATGGCGGCGGCGTGCACCAGGTTGCCGACGCCCTGGGCGGCGCTGGCCGGGGCGGCGCCGCCGTGCCGTTCCAGCAGCCAGCGCAGGCTGCACCGGAGCGCGCTCTCCATCGCCGACGGGGTGACCCGGACCGGCTCACCCTCGTCGATCAATGGCCGGTCGTCGGAGAGGCCGCGCAGCCCCCACCATTCGTCGGGGTGCGCGCCGGGCACCCCGGCGGCGGCCAGCCGGGCCAGTTCGGCCGCTGCCGCGCGCCGCCGGGTGGACGGCGCTGCCGGGTCGACCACCGCGGTACGCAGCTCCGCCACCAGCGCGGACAGGGTGAGCCCGCGCGGCGGCAGGGTCACCGGGAGCACCGCGGTTGCCTCGTCCGACGGCTCCTCGTCGCCGGTCGGCACCGGCCCATCGTCCGGCGCGGCCGCGCCTGGGCCGGTCGGCTGCGGAGCGGGACCGCCGGCCGTGGGCGGCTCGGTGGCACCCAGCTCGTGCAGGAAACGGCTGGGCTGCTCCTCGTGGTCGTCGCCGCCGACCGTCGCCGACGCGACCGCGGTGACCAGGAGCCGACGCCGGGCCCGGCTGACCGCGACGTGGAACAGCCGGCGCTCCTCGTCGAGCAGCGCCGAGGTCTGCCCGACCAGAGCGGCCCGCACACCCATGCCGTCGGCCCGGCCGGCGAGCACGTCGACCAGCCGCTCGGAGCCGAGCAGGCTGCCGCGCAGCCGCAGGTCCGGCCAGACGCCCTCCTGCATCCCGGCGATGGCGACCAGGTCCCACTCCAGGCCCTTGGCGGCGTGCGCGGTGAGCAGGCGTACCGCCTCGCCCCGGTCGGCGCTGGCTGCCAGGGTGTCGGCCGGCAGGTCCTGCCCCAGCACGTGGTCGAGGAAGACCTCGGTACGCGCGCCCGGCAGCCGGTCGGTGAACCGGGCCGCCGCGTCGAAGAGCACCAGCACCGCGTCCAGGTCCCGGTCGGCGGCCTCGGCCCGCCAGCGCTGGGCGGTCTCGTGCTCCCCGGTGGCCGCCCGGCCTCGGGTGATCGCCCCCGCCCACCGCTCGCCCAGCCCGCTTTCCCGCCACACCGCCCAGAGCACGTCCTCGACGGTGCCCGCCGGGGTGGCCGCCGCCTGCCGGGCGATCGCCAGCAGGTGCGCCACCGCCTGCGCGGGGGCGGCCCAGCGGCGCTCGATGACGGCCAGTTCGGCCGGGTCGCGCAGCGCCTCGACGATCAGCTCGCCGGAGGGGCGGCGGTCGCCGGCGGCCAACGCGAGGGCGCGCAGCCCCTGCCGCAGCCGCCGCTCGGCGAGCGGGTCGGCGCCGCCCAGCGGCGAGTGCAGCAGGGCGACCGCCGCCTCCTCGTCCAGCCGGTCGGGTTCGAGGGCACAGCGGAGCAGGAGCAGCAGCGGGGCCACGCCGGGCTGGAGGTGCAGCGGCAGGTCCTCGCCGTGCACCACGGTCGGCACGCCGGCGGTGTGCAGCGCACGGCGCAACGACGGCAGCTGCCGGCCGGTGGAGCGGACCAGCACCGCCATCCGGGACCAGGGCACCCCGTCGAGCAGGTGCGCCTCGCGCAGCGCGTGGGCCAGCCAGGCGGACTCGCTGGTCGCCGAGCGGAAGGTGCGTACCTCGACGGTGCCGGGCGGCGCGTCGGGCAGCGGGCGCAGCCGCCGGTGCGCCGCCGGCCCGCGCAGCCTGCGGTCCAGCCGGGCGGTCGCCGCCAGCAGCTCCGAACCGGCCCGGAACGACGTGGTCAGCACCACCTGCGCGGCAGGTGCCCCGGAGGCGGTGCGGAAGCGGTGCGGGAAAGTGGTCACGCCGGCCGGGTCGGCGCCACGGAAGGCGTACGTGGAGGAGTCCGGGTCGGCGAACGCGACCAGGGGCTTGCCCCCGCCGGCGATGACGCCGAGCAGGTCGAGCTGGGCCGGGTCGGTGTCGGCCAGCTCGTCGACGTAGACGTGGGCCAGCCGGCGGCGCTCGGCCGCCAGCAGCTCCGGGTCGTCCAGCAGCATGCCGGTGGCGGCCCGGACCAGCTCGGCCGGGTCGTACGCGACCGAGCCACGGTTGCTCACGTCGCGCAGGGCGAGGACGGCGACGTACTCCCGCAGGAAGCGGGCGGCGGCGGGCCAGTCGGCGCGGCCCAGCTTCTCCCCCAGCCGGGCCAGCTCGACCGGGCCGACGCCCCGCTCGGCCGCGCGCATCAACAGGTCGCGCAGCTGCTGCGCGAACGCCCGGGTACGCAGCGCCGGCCGCAGGTCCTCCGGCCAGCCGACCGGGTCGTCGCCCGGCTCCTCGCCGACCACGTCGAGCAGCTCACGGATGATCAGATCCTGCTCGGGGCCGGTGAGCAGCCGGGGTGACGGCTCACCCCGCTCGGCGGCGGCCCGGCGGAGCAGGCCGAACGCGTACGCCGGGAAGGTGCGGACCAGCGGTTCGCGGACCACCCGGGCGGGCCGGGGTGCGGTGCTGCCCGCCCGCCGCCCGCTCCCCTGCGGCTGGCCGGCGCCGGCGATCCGCGCCTCGATGCGGTGGCGCAGGTCGGTGGCGCCGCGCCGATTGAAGGTGAGCACCAGGATGCGCTCCGGGTCGACCCCCTCGGCCACCCGCGCGGCGACCGCCTCGACCAGCGTGCTGGTCTTGCCGGTGCCGGGCCCGCCGACGACCAGCATCGGCCCGGCGGTGTGCGCGACCACCTCGACCTGCCCCGCATCCGGCCGGCGCGAGGGCGGGTGTGCGACATCGCCCGCCGACCCCCCGGATCGCGGCTCCGCCGAGGTCGCCCCGCCGGGTCGACCGCCCCCCTGCCCCGCCCCGCCGTCGCGGCCACCCCCCGTAGCCGCCCCGCCAGGCCGACGCACCAACCGGTACGCCTGCACCCCCCCATCCCACCACTCCCCTACGACACCGTCCCGCCGCCCCCACCCCGCCTTCTGTCGATCATGAGGTTGGCGGCACTCAGGGAGATCGACTTCGCCGCCAACCTCATGATCGACGACGGGCCGAAGGGGTGGGGATCAGGTGAGGTGGGATTCGAGGAGGGTCAGGGCTGCTGGGACGGTGGGGGCGACCAGGAGGAGGTCCAGGCCGGCGGGTTTGAGGAAGTGGCGGTCGGCGAGGGTGCCCAGCCAGTCCAGCAGCGGGCGGTAGAAGCCGTCCGCGTCGATCAGCACCACGGGCTTCGCGTGCATGGCCAGGGTGGCGGTGGTCCACACCTCGAACAGCTCGTCGAGGGTGCCGAGCCCGCCGGGCAGGGCGATGAACGCGTCCGACTTCTCGATCATCAGCGTCTTGCGGCTGGCCATCCCGTCGGTGACCAGCAACTCGTCGGCGGCCAGGTCGGCGACCTCCAGGTCGACCAGGGCCTGCGGGATCACCCCGACGGTCTGGCCTCCGGCGGCCCGCGCGCCGTCCGCCACCGCGCCCATCATGCCGACGCACCCGCCGCCACTGACCAGGGTGTGCCCGCGCCGGGCCAGCTCCGCGCCGGTGTCGGCCGCCAGATCCAGCCAGCGCTGCTCGAGGGTACGGGAGGACGCGCAGAACACGCAGATAGCCGCCACCGGGTCAGCCCTGCCCCGCCGGCCGCTCGGACGCGGCCTCGGCGGCCTGCTGGTCGGCGGCGACCCGGGCGACCGCCTCCTCGCGGATCGCCTCCTGCTCGGCGGAGAGCACCGCCTCGGCCTCCACGATGTGCCGGACCGCCTCCTCGACGTCGTCGGTGAGGCAGATCAGCTCCAGGTCGGTCGGGCCGATCTTGCCCTCGGCGGCCATGCTGTCGCGCAGCCAGTCGATCAGGCCCCGCCAGTAGTCGAGGCCCATCAGCACCACCGGGAAGCGGGTGACCTTGCCGGTCTGCACCAGGGTCAGCGCCTCGAAGAGCTCGTCCATGGTGCCGAAGCCACCGGGCAGCACGACGAACGCCTGCGCGTACTTCACGAACATGGTCTTGCGGGCGAAGAAGTAGCGGAAGTCGATGGCCAGGTCGACCCACTCGTTGATGCCCTGCTCGAACGGCAGCTCGATACCGAGCCCGACGGAGACCCCGCCCGCCTCGCTGGCCCCCCGGTTGGCCGCCTCCATCACCCCGGGGCCGCCTCCGGTGATCACCGCGTACCCGGCCCGGGCCAGTGCGGCGCCCAGTTCCTCGGCCATCCGGCACTCGGTGCTCTCCGGCCTGCTGCGGGCTGAGCCGAAGACGCTGACCGCGGGCGGCAGGTCGGCCAGGGTGTCGAAGCCTTCGACGAACTCCGACAGGATGCGCAACGCCCGCCAGGCGTCCTTGGTCTTCCAGTCGCCCCGGCCCCGGGAGTCCAGCAGCCGCTGGTCGGCGGTGCTGGTCGGGATGGCGTGATTGCGCAGCGTGACGGCGCCCCGGTGCCGTTCCCTGCGCGGACCGCGGCCGGACTGCCGCCCGTTGCTCTGGCTCATGGGGCCACCGTAATGGAGCCACGGCGGCCGGGCGCGGAGGCCGGCGAGCTGGAAAATTCTTGGCGATCTTGGGCAACTAATTCGGTCGCCCGCACGTCTTACTATTCACACATACGGGGTATGCCCCGGCGCGCGCCTTCGGGGGAGGAGCCAGCGTTGATCAACAACACCGAGATGATCCGGATCCGCCGGCAGATGCAGCGGCGGATCCGCGACGTGGTGGCCGAGCGCCGCCGCGCCCGCCTGATGGAAGCCCACCACACCGACCTCACCGGCGAGTCCGCCGAGCCGGACACCTCGCTGACGACGACCGTCTGACGCCGCGCCGACACGATCCCGGGGGCCCGCCTCACCCGACAGGGCCCCCGGTCGCGTATCCGGTGTCAGTTGGCGGCGAGCCAGCGGTGCAGGGTGGCCGCCCCGTCGCGGATCTTGGTCAGCTCGACGTGCTCGTCCTTGTGGTGGGCCAGGTTGGGGTCGCCCGGGCCGAAGTTCAGCGCCGGGATGCCCATCGAGGCGAACCGGGCCACGTCGGTCCAGCCCAGCTTGCCGATCGGGGCCGCGCCCACCGCGGCCAGGAACTCCCGCGCCGGCGGGTTGTCCAACCCCGGGGCCGCGCCGGCCGCCGCGTCGGTGACCGCCAGCTCGAAGCCGGCGAAGACCTCGCGCAGGTGCGCCTCGGCCGCCGCGGGGGCGCGGTCCGGGGCGTACCGATAATTGATCTCGATCTCGCAACGGTCCGGGATGACGTTGCCGGCCACCCCGCCGCCGATCCGGACCGCGTTCAGGCCCTCGCGATATTCGCAGCCCTCGATGCTCACCCGACGCGCCTCGTACCCGCCGAGCCGACGCAACACCTCGCCGGCGCCGTGGATGGCGTTCACCCCGTACCAGGACCGGGCCGCGTGGGCCCGCTCGCCGTACGTGGTGACGATCGCCCGCATGGTGCCCTGGCAGCCGGCCTCGACGATCCCGTACGTCGGTTCCAACAGCACCGCGAAGTCGGCCTGGAGCCACTCCGGGTGGGCCTGGGAGACCAGCGTGAGACCGTTGTACTGCGACTCGATCTCCTCGGCCTCGTAGAAGAAGTACGTGACGTCGTAGCGCGGGTCGGGCAGGGTCACCGCCAGGTGCAGCGCGAAGGCCACCCCGGACTTCATGTCGGAGGTGCCGCAGCCGTACATCAGGTCGCCGCGCATGGTCGACGGGAAGTTGTTGTTGTGCGGGACGGTGTCCAGGTGGCCGGCGAGCACCACCCGCTGCGCCCGGCCCAGGTCGGTACGGGCCATCACCGTGTTGCCGTGCCGGTAGGTGGTCAGGTGCGGCACGCCCCGCAGCACCTCCTCGACGAAGTCGGCGATCGCCTTCTCGTTACGGGAGACGGACTCTATGTCGACCAGGGCGCGGGTGAGCGCCACCGGATCAGCCAAGACCTCGGGGGTCAGCGGGTTCTGCATGTCTCGCACGGTACCGTCATCCTCGTGACGACCGCAGAAGCCGCCTGGGGCATCGGCCTGGCCACGATCACCGCTGACGACCTGGTGCTCGACACCTGGTACCCGACCGGCAAGCTCGGGCTCGGCGAGCTGCCGCTCGTCCCCGGGGAGGACGAGGCCGACGTCCTCGACCTGCCGCCCGGCGCGGTCGGCGAGCGGGCGCTGCCCGGTCTGCGTACGGTCCAGGTGGTCACCGTGATCGGCTCGCTGGACGACCCGATCAAGGACGCCGCCGACGCGTACCTCCGGTTGCACCTGCTCTCCCACCGCCTGGTGCGCCCCAACGAGCTCAACCTCGACGGCATCTTCGGCAAGCTGGCCAACGTGGCCTGGACCTCGGCCGGGCCGTGCCCGCCGGAGCGGGTGGACGAGCTGCGCGTCATCGAACGCGCCGCCGGCCGCCACCTCGCGGTGTACGGAGTGGACAAGTTCCCCCGGATGACCGACTACGTGGTCCCCGCCGGGGTACGGATCGCCGACGCGGACCGGGTTCGGCTCGGCGCCCACCTGGCCGCCGGCACCACCGTGATGCACGAGGGCTTCGTCAACTTCAACGCCGGCACGCTGGGCACCTCGATGGTCGAGGGCCGGATCGTGCAGGGCGTGGTGGTCGGCGACGGCTCCGACATCGGCGGCGGCGCCTCGATCATGGGCACCCTCTCCGGCGGCGGCACCGCGCGGGTGCGGATCGGTGAGCGGAGCCTGATCGGCGCGAACGCCGGGGTGGGCATCTCGCTCGGCGACGACTGCGTGGTGGAGGCCGGCTGCTACATCACCGCCGCGTCGAAGATCACCCTGCCGGACGGCCGGGTGGTCAAGGCCCGCGAGCTCTCCGGCGTGGACGGCCTGCTCTTCTGGCGCAACTCGGTCACCGGGGCACTGGAGGCGAAGCCGCGGACCGGCCGGGGCATCGAGCTGAACGCCGCCCTGCACGCCAACGACTGACCCGGTCCGGGTCCGCGGCGGGAAAACCGCGGACCCGGACCGGCTGACTTACCGCAGACGGTACGCCTGGATGATCCGCGTGGTCACCGTGTTGCCGGCGCTGTCCCGCGCGGTGGCGCGCAGCGAGACGTAGCCGTGGCCGGCGGGGTGCCGGACGTCGGCCGTCCAGCCCGCGCCCTGCTTGTGCAGGTCCGCCTTGCGCCAGGTCCGCCCGCCGTCGTACGAGACGTCGACGGTGAGCGCCGCTACCTTGGCGGCCGGCGCACCGGGCTGCCGTTGCACCGTCACCGGGATGTTGAACGCCCGGCCGGCCGGTGCGCTGTTGTCGGCCGCCAGCGACGGCGCGAAGCGGACCGCCATGGCCGGCAGCCGCGTCCAGTCGTCACCCGGGACGTGCTTCGAGCGGAACGTCCAGGCGGTCGACACCTCGCTGCTCAGGTCGGTGAAGCGCCGTGTGGCGAAGGTCTCCAGCCGGTAGTTGGCCACGCCCGGCGGGACGTTGAACTCGCCGTACCCGGCGTCCGGCTGCTCGTCAAGCAGCCTGCCGTTGCGATACAGCGCGGTCCGCTCGGTGTCGTTGACCGAACCGCCTGGATGCCCGGCGGCGTCGCTGTGCGTCGGCAGGTTGACAACGATCGTGTCGCCGTTGCGCGTCACGCCCTGCCTCGGCCTGTCCGGCTGCGGGAACGACGGCCCGTACGGCGCGGAGTTCCACTCCTCCTGGTAGCTCCCGCCGGCTCGGTACCGGGTCGGCACCGACGCCAGCACCGCCCTCGTCTCGTACCAGCCGTCCTCACCGGGGCCGCCGAACTCGGTCAGGGAACGCCACCTCGTCCGGCTCGCGTTGTAGTACTCGATGCGCCGGCCGGGGACGGTCACCGGCAGGACCGCCGCCGAGGCGTAGCCGAGGTCGTAGTCCGACTCGGGGACGACCGCCCGCAGGATCGTCGCCAGCCCCGGATCGCCGCCACGGAACCGGTGCGTCACGGTGGCCAGGTCCGCCGGCTGGTATTGCCGTACGTACCCGGTCGGCCAGCGGCCGGGGAAGTGCTCGTTGAGGGCGTAGAAGTACGGGCTGGCCGAGTACCTCGCCGCGGCCCACTGGCTGGCCAGCGTGCCGACGAAGCGCGAGTCGGAGACGTTCTTGCCGAGTTGGGCGCTGTACAGCCCGTCGAAGCTGTCCGCCCAGAGCGACCAATTGTATGGGTGGCCGTCGGCCAGCCAGGTCGCCGTAAAGTCGATCCACACCGGGACGGCCCCGCGTTGCGGCACGTTGGTCCGGACCGGCTTCGCCAGTCGGGCGTCGAGGGTGATCCGCTGGTCGCGGTCCACCATCAGCTCGGGCTGGACCAGCATGGACAGCTCGGACCAGTCCTCGCCGTCCGGCCGGTAGAGCAGGCTCGCCACGCCGTACCGCCCCTTGGGCAGGCGGAGCCGCGTCTCGCCGCCCTGCCCCCACAGGTAGTACCGACGCCCCGGGTCGTCCAGATTGCTCAGGACGGTGTCGTAGTCAGCGGTGAGCGCGCCGGCCCGGTCCCGGTGGACGACCGTCAGGTCGTAGCTCTCCACCTCGCGGTTGACGGCCAACGGGGTGACCGCCACCACCGCGCCAGCGCGGGCGACCAGCCGCCCGGTCCAGTCGCCGTCCACCCCGCCGAGCTGGGTGTCCACGGTGACCGTCACCTGTGCGGCGCCGCCCGCCGGTACGTCGAGCCGGGACGTACTGAGGTTGAACATCCCGGTCGGCGCGGTGCGCCCGTCCGGGCCGGTCACCTCTGTGCCCAGGTCGACGATGAGCGGGCCGCTGCCGGAGTTGCGGTAGGTGACCGTCCGAGCGATCGGCTGGTTGCGGTCGTGCGGCCAGGCCGCCATGCCGAACGAGACGCTGACCGGATCGCTGGTCACCTCCTCGGTGATCGCGTGCGCGATGTCGACCCGTCCCGCACCCTGCTGGAACACCGTCTGGCCCGGGTGCGGCTTCGCGGAGGCCATCAGGGTGGCCTTGTACCGAGCGGCCGTCCAGCCGGGGTGCTGCTGGGCCAGCAACGCCGCCGCGCCGGCCACGTGCGGGGTGGCCATCGAGGTGCCGGAGAGGGCCACGTACCTCTCCCCCGGGTTGCCGATGGCGCCGTGAGCGGCCCGGGCTGCCAAGATGTCTACGCCGGGGGCGGTGATGTCCGGCTTGATGGCGCCGTCGCGGGTGCGCGGCCCACGGCTGGAAAAGTCGGCCAGTTCGTCGTTCCGGTCGACCGCCCCCACGGCCAGCGCTGCGTCGGCGGTGGCCGGCGAGCCGACCGAGCCGTCCGGGCCGTCGTTGCCAGCCGCGACGACGAAGAGCGTTCCGTACTGCTCGGTCAACGTCTCGATCGCCTGCTCAAGCGGGTCGATCTCCGGACTGACCCCGCCGCTGAGGCTCATGTTGACCACGGTGGCGTGCTTCTCCGCCGCAGCCCACTGCATGCCGGCGAGGATCGCCGAATCGGAGCAGTACTCGTCCTCGCAGACCTTGCCGGAAAGCAGGGTGACGTCGGGAGCGACACCCCGGTATCGGCCGGCGGAGGCGGCCCCGCTGCCGGCGATGGTCGACGCGACGTGGGTACCGTGCCCGATCAGGTCGTCCGCCTCCGCCGCCACGCTGAAGTTGCGCGACTCGGCGACCTTGCCGGCCAGGTCGGGGTGGGTGAGGTCGACGCCGGTGTCGAGCACCGCGACCGTCACCCCCTTCCCGGTCCAGCCGCCGGCCCAGGCGGCGGGCGCGCCGATCTGCGGAACGCTGTGGTCGAGGGTCACCCGTCGCCGGCCGTCCAGCCAGATCCGGTCGACGCCCCCCGCCGCGTCGGCCCGGAGGCCGGCCCGGCCGGCGGCGGACGCCGCAGCCCAGACCGCGCCGACGTCGGCCTTCGGCGCGACCAGCGCCGCGCCGCCGATCACCGGCAGCTCACGGATCACCCGCGCGCCGGCGACCGGGGACGCCGCGCGCCGGGCCAACCCAGGCGGGTACGACACCAGCAGCGGCAGCGTGTCCCGGTGGGCGTCGTCGTAGCCGGACGCGATCAGCTCGGTGACGTCGAACAGCCGCCGATCGACCCGGCCGGCCCGGACCAGCGGCAGCGCGTCCTGCGGGACAACGGTGAGGTGATCGCGTTCCCGACCGACCAGGAAGTGGATGCCGGCCCGGTCGGCGGCGGGGCGTACCGCGGCGTCGCCGGAGGCGGTCACGGTGACCTGGTCGCCGGTGATCAGGGTGACGGTGGCGGACCGGCCGGCATCCGCCGGGGCGTCGGCGCGGGCGGCCGGGCCGGTCCCCGGCGCGGCGGACGCCGACCCGGGTACGCCGAGCGCCAGCCCCAGGGTGAGGCCGACCCCGGCTAGTTTCCTTCTGTTACGGAGCAACATTCCTCCTTCAACGGGCGTCCCCATCGATGTGAGGCACATCGACGGCGGAGCCCAGGATTGCATACTGAGTATGCAAAGAAAAGCCCACAATCCCACACACAGGGCCGCGCAACGGCGTCCCGGCGCGGCATGATCCTCCGATGAGGACCATGAAGGAACGCATGCTCGCCGGTGACCTGTACATCGCCGACGATCCGGAGATCGCCGCCGACCTGGACCGGGCGGCCCGGCTCACCGAACGCTTCAACACCGGCTCCGCCGACGACCCGGAGGGCCGGCTCGCCACCCTGCGGGAGCTGCTCGGCTCGCTCGGCGAGAGCGCCTGGGTCCGGCCACCGTTCCAATGCGACTACGGCTGGCAGACCCACATCGGGCCGCGCAGCTTCGTCAACTTCAACGCGGTCTTCCTCGACGTCGCCCGGATCACCATCGGCGCCGACGTCCAGATCGGGCCGAACGTGCAGCTCCTGACGGCCACCCATCCGATCGAGCCGGCGGCCCGGCGGGACAAGTGGGAGTCGGCCCGACCGATCACCATCGGCGACAACGTCTGGCTCGGCGGCGGGGTCATCGTGCTGGCCGGCGTCAGCATCGGCGACAACACGGTGGTCGGCGCGGGTGCCGTGGTGACGAGGGACCTGCCGCCCAACGTGGTTGCCGTGGGTAATCCCGCTCGCCCCGTACGCACCCTGGAACAAGCCATCTGAGCTGCTAAAACGACACTTCCGATGGGGTGCGGTTCGGCACTGGAAGATGCACTCTGGGTAGTAGGGCTTCCCAGGGGGCAGCGATGATGGAACGGGTGCTCGAACTTCGGGTGCACGGGGTGTCGAACACTCCACCCGACCAACTGCTCGGTCTGCGTCCCGCCCCGGGCGGCGACGGGCCACAGCCCTGGCTCGTCGCCGGCGACGCGGTCACCGGCTTCTACCGCTCCACCACCACCGGCTCCGACGACCCGATCACCGTCGAGGCGTACAGCTGGGGGCAGTTGACCTCCGGCGCGCGGACCGCACGGGACGTCGAGCGGGCGCTGTGGACGCTGCTGCTGCCCTTCGCGCTGGCCAACGTGGCGCTCTACGCCCGCACCGGCATCCCGCCCGACCCGGACCGGGAACGCTGGCGCAGCCGCTCCGGCATCACGGCGTGGCTCATCCGGCTGTTCGGCCTGAGCCTCACCGGCACCCTGGTGATCGCGGTGACCGGGGTCGGCGTCAACCTGCTCGCCTGGCAGTGCGTCGGCCAGGGCTGCCTGGACCATCTCCCCGGCCCGTGGGACTTCCTCGCCGGCGGCTGGTGGCGCCAGGGCACCCGGGCGCTCGCCGTCGGCCTGCTGCTGCCACTGCTCCTGCTGATGCTGATCGGCGCGGTCGCCTGGCGCACCTACCAGTACGAGGCGGAGATGCCCGCCGACCCCCGCCCTCGGCCAACGGCTCGCGAGCCGCAGCCGCTGGTCGAGCCCGAGCCACTGGAGAATCCGCTCCAGGATCCGACCTTCTGGTGCGGCGAGGGGCAGCTACGCCGGGCCGCCGTCCTGCACCTCTGCGCCGGGGCCGTGATCGCCGCGGCGGTGCCGGTCACCGGGGTGATCGTCATGGACCCGCCGCGGGGTCTGCGGGCCGCCGTCGCCTGGCCGACCGTCGCCGTGCTCGCCACGGTCGTGGCGATCGCCGTGGTCGCGCTCGGCCGGCCCTGGCTCACCCGCCGGCAGGGCCACACCCCGCTGGGCCGGTGGAGCGCGACGGTGGCGGTGCTCACCGGGCTGGGCCTGCTCGGCACCTTCCTGCTCCTGCTGCTCCCCGACGGCCCCGCCGGGCGACTGTTTGCCGACCTCCGGCAGCCGACCGGCTGCGTCCGGGATCCCGGCATCATCGGCTGCGAGGTCGACCGTTCGCTGCCCGGGTACGACACGATCGTCGTCTGGCTCGCCACCTACCAGGCGCTGCTGCTGATGGCGATCGGCGCGGTGACCCGGTCCGGGCGGCGGGCGCTGATCACCCCGGTGGCCGGCGGCATGCTGCTGCCGCTCGGGCTGGTGTGGACCGAGCGGGGGCTGCCCGGCCTGCCGGCGGCCCCCGCCGGGCTGCGGCCCTGGATGCTGGCCGTGCCGGCCATCGCCGTCGCGGTGACCGGCCTGCTGCTGCCGCGCACCGGGCCCGCCGTGGCCGAGCGGTCGCCGGACCCGGACGGTGGCCTCGCCTGGGGCGGGCGGGGACCGGCGATCATCGCCGGCTTCGGCTGGATGCTGGCGGCCGCCTACTGCGCCGGACTGCTGCACTGGTGCAGCAGCCTGCTCGACAGCCGGACCGGCCCGGGCGGACGGGTGACACCCCCACCGGCGGTGTCCTGGGCGGGGCTGGCCTGCGTGATCGCCCTGCTCGCACTCGTCGGCCTGCTGATCCGGGCCGCCCTCCTCTTCCGCCGCCTGCGCGCGGCCGAGTACGCCACCCTGACCGCGACCGCCGAGGACCTCTCCGCCCACGACCTGCGCCGCTGCCACGACGTCAGCACGTTCCGGGCACTGCACCGACTCGTCGGCGAGCACGCGATCCGGCTGGTCGGCCGCTATGCCGCCGGCTCGGCGGCGCTGGTGGCCCTCTGCTGCGCGGCGGCGCTCTCCGGCGGCCGACCCAGCTCGCGGGTCCCGTCCGGCTGGCAGATCCTCGTCGACTGGACGGCCAACCTCGGGGGATGGCTGCTCGGCTGGCTTCCGCTGGTAGTCGCCGCCCTCGGCCTGCTGGTCTACCGCAACGACACGGTCCGCCGGTCGGTCGGCGTGATCTGGGACATCGGCACATTCTGGCCACGCGCCGCGCACCCGCTCGCCCCGCCCAGCTACGCCGAGCGCGCGGTGCCGGAACTCCAGACCCGGATCGCAGGCCTGCTGGCGCTCACCGAGCACGACCCCCGCCGGATGGATGGGGTGATCCTCTCCGGGCACAGCCAGGGCACCGTCATCTGCGCCGCCACGCTGCTCCAGCTCGCCCGTCGGTGGCGGCGGCGGATCTGGTTCTTCTCGTACGGCTGCCAGTTCACCCGGCTCTACGGCCGGGTCTTCCCGGCGTACTTCGGGCCGGCCCGGCTGCGGGTGCTCACCCGGGCGCTGACCTGGCCCGGTGACGGCATCGCCTGGACCAACTTCTGGCGCCCCACCGACCCGCTGGGCTGGCAGGTCAGCGCCGGCGAGCGGGACGTGCCGGTCGCCGACCCGGAGGCGCTGCACCCCAGCGGGGGTGAGGTGGTTGACCCGCCGATCCGCAACCACAGCGGCTACCCGGACGCGGTGGAGTTCGCCCGCGAACGGGCGCTGGTGGCCCGGCTGCTCCGCCGGACCGTGCCGTCACCCCGGCAGGGGGTCGACTAGCCGGACCACCAGGTCGGCCCGCTCGGCGGTGCCGGCGACCCGGGCGGCGTTCGCCTCGTCGCTACCCAGCGCCCAGGCGCGCGCCTGCTCCGGGGTCTTACCGTAGGCCTCGTGCCGGGCGGTCAGCCGGCGCTGCCGCAGCTCGACGTCCAGGTCGAGGAACCAGGCCTGGTGCAGCAGGGAACGCACCTCGTCCCACGGGTCCTCGCGCAGCAACAGGTAGTTGCCCTCGGTCACCACCAACCGGACCTCGGGCGGCACCTCAATCGCCCCGGCGACCGGCTCCTCCAGGTCGCGGCGGAACATCGGCGCCCACACCGAGGTCGGCTCCAGCCGATGCAGCCGCCGCATGGTGGCGACGAAGCCGTTGGCGTCGAAGGTGTCCGGGGCGCCCTTGCGCTCCGCCCGACCCAGCCGGACCAGCTCAGACTGGGCCAGGTGGAAGCCGTCCATCGGCACCAGCCGAGCGGCCGACCCGACCTCGGCGACGATCCGCTCGGCCAGGGTGGACTTGCCCGCGCCGGGCGCGCCGGCGATGCCGAGCAACTGCCGCGGCCCGGCGGCGGCCAGCGCCCGGGCCCGGGTCACCAGCTCGTCGAGCGGGAGCACCTGTGCCGGCGGCATCAGCCGAGCGCCGGCTCGCTGATGGTGAACCGGGCCTCGACCGCCGCCTGCACGGGCTGCGGGCGGGGATCCAGCTCCAGCTCGGGCGGGGCGCCGCCGGCCATGCCGCCGGAGCCGGCGGCCCGGGCCAGCATCGGCGGGGCGGCGGCCAGGCCGGTGTCGGCCAGCTCGAGCAGGCCGGTCACCCGGGCGCCGAGCGCCTCCGCGTACTCCCGGGCGCGGGCCAGCGCATCCGCGATGGCGGCGTGCCGCGCCTCGCGGTACGCCGGGCTGTCCGGCCGCAGCGACCACCACGGGCCAGCCACCTCGACCTGCTCCTGGTCGGCCAGGCGGAGCATCAGCTCGCCCAGCGCGGTGAAGTCGGCGACCGTGACGGTCGTGGTGACGCTGCCGTGGTGCGCCACCACCCGCTCACCGGAACGCTTCGTCTCCGGCCAGACCCGGAGCTGGCCGGTCTCCCGCCGCTCCACGGCCGGCCCGGCCCCGTCCAGCAGCACCCGGACGGCGGCGGCCCGCTCGGCCAACCGGGTCAGCGTGGTCTCCCGGTCCCGGTCCCGAGCGGACGCGGTGACCGTGAACCGGGCCAGCTCGGGCGCGACCTCCCGGTACGCCTCGCCGCGTACCGCCACCACAGGTGCGTCCGCCATGCCCCTCACCCTAGGCCAGGCAGCTGGGCCGTGTAGCTGACCGCGCCGGCCGCCACGTGGCAGCCGATGAGGTGCCCGCCGGCCGCGCCCAGCTCCCGGATGTACGCCAGCTCCCCCGCGTGCTCGGCGGTGGCCGGGAACTCGCGCCGCTGGGTGGTGTACGAACGGCTGCCCAGCGCGGCCCGGGCCGCCCGGGCCTCGTCGAGCCGAGCGGTGAGCGCCTCGGCGTCCCCGGCTGTCAGCGCGTCGCACAGCTCGTCGAGGAAGCGTTGGACCGCGCCCAGCTCGGCCAGCACCCGGTCGCGATTGCCGAGCAACATGTTCGCCGTCCGCACCGGCGGGCCACCGGCCACCCGGGTGCCGTCGGTGAAGCTGCCGGCGGCCAGCGCCAGCACCGCGTCGCGCAGCGCCGCCCGCTGCACGGCCCCAGCCAGCGCGCCGGCGAGCAGGTGTGGCACGTGCGAGGCGAGCGCCGCGGCGGTGTCGTGCTCCGGCGCGGACATCGGCACCACCCGGGCGTGGAAGACGTCGATGAGCAGCGCGGTGAGCCGGCGGAACGCGGCCAGCCCGGTCGGCCCCGGGCAGAGCACCCAGGCGGCCCCGTCGAGCAGGTCCGAGGAGGCGGCGGCGACGCCGGCCCGGTCGGCGCCGGCCATCGGGTGGCCGGGCACGAACCGGTGCCCGAGCCCCTGCGCGGTGGCGACGGTGGCCACGTCCGCCTTGATGCTGCCCACGTCGGTGAGCACGCACCGGTCGTCGGTGACCCCGGCCACCCGGGTCAGCATCGCAGGCAGGGTGGGCAGGGGGCCACAGAGGAAGACGACGTCCCGGCCGGCGACCGCCTCCTCCAAGGCGTCCGGGGCGGCGATGCCCCGCTCGGCGGCGAACCGACGGGTCGCCGGGTCCGGATCCCAGCCGGCGACGTCGAGCCCGGCGTCCCGGAGCCGGAGCAGCACCGAGCCACCGATCAGACCGGTGCCGACCACCGCCGCCCGCCGCTGCCCGCCCATGCCCACCTCGGGGTCCCGTCGTACGGGGCCGGGTCGGCCCCACTGGAAGTCCCGCCGAGGATATCGCCCGGGCCTCGCGTGGTGGCCGCCGAACGCAAGGGGTGCGGGCGGGCGGAAGGATGTTGCCCGAGCGGCGCGCACGTCGTACGGTCCCCGGACGGCTCGTCCGGGTTCGGGGCGGGCACCTCACCTCTCAGGGAAGGAAACGAATGTCCGCGACGTACCGGGCGCTCGCCTCGGTGGTCATGTTGGTCGGCTTCTACGTCGTCGCGCTGCTTCAGCTCGCCGCCGTCGCCGCGCTCGGGGTCTGGCTGTTCGGCCACACCAACGGCCTGCTGACCAGCAAGCTTCTGCTCCCGCTGGTGGCCGCGCTCGGCGCGGTCGCCGTCGGGCTCTGGAAGGCGATCCGCACGAAGAACGAGCCGGCACCCGGCCTGATCCTGGGTGAGCGGGAAGCGCCACAGCTCTGGGCCACCGTGCGGGAGTTGGCCACCGCGGTCGGCACCCGCGCGCCCGACGAGATCCGGCTGGTGCCGGAGGTGAACGCGGCGGTCGGCGAGCAGAGTCGACTGCTCGGCCTGATCGGTGGCCGGCGCACCCTCTACGTCGGACTGCCGCTGCTGCAGGCGATGCGGGTCGACCAGCTCCGCTCGGTGCTCGCGCACGAGCTGGGCCACTACTCGGGCCGGCACACCCGGCTCGGCGGGATCGCCTACCGGGGCCGGCTGGCCATCGGGGGGACCATCGAGCGGATCAGCCGGCGCAACCCGATCGGCTGGGTCTTCCGGGGCTACGCGAGGCTCTACCTGCTGGTCGACAACGCGGCGTCCCGCCGGCAGGAGCTGGAGGCCGACCGGGCGTCGGTGCGGCTCGCCGGCCACGAGGCCGCCACCTCCGCGCTGCGTACGCTGCCCGCGCTCGACGCGGCCTGGGCGTTCTACATGAACGCGTACGTCGAGTCGGGCTGGTCGGCCGGGCTCGCGCCGAACGACCTCTTCGGCGGTTTCGCCCAGCTGATCGAGGCCCGCCGGGACGAGATCGACGAGCTGCGGGAGAACGCGCCCGAGCAGGAGGCGTCCCGCTGGGACACCCACCCGCCGATCGGCGTACGGGTCGCCGCGATGGGTGACGCGCCGGCGGAGCAGGCGCGGCCGGACGACCGGCCGGCCTCGATCATGCTCGCCGACGTGGCGACCGCCGGACGGCAGCTCCAGGAGCTGGTGGTCGAGCACGGCTCGCGGCGGATCCTGCCCTGGCCCGAGTTCATCGCCGAGGCGGTGGCCGCCGGGGTGCAGCAGCGGGCGGACGGCATCTACCGGGCGGCCGGCCGCTTCACCGGCACCGCGTCCCCGGGCCTGCCGACAGTGCTGGAGCTGATCCGCGCCGGCCGGCTCGGCGAGTTCGCCGAGCAGTTCTTCCCCGACGCCACCCGGAAGGAGGCGGCGGTCGCCTTCGCCGGCCCGATGGAGACGCTGCTCGACAACGCGGCGGTCCGCTCGGGGCGGGCCCGGTGGCAGCTTTCCTGGTCCGCGCCGGCCCGGCTGGTCGGCCCGGACGGTGAGCCGTGGGACCTGGCCGAGGTCGCCAAGCTGGCGGTGTCGCCGCAGACGCTGGACGAGGCGCTGTCCCGCCTCGTTGAGCGGGGCGTCGACGCGGCGCAGGCGACGGTGGTGCAGGCCCGGGCGTCGGCGCGTGACGCCGACCTGATCGGCGGGCTGGCCAACATCAAGATCGACGGTCGGGAGCACGACGTGCTCGTGCTGGACAACGGGCTCGTCCTGATTCCCGAGCCGGGCAGGTCCAGCGAAGGCGAGAAGCGGCTCACGGAGCTGGTCAGCGCGGAGCCGGTGGGCGAACTGGCCGCCCGGCACCCGTACCTGCCGTACGAGGAGATCACCTCGGTCGAGGTGACGCGGGAGGTGCCGCTGAAGGCGACCCTGACCCTGTACGACGGCCGAACCGTGCAGGTGCAGGAGTTGATGTCCAGCGAGTTCCTGGAGAAGCACAGCCGGGACACCCTGCTACGGGTGTTCGAGCGAATCAACGACTGACAGAGACGTGGCGGCCGGTCCCTGCATGATTCACGGGGCCGGCCGCCACGCCAACGGTCAGGGCTGGGCGAGCCGATCGGCGACGGCCGCGATGTGCTCGTCGGACTCGGTCAGCGCCACCCGGACGTGCCGGGCGCCGGCCGGGCCGTAGAAGATCCCGGCGGCAACCAGGATGCCCCGCCGGGCCAGCCAGTCGACGGTGTCCCAGCAGTCCTCGTCGCGGGTCAGCCAGAGGTAGAGGCCGGCCTCGGAGTGTTCGACGGTGAAGCCGGCGTCGGTGAACGCGGCGCGCAGCCGCTCCCGCCGGCGCCGGTACCGCTCCCGCTGCTCGTCGGCGTGCGCCTGGTCGCCCAGCGCGGCCACCATCGCCGCCTGCACCGGGGCGGGCACGATCATGCCGGCGTGCTTACGGATCTTGAGCAGCTCGGCCACCAGGGCAGGGTCACCGGCCACGAACCCGGCCCGGTAGCCGGCCAGGTTGGAGCGCTTGGAGAGCGAGTGCACCGCCAGCACACCCTCGTACGACCCGCCGCAGACCTCGGGCGACAGGACCGAGACCGGCTCGGCGTCCCAGCCGAGCGGGAGGTAGCACTCGTCGCTGGCGACCACGGCACCGCGCTCGCGCGCCCAGTCGACCACCTTGCGCAGATGGGTGGCGGGCAGCACCCGACCGGTCGGGTTGCCGGGCGAGTTGACCCAGACCAGCCGTACCCGGGAGGTGGGACCGACCGCGGTCAGCGAGTCGGTGCGTACCGTGGTGGCGCCGGCCAGCCGGGCGCCGTCCTCGTAGGTCGGGTAGGCGATCGACGGCACCACGACCACGTCGCCGGGGCCGGCGCCGAGCAGCGTGGGCAGCCAGGCGACCAACTCCTTGGAACCGATCGTGGGCAGCACGCCGAGCCCGTCGACGCCCGCGCCGCACGCCCGGGCCACCCAGGCCGCGATGGCGTCCCGCAGCACTGGGGTGCCGGCGGTCAGCGGGTAGCCGGGCGCGTCCGACGCGTCCGCGAGGGCCTGCCGGATCACCGGGGGCACCGGGTCGACAGGCGTGCCCATCGAGAGGTTGATGAGACCGTCCGGGTGCGCCGCGGCCATCGTGGCCGCGGCGTCCAGGGTGTCCCAGGTGAAGTCGGGCAGCCGCGACGAGACCGGCGCGGGCCGGTTCAGTGGCCCTCTCCGCGCGGCGGCTGGGCGGCGACGAACGTCGCGTCCTTCTCCACCTTGCCGATCTTGGAAGCGCCACCGGGCGAGCCGAGGTCCTCGAAGAACTCGTAGTTCGCCGCGGTGTAGTCCTTCCACTGCTCCGGGACGTCGTCCTCGTAGAAGATCGCTTCGACCGGGCAGACCGGCTCACAGGCACCACAGTCGACGCACTCGTCGGGGTGGATGTAGAGCATCCGGTTGCCCTCGTAGATGCAGTCGACGGGGCACTCCTCGATGCATGCCTTGTCGAGCACATCCACGCACGGCTCGGCGATGATGTAGGTCACCGGATCTTCTCCTCCGCAAGACTCGTCGCGATCACCGCGACGCTAAGAGCCTAGTATCTCGCCGGGGAGGAGGTCGATCGTGCTCCGACAGCAGGACGTGGGACACCGGATCGTGGTCCGGCGAATTGTGGGTATTCGCGAAGGCCGGCCGCTCTTCTCCGACGCCCTCGGCGAGCTGGTCGAGCTGAGCGAGACCCACATCACGTTGACCACCGACCGGGGTCGGCTGCGGGTTCCGGTCGACGAGGTGCACCGGGCGAAGCGCGTACCGCCGGCCCGTCGGCCGACCGCCACCGCCGTACTCGCCGTGGAGCTGGCCGCCGACGAGGCGTGGCCGGCCCCGGTCCGCGGCCGGCTCGGCGACTGGCTGCTGCGCAGCGCGGCCGGCTGGACCGGGCGGGCGAACTCGGCGCTGCCTGTCGGCGACCCGGACCGCCCGCTGCCCGCCGCGCTGGACGCGGTGCAGCGCTGGTACGCCGACCACGGCCAGCCGGCCCTGGTGAACACCCCGCTGCCGCTGGCCACCCCGGTCGGCGCGGAGCTGGACACGCGGGGCTGGGCCGCCCGACCGCCGGTGCTGGTGCAGACCGCCGCGCTCGGCGCGCTGCCGCCCGGCTCGCCCGCGCGTGTCGACCTTCCGCCGGTCGAGCTGACCGACTCGCCGTCGGACGCCTGGCTCGCCGTCGTCGCCGGCCGCAAGGGCGACCTGCCGGACGCCGCCCGGCACGTGCTCACCGCCGTGGACCGGGCCCGCTTCGCCCACGTGTACGCCGATGGTCAGCTGCTCGCCATCGGCCGGGGCACGGTCACCGGCGAGCGGCGGTGGCTCGGCCTGACCCTGATCGAGGTGCTGCCCGAGGCACGCCGGCAGGGGCTGGCCGGCCGGGTGGTCCGCGCCCTGGTCGACTGGGGCGTGGCGGAGGGCGCCACGCACGCCTTCCTGCAGGTCGAGCAGCGCAACACGCCCGCCGTGGCCCTCTATCGGGGGCTCGGCTTCACCACCCACCACACCTACCTGACCCGGGTCGCCCCGGCCTGAGCGCGGGTCAGCGGCGGACGACCTTGCGCGGCTTGGCGGCCTTCAGCTCGGCGAACCGCTTGAGCTGCTGGGAACGGTGATCCCGGCCGAGCGCGGTGAGGCTCAGGTAGCCCACCAGCACGCCGGCCCCGGTGGCCGCCGCGTAGAGCCAGATCTGGGCGAAGAAGAGGCCGGCGCCCCCACCGAACGGGTTCTCGCCGACCAGCAGCGGGCCGATGAACACGGTCAGCGCCAGCGCCGCCCCGACCGCGACGGCCAGGTCGCCGATCAGGCGGCTCGCCGGCCGGTCGGCACCCCAGCGGAAGGCCAGCACGGCGAGGACCAGCCCGATCACCAGGAACATCGCCAGGGAAACGCGGTCGTTGGCGGTGTCATTGTCCGGAAAGGCAAACTTGATCAACAGCCGAGCCACCACGTTCACCACGAACAGCGCCGCCGCCAGCACACCGACGGCACCCCACCGCTCCCGCATCGCACGTCTCCCGCCATCACCCGTCCGCCCCGACGACGGACTCCTTGGCAGGAATATCTACCACCGTTACCTGTGCGTCGTCAGTACCCGTCAGTCGACGGCCGGCGGCACGACCAGCTGCCGGAAACCCAGCACCGCGAAGGTGACCGCGCCGGCCACGATCATCCCCAGGCCGATCACGTTGTCGCCGGTGAGCACGAGGTCGCCTTCGGTGGTCTTGACTGAGCCCGCGACGACGACCAAGAACCAGGACAGGGCGGGCAGCACCACCGCCCAGCGGGTGCCGACCACGGCGTGCGCGAACCAGCCCACCAGGACCGTCAGCACCACCACCGCGGCGATGCCGCCCACCGCCAGTGAGGTGCCGACCACCCCTTCGGCCAGGCCGCCGGGGCGGCCCTTCATCACTTCCCAGGCCCAGGTGGCGAAGATCAGCTCCAGTACCGCGGCGAGCAGGCCCGCCCAGATCGCCACGACGCCGCCGCCGATCCGCAGGGCAACGTCCAGGGGCCGCGCCGACCTCGTGGGCGGCTCGGTGGGCGGCGGCTCGGCGGCGACCGGCATCGGCACGGCCGGCAGCGTCACCGTGCGCCGGCCGTGGCGACCGGGGACCGGTCCGGCCCGTCCAGCGGCAGCCCGGCGAAGAGGTCGTCCTCCCAGCCGTACGGGCCGGCGCCCGGCCCCTTCTCGCCGACCGCGAGGTTGAAATATTCCACGCCCATGAACTCGCCGCCGAAGTTGCCGGCGATCGAGTAGAGCCAGGAGGTGGCCGGGATCTGGGTGGCGTGCGCCCGCATCGCCGCCTCCTTCGCGACGTGCTGGTCGGTGGCGTCGATCCGCGCGGCGATCTCCGGGTCGGGCGTGCCGAACGGCAGGTCGTCGACGCTGTTGACGCCGGCGAACGGGTTGTCCAAGGACTCGGTGAACGCGTTCAAACCGGCCTCCAGCACGCTGCGCGGCATCGCCGTCCAGTAGACCTTCGCCGGGGCGATCCCCTCGGCGGTGGCCAGCTCGTGTGCGCGCATCGCCACCCGGTGCGCCTGGATGTGGTCGGGGTGGCCGTAGAAGCCGTTGGGGTCGTACGTGATCATGACCTGCGGGCGGACCTCGCGCATGATTTCCACCAGGTACCCGGCGGCCTCGTCGAGGTCGGCCCGCCAGAAGGCCCGGGGGTGCTCGTTGGTGGCCAGGCCCATCATGCCGGAGTCCCGGTAGCGGCCCGCGCCGCCGAGGAAGCGGTGGTCGGTGACGCCGAGCGCGGCGCAGGCGGCGGCCAGCTCGCCGATCCGGTAGCCGCCGAGCTGGTCGGCCTCGGCCGCGACGAGCTGGGCCAGCTCCGGTACGTGGATCTCGCCCTCCTCGCCGAGGGTGCAGGTCACCAGGGTGACGTGAGCGCCGGTGGCGGCGTAGTGCGCCATCGTCGAGCCGGTGCCGATGGACTCGTCATCGGGGTGCGCGTGGACCAGCAGCAGGCGTCGGTCGGGCAGCGTCGTCACGAGCGTCACTCTATCCGGCGGTCCTGCCCCGGCGATGCTCACGCGTCCGCGTAGGTCGGCCACATCACGCGCGGCCCGGTCTTACGATCCGAGTTGTGGACTTTCCCGAGCTGGCCGCCCGTACCCGTCGGTTCAGCCACGGGGCGCCGCGCGCCGTCTCCGTCGCGGACGACGGCTCCCGGGTGATCTTCCTGCGCTCATCGGGACCGGAGGACCCGGCCGACGCGCTCTGGCTGCTCGACGTCGCCTCCGGCGAGGAGCGGCTGGTCGCCGACCCGGCGGTGCTGCTCGGCTCCGAGGGCGAGCCGGCCCCGCTGGCGCCGGGCGAACGCGCGCTGCGCGAGCGGCTGCGGCTCAGCGCCGGCGGCATCGGCTCCTACGCGCTCGACGGGGCCGGCCGGGTGGCCGCGTTCGCGCTGGCCGGCCGGCTGTTCCGGGCCGACCTGGTGCACGGCGACGTGGTCGAGGTGGCCGCCGTCGGCCCGGTGATCGACCCACGCCCCGACCCGACCGGCGAGCGGCTGGCCTACGTCACCGACGCCGCCGAGGGGATCCGCCGGGGCCAACTGCGGGTGGTCGAGCCGGACGGCGCCGACAACCTGCTCGCCGGCGAGGACAGCGGGGTGACCTGGGGGCTCGCCGAGCACATCGCCGCCGAGGAGTTCGACCGCTACCGCGGCTACTGGTGGGCCCCGGACGGGCGCTCGGTGCTGGCCGCCCGGGTGGACGAGTCCCGGCTGCCGCACTGGCACCTGCACGACCCGGCCGACCCGGCGAGCCCGCCGACGACCGTCGCGTACCCCCAGGCGGGCGGGCCGAACGCCGAGGTCAGCCTGCACCTGCTCGACCTCGACGGCGGCTGGGTCGACGTGCACTGGGACCGCGAGACCTACCCGTACCTGACCTCGGTCGGCTGGGCCGACGGCGGGCCGCTGATCACCGTGCTGCGCCGGTCACAGCAGCACGGCCTGGTGCTCGCGGTGGACCCGCGTACCGGGGAGACGCAGGTGCACGCCGAGCTGGCCGACCCGCGCTGGGTGGAGCCGATCCCCGGCACCCCGGCGCACCTGCCCGACGGTCGGGTGCTGGTCGGCGGCGAGCTGGCCCACGACGGGTACGACGCCCGCTGCCTGTTCGCCGACGGCACCCTGCTCACCCCGCCCTCGCTCTACGTACGCCGGGTGGTGGGGCGGCTGCCGGGCGGCGGGAACGCCCCGGCGGACCTGCTGGTGGAGGCGAGCGAGGGCGAGCCGAGCCAGCGCCACCTCTACCGGGTCCGGACGGTGATCGGCGGCGGGGTGGACGCCCGCCGGATGGGCAGCGACCCGGGCTGGCACACCGCCGCGATCGGCGGCACCACGCTGGTGGTCGGCGCCGCGTCGCTGGAGCACCCGGGCACCAGCTGGTCGGTGTGGCACGGCGACCGGGAGGTGGGGAGACTCCGCTCGCTGGCCGCGACCCCGCCGTACGCGCCGCGGCCGACCATGGTGCGGGTGACCGACCGGCGGCTGCCGAGCGCGGTGCTCTACCCGTCGGAACACGTCAAGGGCACGAAGCTGCCGGTGCTGCTGGACGTGTACGGCGGGCCGGGGCATCAGGAGGTGGTCGCCGCGCGGGCGGCCTGGCTGGAGCGGCAGTGGTGGGCCGACCAGGGCTTCGCGGTGGTGACCATCGACAACCGGGGCACCCCGGGCGTCGCCCCGTCGTTCGAGAAGGCGATCCACCGACGGGTGGCCGACGTGATCCTGACCGACCAGGTCGACGCGCTGACCGCGCTCGCCGGCAAGCACCCGGACCTGGACCTGGCCCGGGTGGCGGTCCGAGGCTGGTCGTTCGGCGGCTGGCTGGCCGGGCTGGCGGTGCTGCGCCACCCGGAGCTGTTCCGCTGCGCGATCGTCGGCGCCCCGGTCACCGACTGGACGCTGTACGACACCGCGTACAGCGAGCGCTACCTGGGCCTGCCTGACGACGGCATGGACGTCTACGCCCACCACTCGCTTGTCGAACTGGCCGCCGAGCCGGTCGGCGACCCGGCGCAGGCCCGGCCGATGCTGCTGGTGCACGGCCTGGTCGACGACAACGTGGTGGCCGCGCACACGCTGCGCCTCTCGGCGGCGTTGCTGACCGCCGGCCGGCCGCACGCGGTGCTGCCGCTGACCGGGGCCTCCCACATGGCCGCCGGGGGCGTCGCCGAGCACCTGCTACGCCTGGAGCTCGACTTCCTCCGCCGGAATTTGTAAGCAGGGGCCCGCTATCAACAACGAGCGGGCCCCTGCTTTCAGGCGGTCACTGCTGCACGTAGGCGTTCGTGAGGGCCGGGTAGCCGAAGATGCTGGACAGGTAGATCCCGCCCACCTTTGAGCCGTGCAGGTAGTAGCCCTGCTCGACGAAGAGCGGCACGGCCGGGGCCAGGTCGGTCATGATCTGCTTGTCGAGCTTGGCCCACTCCCCGCCCTGCTCACCGGCGGGCACGGCGAGCACCCGGTCGAACTCCTTGTTGATGTCGTCGCTGTTGACGAACGAGGTGTTGCTGTTGCCCTCGGCCTTGATGCCACGGCCGTCGAAGAGCACCGGCAGAATGGCGGCGCCGCTGGGCCAGTCGGCCGCCCACTGGTCGAGGTAGAGGTCCCAGGGGTTGTCCTTCTTCTTGGTCTCGTCGAGCTTGGCGTCGGCCGGGATGCTCTTCAGAGTGATCTTGAAGCCGGCCTTCTCCAGGTTGCCCTTGAGCTGGGTGCCGTACTCCGGGTGGTCGTCGCCGATGCCGAGCACCAGCTCCGGGGTCTTGCCGGCGAGCAGCTCCTTGGCCTTGTCGACGTTGCCGGTCGGGCCGGCCGGGTACGCGTCGAAGCTCTGCCAGCCGATGGTCGACGGCGGCATCAGGGTGGTGACCGCCTTGGCGGTCGCCTCACCGCCGTACGCCTTGATGAAGCCGTCCCGGTCGATGGCGTAGTTGAGCGCCTGGCGCACCGACAGGTCGGGGACCCGGCTGGTGTTGATGGTGAGCCGCCAGAGGCTCGGGGTCTGGCCGCGCACCGAACGGTTCGTGAGCGACGAGTCGCCGGTGACCCGGGCGATCAGCGAGGAGGGCACGCCGTTCCAGCCCAGCGCCGTCTGGTCGTCGCCGTTGTCGGCGATCACCCGGTTGGCGCCCGCCTCCTCGTCCGGGCCGAAGTTCCAGACGACCTTGTCCGGGTACGCGTGCCGCACCGGGTCGGTCGCCGGGTCCCAGTTGTCGTTGCGCTCCAGCACCAGCTCGACGCCGGGGGTGTTCTTACTGATCTTGTAGGGCCCGGACGAGAAGGGCTGGTTGTCCAGGTTGACCCCGGTATCCTTCTCGGGCTTGAGCGGCGCCGTGTACGGCAGCGACGCGGCGAACGGCAGGTCGCAGTGCGGCTTGGCGAACTCGAACTTGAGCGTCTTCGCGTCCGGCGTGCTCAGGCCCGGGGGCAGCGAGGTCTTGTTCGCCTTGAAGTCCCACTTGGTGTCGTACTGCGGGGTGTCGGCGAGCCACTCCTGGATGTAGGTGGGGCCGCCGGTGAGGTCCGGGTCGAAGGAGCGCGCGATGCCGTACGCGATCTCCTTGGCGGTGATCGGGGAGCCGTCCTCGAACTTGACCCCGTCCTTGATCTTGAACTCCCAGACCTTGCAGTCGGAGTTGACATCGGCGCCGGGGGTCTCGGCGAGGTCGCCGACCAGGGTCACCTTGCCCGAGCCGTCGTCCTTGAACGTGGTCAGGAACCGGGCGTACAGCGGGGCGTTCATCAGGCCGGCGAACGAGTAGATCCGCTGCGGGTCCAGGTGCGAGATCTGCGACTGCCGAATGACGTGGAAGGTCCCACCCTTGCCGGCCCCGGGCACCTCCGGCGCGGGACCCATGGACTCCTTGGGGTCCATGGCGATCGACCCGGTGTTGACCCGGGTCTCGTCGTTGCCGCCGCTGGTGCCCTTGTTCTCGGTGCACGCTCCCGTCGTCACGAGCAGCACGAGCGTTCCGCCCAGGGCGGCTGCCCTCTTCAGGCGCATGTCGCGCCTCCTCCCGTATCTCGTCGAACTTCGGTCATCCGTAAGAAAGCTGCGGCTTGTGTAGCAGAGATCGACAGAATTTTCCATGGACCGTTGCCGAGGCGATGCCCTATCGCAACCGGACCCGGGGATCGATCGCGGCGTAGAGGAGGTCGACGACGATGTTGGCGACCACGATGAAGAACGCCGAGATCAGCACGGTCGCCATGATGGTGGGCAGGTCGCCCGACTTGACCGCGTCCACGGCGGTGCGGCCGAGCCCCTGGAGGCCGAACGTGGTTTCGGTGATCACCGTGCCGCCCAGGGCGCCACCCACGTCCAGCCCGGCGATCGTCACGATCGGCGTGATCGCGGCCCGCAGGGCGTGCCGGCCGTAGACCTGTCGTTTTGGCACGCCCTTGGCTCGGGCCGTCCGCACGAAGTCCTCGGACAGGGTCTCCAGCATCTGCGCCCGGGACAGCCGGGCGTAGATCGCCGAGAATAGGAAGGCCAGCGCGACCCAGGCCAGCACCAGGCCGCTCGCCCACTTCACCGGATTGTCGAAGATGGACGTGTAGCCGGGGACCGGGGTGATGTGCAGGTTGTACGTGAAGATCAGCAGCAGCACCGCGCCGACGAAGTAGAGCTGCATCGAGGCGCCGGCCAGCGAGAAGCCGATGGCCATCCGGTCCAGCACGCTGCCCCGTCTCAGCGCGGAGATCATGCCGAGCCCGACGCCGAGCACCAGCCAGAGAATGGCGGCCGGGATGACGATGCTCAACGTCACCGGCAGCACCCGGGCAAGGGTGTCGGTGACCGCCTCGCTGCGTACGTAGGAGTAGCCCAGGCACGGGGCGTCGCACTGGCCGCCCTGCGAGCTGCCCAGGTCACGGCCGACGACGATGCCCTTCATGTAGTTCGCGTACTGCTGCGGGAGCGGGTCCCGCAGCCCCAGCTCCACGCGTACCCGCTCCAGTCGCTCGGCGTTGCAGTTCTTCGGGCACATCCCGCTGACCGGGTCGCGGGGCAGCCCGAAGAACATCAGGAAGCTGAGCACGCTCACCGCGAAGAGCGTGAGCACCGCGGCGAGCAGCCGCTTGACCAGGAATCGCGCCATGTTGCACCCCTACCGGGAGGACTTCGGATCGAGCGCGTCACGCAGCGCGTCACCGAACAGGTTGAAGGCGAGCACGAGCGCGAAGATCGTGATGCCGGGGAAGAAGACGTACGCCGCATCGGTCTGCAGGTACGGGATGCTCTGGAAGATCATCCGGCCGAAGTCAGCGGTGGGTTCGAGGATGCCGATGCCGAGGAAGGACAGCGCCGCCTCGCCGGTGATGTACTGCGGCACCGCCAGCGAGAACGCGACCAGGATCGGCGCCCACAGGTTCGGCAGAAGCTGCCGGAAGAGCATGTGCCCCAGGCCCGCACCGCTCGCCCGGGCCGCTTCCACGAACTCCCGTTCGCGCAGCGACATCACCTGGCCACGGACCAGCCGGGCGGTGCTCGTCCAGCCGAACGCGGCGAAGACGCCGATGAGGACGGCCACCTGGAACGCCGGCGGCACCTCCTCGCGGGGGCCGTAGAAGCGCAGCGCCACGGTCGGCACCACGGCCAGCGCGAAGATGAGGAACGGCAGGGCCAACGCCACGTCGGTGACCCAACTGATCACCGTGTCGACCAGCCCGCCGAGGAAACCGGCGAGGATGCCCAGCACGACGCCGATCGTGGTGGTGACCAGTGCCGCCGCCAGCGCGATGAAGAGCGAGGTACGCAGCCCGTAGACCATCCGGATGAAGATGTCCCGGCCCAGCCGGGGTTCCAGCCCGAACCAGTGGTCGCCGGTGATGCCGCCGGCATAGCCCAGCGGCATGCCGTTGCCGTCCAGAAGCTGCTGGAACTGCTCGTCCG
This sequence comes from Micromonospora sp. NPDC048999, assembly GCF_040649295.1. Lineage (NCBI taxonomy): Bacteria > Bacillati > Actinomycetota > Actinomycetes > Micromonosporales > Micromonosporaceae > Micromonospora > Micromonospora sp. NPDC048999. Next base: position 239,645 of record NZ_JBEZFI010000002.1, on the reverse strand, counting down.
GGCCGACCCCGTACAGCTTGGAGACCAGCGGCGCGGCGAGGGCCAGCCCGGCCAGGACCAGCAGCACGACGCCGCTGACCATGGCGGTGCGGTCCCGGCGCAGCCGAGCCCAGGCAAGCTGACCAGGCGAGCGGCCGGCAACCGCCTGCTTGTCGGTGTCGACGGGCGGCTCGATGTCGGCCCGCACGGCGCCCTCGACCGGGGACAGGCTCACTGTGACACCTCCACGGATTCGCCGGCCCCGACGCCGATCGGCCCCTGCTCGGGGTAGTGACAGGCGGTGAGTTGGCTACCGCCGTCGCGGGTGATCAGTGCCGGTTCCTCGGTGGCGCACCGGTCCTGGGCCTTCCAGCAGCGGGTGCGGAAGCGGCAGCCCGAGGGTGGGTTGAGTGGGGTGGGGACGTCGCCGGCCAGGCGGATGCGTCCGGCGGGTCCCTGGGTGGTGACGTCGGGGATCGCGGAGAGCAACGCCCGGGTGTACGGGTGTTGGGGGCGCTGGTAGATGTCGTCACGGTCGCCGACCTCGACGATCTTGCCGAGGTACATGACGGCGACACGGTGGCAGAAGTGGCGTACCACGGCCAGGTCGTGGGCGATGAACACGAAGGCGAGGTCGAGGTCGCGTTGCAGGTCGCGCAGCAGGTTGATGACCTGGGCCTGAATCGAGACGTCCAACGCGGAGACGGGTTCGTCGGCGACGATGAGTTTCGGGCGCAGCGCCAGGGCACGGGCGATGCCGATCCGCTGCCGCTGCCCGCCGGAGAACTCGTGCGGGTACCGGTTGTAGTGCTCCGGATTCAACCCGACCAGTTCGAGCAACTCCTGGACGCGCTTCTTGATGCCGCCCGGCGGGTCGATCCGGTTGACCTGCAGGGGCATGGCCACGATCCGGCCGACGGTGTGGCGGGGGTTCAGCGAGGCGTACGGGTCCTGGAAGATGATCTGGAGGTCCTGCCGCAGCGGCCGCAACTGCCGGCGGCGGGCGTGGGTGATGTCCCGCCCGGCGAACTCGATCGTCCCGGCGGTGGGTTCCAGCAGGCGTACCAGCATCCGCCCGGTGGTGGTCTTGCCGCACCCGGACTCCCCGACCAGGCCCAGCGTCTCACCCGGACGTACCTCGAAATCCAGGCCGTCGACCGCCCGCACGGCGCCGCTCCGCACCGGGAAATGCTTGGTCAACCCACGCACCGTCAACAGCGGCTCAGTCATCGGAGCCCACCTTCGTTCGCGACTGCGGGACTCCGCTGCGCTGCGTTCCTCGCGCTCACTGAGCGACTCCCACCTGGGCGATGTCCTGCCGGTAGAGCCGGGTGCGCTCCTCGGCCGGCAGGTGACAGGCGACCAGATGACCCGCCTCCCCGGCCGCGCGCAACTCGGGCACGACCGTGCGGCAACGGTCGCCGTTACGGCCGGCGTACCGGCAACGCGGATGAAACGCGCACCCCGCCGGCAGGTTGATCAACGACGGCGGGTTGCCCCGGATCGGCACCAGGTCCGCGTCCGCGTCACCGTGCAACGACGGCACGCTCGACAACAACCCCCAGGTGTACGGATGCTGCGGTGCGCGCAACACCCGCGTCACGCTGCCGTGCTCAACCGCCCGGCCCCCGTACATCACCAGCACGTCATCGGCCACCTGGGACACCACCCCCAGGTCATGGGTGATCAGGATGATCGCCGATCGGAACTCCTGCTGAAGGTCTTCGACCAGGTCCAGGATCTGCGCCTGCACGGTGACGTCGAGGGCGGTGGTCGGCTCGTCGGCGATCAGCAGGTCGGGATCGTTGACCAGGGCCATCGCAATCATCGCCCGCTGCCGCATCCCGCCCGAGAACTCGTGCGGATACTGATCGAACCGCTTCCCCGGCTGCGGAATCCCCACCCGGCCCAGCATGTCGACCGCCCGCGCCCGGGCCTCCCGCTTCCCTGCCCCCGGGTGATGCACCCGGTACGCCTCCGCGATCTGCCTACCGACCGTGTAGTACGGATGCAACGCCGACAACGGGTCCTGGAAAATCATTGCCATGTCCCGGCCGCGCAGCCGCCGCACCTCCTCCTCCGGCAGCCCGACCAGCTGACGACCACCCACCCGGATCTCCCCGGTGATCGTGGCCCGCTTCGCGTTGTGCAGACCCAGAATCGCCAGCGAGGTGACGCTCTTGCCCGAGCCCGACTCGCCGACGATGCCCAGCGTGCGGCCCCGTTCGACGTTGAACGACACCCCGTCCACCGCCCGGACCACGCCGTCCTCGGTGTCGAAGCGCACCCGCAGGTCCTTCACCCGCAGGTAGGGACCCTCGCCGGAGCGCTGCTCCGGGACTTCGGGGCGGTCCGGTTCCCCGGACGGCGCCGACTCCGACCTGCCCACGGCCGCCTCCCCTTCAGTAATGAAGAGAACTTACAGCAAATTTCTGGAGGCGAAAATAACCTACAAAACGTGGGATGTCAGTGCGCTGAGCGTAACGAGTGAGCGTCAAGCCAGACCAGCCCATGAACGGAAGACGCACATCGACAACTGGTCGACACGCCGGCTCGGAGCGCGCCACGATCCGGCCGGAGGATCTCGTCTCCTGACAGATGTCGCCGCGCTCGCCTAGGGTCGGCATCATGAGCGAGTTCGATGCGGCGGCCGACGCCGTCCAGGCCGCGCTCGACGCGGGAGCCCGGTACGCGGACGCCCGGGTGATGCACCGCCGCTACGAGTCGATGTCGGCCCGCAACGGCGACGTCGAGGAGCTGACCCAGGACGAGAGCATCGGGCTGGGGGTCCGGGCGCTGGTCGGGTCGAGCTGGGGCTTCCACGCCGTACCCGAGCTGTCGGAGGCCCGCGAGGCCGGCCGGCGCGCCGCGGCGATCGCCACCGCGAGCGCGCGGGTCCCCGGTCCGCCGATCGACCTGGTCCCCGTCGCGGCGACCGTCGCGAGCTGGGTATCCGGATGCGAGGTGGACCCGCTCGGCGTTCCCCTCTCCGACAAGGGCGACCTGCTGGTGCGCGCCACCGAGACGATGCGCGCGCACGGCGCCGACCTGGCCGAGGGGCTCTACCAGATCTGGGACACCGCCAAGTGGTTCGTCTCCAGCGAGGGGCACCGCATCGACCAGCGCATCCGCGAGTGCGGCGGCGGCATCTCGGCCACCTCGATCGGCGACGGCGAGACCCAGCGCCGGTCCTACCCGAGCTACGGCGGCCAGTACGGCACGACCGGCTGGGAGCTGGTCACCTCGCTCGACCTGGCCGCGCACGCCGCCCGGATCGCCGAGGAGTCGCGGGAGCTGCTCACCGCTCCCGAGTGCCCGTCCGGCGAGACCGACCTGATCCTCGGCGGCGAGCAGCTCGCCCTGCAGATCCACGAGTCGGTCGGGCACGCCATCGAGCTCGACCGGATCCTCGGCTGGGAGGCCGCCTTCGCCGGGACGTCCTGGCTGGACCTGAGCCAGCTCGGCGCGCTGCGGTACGGCTCCGAGCTGATGAACATCACCATCGACCCGACCATCCCGGGCGCGCTGGGCAGCTTCGGCTTCGACGACGAGGGTTCCCCGGCGGTCAAGCGGGACGCGGTCCGCGCGGGGCGCTGGGTGGGGGTGCTCGCCGGCCGGGACTCGGCCGCCGTCGCCGGCCTCGGCTACGGCGGCAGCGTACGGGCAGACGGCTGGGCCCGGCTGCCGATGGTACGAATGACCAACGTGGGCCTGGAACCGGGCCCACACACCCTCGACGAGATCATCGACGCCACCGACGACGGGGTGCTGATGGACGTCAACCGCTCCTGGTCGATCGACGACAAGCGACTCAACTTCCAGTTCGGCTGCGAGGTCGGCTGGGAGGTCAAGAAGGGCCGGCGGGGGCGGATGCTGCGCAACCCCACCTACACCGGGATCGGGCCGGTCTTCTGGCGCTCGATGGACATGCTCTCCTCGGAGACCGTCCCGTGGGGCACGCCGAACTGCGGCAAGGGCCAGCCGGGCCAGGTCGGGCACACCGGCCATCCGGCCGCCCCGGCCCGCTTCCGCAACGTCCGGGTGGGGGTGCGGGCATGACCGAGCTAGATATCGCTGGTCAGGTCGTCGAGCTGGTCCGCCAGCTCGCCGGGCCGGACGCGCAGGCCGAGGTCACGGTGACCCGCGCCGACCTGGCGCTGACCCGGTTCGCGAACTCGTTCATCCACCAGAACATGGCCGAGTCGGGCACCGCGGTGCGGCTGCGGCTGCACGTCGACGGGCGGACCGCCGCCGGCACCGGCAGCCTGCTCGATTCCGACGGGTTGACCGCGCTGGTCGAGCGGACCCTGGCGGCGGCCCGGCTCGTCCCGGCCGACCCGGCCTGGCCGGGGCTGACCACGCCGGCGCCGGTCCCGCCGGGCGCGGTCTTCGACGAGGCCACCGCGTACGCGACCCCGGACGAGCGAGCCGCCCGGGTACGCGCCTTCGTGGACGCCGCCGGTGGGCTGGAGACGGCCGGCTACTGCCGGACGGCGTACCGGTCGGGGGCATTCGCCAACTCGGCCGGGCACTCGGCGGCGGGGCGTACGGCCGAGGCGGCGATGGACGGCATCGCGCGTACCGGCGGGGCCGACGGGGTGGCCCGCCGCTGCGCCAACCGGCTCGGTGAGCTGGACGGCGCGATGCTCGGCGCGCGGGCGGCGGCGAAGGCGCGGGCCGCGACGGATCCGGTCGAGCTGCCCCCGGGGCGGTACGAGGTGGTGCTCGAACCGGCCGCCGTCGCCGACCTGCTGCAGAACCTCGCCTGGTTCGGCTTCAACGGCAAGCGGCACACCGAGCGGCAGTCCTTCGCCGAACTCGGCGCCGCCCAGTTCGACCCGTCGGTGACCCTGGTCGACGACCCGCTGCACGCCTCGGCCCTGCCGTACGACCTGGAGGGTACGCCCCGACGCGCGCTGACCCTGGTTGACGCCGGCACCACGACGGCGGTGGCGCACGACCGGCGCAGCGGCGGCGAGGCCGGTGCCGCCTCCACCGGTCACGGGACGCCCGAGGGGGCCACGTTCGGCCCGCTTCCGCACAACCTTCGCCTGCTTCCCGCCGCCACCGGCGCAATCGGCGGCCACCCGACGCCCGTCGGCCCAACGACCGGCAGCGCGACGACCGACGGCGTGCTGGCCGACGGCGCGCTGGCCGATGCGGACACCGCCGCGCTGGTCGCCGGGGTGCGGCGCGGGCTACTCGTCAGCGACTTCTGGTACACCCGGGTGCTCGATCCGAAACGGCTGGTCATCACCGGGTTGACCCGCAACGGGGTCTGGCTGGTCGAGGACGGGGTGCCCACCCGGGCGGTCCGCGACTTCCGCTTCACCGAGTCGTACCCCCGCGCCCTGGGGCCGGGCCGGGTGCTGGGCCTGGGCCGGCAGCCGGTCCGCCAGCCGGACCGGGTCGACGGCTCCTGGTGGGAGGCGCCGCCGCTGCGGCTGACGGCGTGGAACTTCACCGGCGGCGCGTCCGGCTGACGGACGACGCGGACGACCCACACAAATATTGATCTTGCTTTAGGCCTTTCCAACAGGCAGGACACACGGGACACTGCGATGCGCGGCCACGCCGCGAAGATCGGCGTAACGTGTGTCACTTAGCTGCGCCGGTTCGCCGGCGTGGTCGTATGCGTGCGCAAGACGTGGCAGTGGACGCGGTCGCCGGTCCGCTGGCCGGTACGAAAGGTGATCCGCCGCCCCGCGAGGGCGCCGTCAGGGAGACTTGAATGACATCAAAGTCGGCTACGACGCCGATAACCCAGCCGCTCGGGGCGCGGGCACGCGCCGCGATCGCGGCGAAGACCTTGCGAACCGACCGCTGGTGGTTCGCGCCACTGATCACCGTCGTCGGCCTCAGCGCCTGGATCATCTACGCGACGGTCCGGGTCTTCATGCACAGGTGGTACTGGGTGGACCAGTTCCACTACCTGACGCCGTTCTACTCCCCCTGCGTGACCGACCGGTGCGTCGAGGGCTCCTCGCACCTCGGCACCGTCCTGCCCGGCTGGTGGATCATCCCGGACGCGGCGTTCACCCTGCCGTTCCTGCTGCTGTTCCGGTTGACCTGCTACTACTACCGCAAGGCCTACTACCGGTCGTTCTGGCTCTCGCCGCCGGCCTGCGCGGTCCCCGACGGGCACGCCACCTATGGCGGGGAGACCCGGTTCCCGCTGCTCGGGCAGAACCTGCACCGCTACTTCTTCTACGCCGCCGCGATCATCTCGGCGCTCAACACGTACGACGCGATCTACGCCTTCCACTCCCCCAAGGGCTTCGGTTTCGGGCTGGGCAACCTGGTCCTGATCGGCAACGTGGTGATGCTCTGGGCGTACACCATCTCCTGCCACTCCTGCCGGCACATCATCGGCGGCCGGCTGAAGCACTTCTCGAAGCACCCGGTGCGCTACAAGGCCTGGTCCTTCGTCTCCTGGCTGAACGTCCGCCACATGCAGCTCGCCTGGATCACCCTCGGCACCCTGGCGCTGACCGACTTCTACGTCATGGCGATCGCCGCCGAGTGGTTCCCCGACCTGCGGTTCATCAACTAGAGGCCCCTGGACCATGACTGAGACACGAATCGAACGACACCACTACGACGTCGTCGTGATCGGAGCCGGTGGCGCCGGCCTGCGCGCGGCGATCGAGGCCCGACTGGCCGGCAAGAAGACCGCGATCATCTCGAAGTCGCTGTTCGGCAAGGCGCACACGGTGATGGCCGAGGGCGGTGCCGCAGCCGCTATGGGCAACGTGAACTCCCGGGACAACTGGCAGGTGCACTTCCGCGACACCATGCGCGGCGGCAAGTTCCTCAACAACTTCCGGATGGCCGAGCTGCACGCGAAGGAGTCGCCGCAGCGGATCTGGGAGCTGGAGACGTACGGCGCGCTGTTCGACCGTACGAAGGACGGGAAGATCTCCCAGCGCAACTTCGGCGGCCACGAGTACCCGCGGCTGGCGCACGTCGGCGACCGGACCGGGCTGGAGCTGATCCGCACCCTCCAGCAGAAGATCGTCTCCCTGCAGCAGGAGGACAAGCGGGAGTTCGGCAACTACGAGGCGCGGATCAAGGTCTTCGCCGAGACCACCATCACCGAGCTGCTGCTCGACGGCGACCGGGTCGCCGGCGCGTTCGGCTACTACCGGGAGTCCGGCGAGTTCATCCTCCTCGAGGCGCCGGCCGTGGTCCTCGCGACCGGCGGCGTGGGCCGCTCCTACAAGGTCACCTCGAACTCGTGGGAGTACACCGGGGACGGTCACGCGCTCGCGCTGCGCGCCGGGGCGACGCTCATCAACATGGAGTTCCTCCAGTTCCACCCGACCGGCATGGTCTGGCCGCCCTCGGTGAAGGGCATCCTGGTCACCGAGTCGGTCCGCGGCGACGGCGGGGTGCTGAAAAACTCCGAGGGCAAGCGGTTCATGTTCGACTACGTGCCGGACGTGTTCCGCAAGCAGTACGCCGACAACGAGGCGGAGGCCGACCGCTGGTACACCGACCCGGACAACAACCGGCGTCCGCCCGAGCTGCTCCCCCGCGACGAGGTCGCCCGTGCGATCAACAGCGAGGTCAAGGCCGGTCGGGGTACGCCGGCCGGCGGCGTCTACCTGGACATCGCCTCCCGCAAGTCGGCCGAGGAGATCCGTCGCCGCCTGCCGTCGATGTACCACCAGTTCAAGGAGCTGGCCGACGTCGACATCACCAAGGAGCCGATGGAGGTCGGCCCGACCTGCCACTACGTGATGGGCGGCGTCGAGGTGGACCCGGACTCCGGCGCGGCGGCGGGCACCGTACGCGGGCTCTTCGCCGCCGGTGAGGTCTCCGGCGGCATGCACGGCTCCAACCGGCTCGGCGGCAACTCGCTGTCGGACCTGCTGGTCTTCGGCAAGCGGGCCGGCGGCCACGCCGCCACGTACGCCGACCAGCTCACCGCGCGCCCGACGGTGTCGGTGGCGGCGGTGGAGGCCGCGGTGGAGACGGCCCTCGCCCCGCTGCAGCGGGACACCGGCGAGAGCCCGTACAAGCTCCAGCAGGACCTCCAGGCGGTCATGGGGGATCTGGTCGGAATCATCCGCCGGGAGGGCGAGCTGGCCGACGCGCTGGCCAAGCTGGCGGAGCTGCGGGAGCGGGTGGCCAAGGTGAGCGCGGCCGGCGGTCGGCGCTACAACCCGGGCTGGCACCTGGCCCTGGACCTGCGCAACATGCTGGTGGTCTCGGAGTGCACCGCGAAGGCCGCGCTGGAGCGGCAGGAGTCGCGCGGCGGGCACACCCGGGAGGACTTCCCGAAGATGGACCCGAAGTGGCGGCGGGTCAACCTGGTCTGCTCGCTGGACGGCGACGCGGTCCGCCTGACGCACAAGCCGCTGCCGAAGCTGCGTCCTGAGCTCATCGCCCTCTTCGACCGGGCGGAGCTGGCCAAGTACCTGACCGACGAGGAACTCGCCGAGTTCGACGCCCTCACCGAGGAGGCGGGCAAGTAATGGGCACCAAACGAGATTTCCGCATCTGGCGGGGCGACGAGACCGGCGGCGACCTGCAGGACTACGCGGTCGAGGTCAACGAGGGCGAGGTCGTCCTCGACGTGATCCACCGGCTCCAGGCCACCGACGCGCCGGACCTGGCCTGCCGGTGGAACTGCAAGGCCGGCAAGTGCGGTTCCTGCTCCATGGAGATCAACGGCAAGCCGCGGCTGAGCTGCATGACCCGGATGTCGACGTTCGAGGAGGACGAGACCGTCACGGTCACCCCGCTGCGGACGTTCCCGGTCATCCGGGACCTGGTCACCGACGTCTCGTTCAACTACGAGAAGGCCCGGGAGACCCCGGCGTTCGCGCCGCCGGCCGGCGTGAGCCCCGGCGACTACCGGATGCAGCAGGTGGACGTCGAGCGCTCGCAGGAGTTCCGCAAGTGCATCGAGTGCTTCCTGTGCCAGAACGTCTGCCACGTGATCCGCGACCACGAGGAGAACAAGCAGGCGTTCTCCGGTCCCCGGTTCTTCATCCGGGCGGCCGAGCTGGACATGCACCCGCTCGACGCGAAGACCGACCGCAAGGAGTACGCGCAGGCCGAGATGGGACTCGGCTTCTGCAACATCACCAAGTGCTGCACCGAGGTCTGCCCCGAGCACATCAAGATCACCGACAACGGGATCATCCCCATGAAGGAGCGGGTCGTCGACCGCAGGTACGATCCCCTTGTGTGGCTTGGTAGCAAGATCTTCCGGAGGGGTCAGGTGCCTCAGACCAGCGTGACCAGCGGTCATCACAGCGACCCCGCGACGACCGGCGACCCGCTGGAGATGCACTCGCACGCCGGCGGCTCGCACGACGTGCGGTCCGAGGCGCAGGCGCAGCAGGGCGTCAACTGGCACCGCGAGGTGCCGCACCCGACGGCACCCGCCGTCGACGCCAACGGCCGGCTGCCGCTGACCGAGTTGACCTTCGACAAGGCCGCCGCGCCGTCGCCGTTCGGCGACGACGTCCGGTTCCCGCTGCCGCCGCAGCACCTCAACTTCGCTCACCCGCAGCAGGACGAGCCGAAGCACTGAACACTCGGGTGAGGAGAGCCCCTTGTTAACAGCCGTCTGTTAACAAGGGGCTCTCTCCTTACAACAGGGGGCGCAGGGCGGCGACGATCGGCACGTCGGCTGGCAACCAGGGCACGGTGCCGAGGTCGGCGGCGGAGAGCCAGCGCAGCTCGGAGTGCTCCAGGGCCTCCGGCTGGTCGCCGTGGAGGAGGCGGGCCACGTACACCCGAAGGACGGACCGGCCGTTGGCCATCCGGACGTCCCGGCCGACCCGGGCACCGATCTCCACCCGTACGCCGAGTTCCTCGGCGCACTCGCGGATCAGCGCGGCGGCCTCGGTTTCCCCCGACTCGACCTTGCCGCCCGGGAACTCCCAGCGGCCGGCCACCTCAGGGGGCCCGGAGCGGGCGCAGGCCAGCACCCTGCCGTCGACGATGATTGCCGCCCCGACGACCACCTTCGGCTCACGCCGGTCGGCCTGCCCACTATCGCTCGCCCGTTCGGTCTGCACGAGCATCCAGCGTGCCAGATCAATCGGCGGTTTGGGTAGCTGAGCTCGCCGTCAGGACAGCAGAAGACGGAAGTGTGGGCGTGGACACACCATCCGCCCGACGACAGACTAGAGACCGTCGACCAGGACACGAGACAGCGACGATTTGGCCACGAGCCGGCAACAACGCCTGGGAGGTGCGGTAATGCGCGCGTTGTTCAGCGGCCGGGCAAAGCACGACTATCTCAGCGACGCCCTCGCCCTGCTGTCCGGCTGGGCCCGCGAAGGCGAGCAGATCCACCGGACGATCGTCCTCGACGACACCCAGCACGCCGCGTTGACCGAGCGGGTCAAGGTGGTCGCCGACGCGCTGCACCTGCGTCCCGAGATCAGGCGCCGCGCCGACCGTACGCAGATCCGGGTGGGTCACGGCGACGGCGACCCGCTGACCGAGGGTGAGGTCCTGCTGGCCGCCCGCATCGAAGACGCGGTCCGCGCCGTCACCCAACACTGAGCCGCCTGGCACGCCCCGCCTACCGTCGTAGGGCATGACCACCCCCACATACGACCGCAACGAACAGTTCCAGCAGATCCAGAGCGGGCTCCTGGCCGGCGAGCAGATCATCGCCGTCTACGACGCGATCGGGACAGGCACCGGGTTCATCGGCCTGACCGACCGGCGCGTGATCATTCAGGACCGCTCCTTCATCGGCAAGCGGTACGCCATCACCAGCATCCCGTACTCGAAGATCACCAGCGTCAGCGTGGTCAGCAACAAGTCGTGGGGCGGTGCGTTCTTCTCCACCGGCGCGATCGCCATCCACGTCGGCGGCCAGACCTACGAGGTCGAGTTCCGCGGCGCGGAGAAGAGCCACCACGTGCACAACGTGATCTTGCACCACATCTCCTGAGCCTCTCCGGCGCGCCGCTGGAAGCGCTGGACCACGGACGCGTCCCGCCGCCGGCACCCACGAGCCGTGGCTTCAGGTGCGGCGAGTCGCCATCACTATCTGTGCACATCTCCCTCAGCGCCCAGAAGGGGCACGGGTGACTTTGCTCTGCAGCCACATACGCAGCAGTCACGCACGGTTTTCTGCTGCGCATATGGCTGCAGAGCAAAGGTGGACGGGCGAGGTCACCGCGCGGACTCCGCTTCATGGGTTTCCGCTGGTCAAGCAGCCGAGACCTCCGTAGCGCCGAACGAGGGCAGATCCAACGCCGTCACGGTGGGTGATAACGGATCTCCGCAGACCGACATCACCCTCAGTTATCGACAGCGCGCCAGGCGACAAGCTGCCACAGCTCGGGGTCCGGCATTGCCGCGTGACGGGTCATCCCACAGATGCGCCTGCCTGAGACACTCATCCCCATGCTGAGATGGTTCGCGGTCGTCAAGCGATGGTGGGCTGTTCGCCGGGTACGCCGGGCGCTGCTCGGGGTCGCCGTCGGCGCGGTGCTGGCGGGCGTGGTCAGCGTGGCCAGTCTGGTGTGGGTCCGCGGTGGTGCCGAGGGCCACATCTTCACCGAGGCCGACGTGCCGGACGCCCCGGTCGCCCTGGTACTCGGCACGAAGGTGGAGGCGGACGGCAACCCGGCACCGTTCCTCACCGCCCGGCTGGAGCTCGCCCAGCGCCTGTTCGACGCCGGCAAGGTCCACGCGATCCTGGTGTCCGGCGACAACATGCACGCCGACTACAACGAGCCCGAGGCGATGCGCCGCTGGCTGGTCGACCGGGGCGTGCCGCGAGGCAAGGTGGTGCTCGACTACGCCGGATTCGACACGTACGACTCCTGTGTGCGGGCCAAGCGGATCTTCGGGGTGGATCGCCTCACGGTGGTGACCCAGTCCTTCCACCTGCCCCGTGCCGTCTCGCTGTGCCGACACCTCGGCATCGAGGCCAACGGCGTGGGCGACGACAGTGTCCGGGGGCGGTACACCATGAAGTGGCGGATCAGCTCAACCCGCGAATACGGCGCCTGCGTGAAAGCGGTGGTGGACCTGGTCTCCGGCCGCGACCCGGTCCACCTCGGTCGCCGCGAGACCGGCGTCGACGACGCCCTCCGCGAAAGCTGACGCGCCCTGGTTGCCCCGATCACCGGGCCAACCGCCGCGTGCACGGCCCGTCGTGGTCGGCCCGGAGCAGGCAGCGCCGGCCGCCGGGCAACCGCAGGTCGCAGAAGATCCGATGGCGTACGCCCTGCTCGTCCTCGGCGGAGACGGTGGTCTCGCCCGGGTCGGTCGCGGAGAGCAGGCTCGACCACCGGGCCACCACCCGGGCCAGGCGTACGGCACCGACCAGGTCCCCGGCAAGCACCGGAAGATGAATGACGTAGCGCTGACGGTCGGGAGGCATCACTATCGCGCCCCCGCGTTGGCGCGCCGCGCCTGCTCGGACTGCCAGCAGCGCAGCGCGTCCTTGATCCGGGACGTCTCCTGCCGGCTGTTGCCCAGCGCGTCGTAGACGGTGGCGAGGTCGTCGGCCACCCGGTCGAGGAACTCGTGCACCTCCTGCGGGTCGAGCCCGCGCCGACCGAACCGGCTCGGCCGGAACCGCCGCTCCCGCACCTGCCACGGGCGCAGCGGCGGACAGGCCGCCGACCGGTAGTAGCCGGGCTTGCTGTTCCACCTGGTCCCTTCGTGCCGACCGGTACGCCGGAAGAACCGCACGACGTTCCCACCTTTCCGTTGACGGGGTTGCCCGTTGGAAGGGGTGGTCCGCCCGCCCGCCGCGCGCGGGCGGCCCACCCCGGCCCTGCCACCGCAGCCCTGTTCGGCAGTACGGCACCAGAGCCAGCTCACCGACGAGTGATAGCGCGCCTGTCATCGCCCGATCACTTGCTGTGGCTGCCACCCTAGCCCCTAGCGGCTTATGGCCACAAGGCCTTTTGGCCAAATGTTCCCTTACCCATTAGGCGTCAACGCTGGAGGCATGACCATCGATCCGCGCTCGCACACTCCCGTCTACGTGCAGCTCGCCGACCTGCTTCGAGCCCGGATCGAGTCCGGCGAGCTCCCACCCGGTGCGCCGATCGGTAGCGAGACGCGGCTGAGCCAGGAGTACGGGATCGGCAGGGACGCTGTACGCGAGGCCATCTGGGTCCTGCGCTACGAGGGATTGGTCAGCACCAGTCGGGGCCAAAGCACGACCGTGCGACAACGGCCAGAGCGACAGCGGATCGAACTGTCGCCCGGCACCTCGGTGATCGCCCGAATGCCGACGAGCAACGAGCGCCGCTCCCTCGACATCGACGAGGGCGTACCGATCCTCGAAATCCGCGACGCCCAAGGCGGCGTGGAGGTCCTACCGGGCGACGCCGTCGAGCTGATCCGCCCGGAGTCGGAGTGAACCGGCCGCCCATGATGACCGGCCCCGATCGGTGACGGCATAGCTGTAGTCGCCCCGGCGTGTCGACTTGCTGCACCGTCACCGTTCGAGGGGACTCGACAGCATCCAGACGCGACTGGCATCCCGGCGGGGTGAAGGCCTGGCGGCCAGGGCGGGCGATCAGCCCGCCGACCAGGCGTTGTTCACCACCTGGAACAGGGCCATGTCCTGCCACTCGCCGGCGATGTTGAGGTACGCCGGAGCCACCCCGATCGGCTGGAACCCGTTGCGCTTCAGCACGCGCTGCGACGCGGTGTTGTGCAGCAGCGTCTCCGCCTGCACCCGGTGCAGCCCCAACTCCTCGAAGGCCACCCGTACGATCTCCCGGACCGCCCGGGTCGCGAAGCCACGGCCGTTGTGGCTGGCGCTCACCCAGTAGCCCAGGCTGCACGACTGGAACGGGCCACGCACGATGCCGTTCAACGTGATGCGCCCTATCACGCTGCCGGAATCCAGGATGACGTGCGGCAGCTTCGACCCCTGCGCGTGCTGCACGAGATCGGCCTGGAGGACGGCGCGTTGGCCGTCCGCCGTGAAATAGTCCTCGCCCCGGATCGGCTCCCACGGTGCGAGGAAGTCGCGGTTGCGACGGAGCGACTCCGCCAGGACCGGCGCGTCATCGAGCGCCACAAGCCGGGTGAGGTTCACCCGGTCATGGTCTCAGGAGAAGAACTTGGCCAGGATCGTCGCCAGGACCGCCGGCCGCTGCAACACCGCGTGGTCCTCCCCGGCCATCACCTCCAGCGCCGCGCCCGGCACGGTCGCCGCGACCGCCTTCGTCTCCGCCGCCAGACCCGGCGCGGTCTGGTCACCGTAGACGGCCAGCACCGGTACGCCGATCCGGGCGAGCCGGTCGAACGGCATCAGCTGCCACGGCGTACTGAGCAGCACGTCGTAAGGCAGGCTCGGCGCCTTGTCGACCAGGAACGGCCACGTCTCCCCGGCCCTCATCCCGGCGACCGCCCCGGCCGGAACGCCGACCACCCCACCGAGGAACAGCTCCACCGCGCCGTCACGATCCCCGGCCGCGACCAGAGCCTTGAGCCGGTCGTAAACGTCGGCCGACGGCATCGGCAGGCTCTCGTCGGCCTGGTACGAGGGCTCGTAGACGGCGACCCGGTCGATCGGGAGCCCGCGCATCGCCCCCTCCAGCACGAGCACCGCACCGGAGGAGTGGCCGAACACCGAGGCCCGGCCGCCGACGTGCGCGATGACCGCCGCCAGGTCGTCGACCTCGTTGGCGACCGCATAGTCCTCGCTCCTGTCGTCGCTGGCTCCCCGGCCGCGCCGGTCATAGGTCACCACCGTGAACCCCGATGCGAGTTCGGCGCCAAGCCCGGCCACGGTGGAGCGGTCGTTGAACGCGCCGCCGACGAGAATCACCGGCGCGCCCTGACCGATCGTGTCGACGACGAGGATCGTGCCGTCCCTGGACGTGATGGTCTCCGCCATTACGGGTCAGCCTCCCTGGGATGCGCAGCGGCATCACGGACGCTACTCGCCCCCACCCGCCTTTTCGGGCGAGAAGACGACCTGCCAGGTGCCGGTGATGTGCTCGGGTACGACCTCGATCGTCACCGAGTCGCCGGAATGCGGGTCGAGGCCGAACTGCTTCCAGCCACCATCCTTGTCGCCGTACATCCCGTAGCCGCCCATCGCGTAGTCCCACCACTCGCCGGTCGCGACCTCCACGCCGTTGACGCGCACGCGGAGGAACCCGGGAGTCTGAGCGACCATGTCGATCCCGTGCATCGTCTCCCAGGTCAGGGTCCGCCGTATGGTGCGAGTCGGGTCGGCGGGGTCGGATCTGATGATGACGACGTCCGGGCACGTGGCCTCGGTGCAGCCGGCGGGCAGATCCTCGCGTAGCGGGTCGAGTGTGCCAGGCCGAGGTGGCAGCGGGTACTGGTCGAACGGGACCCGCTCACCGATCGCGAGCCCGAACGTGCCGGTCTCCGGGATCGGCACCCAGACGCCGTCCGGCTCGTCGTATCGCTCCGCTCCGGTGATCGTCATGACGAAGGTAGCCGGCTTGCCGACCGCGACACCCAGCCCGGCCCAGCCTTGGGGTCGGTGGGTGCCGCCGCAGCTCCCACTGAACAACAGATGGCCGTTGACGGTCACCTTGTCCTCAACCATGACCGCCTCTCCCGCGCCGTCACAGCGGTTGATGACGACAAGATCGAGGGTGGTCGGCACGATCGTCAGCTCGACGCTCTGCTGCGGCAGCGCGGCGGACTTCGCGGCCACGACGCGCGCTCCGCTCGCGTACTCCGGGAAACCCTCGATCGTGCGTACCGGCGAGGGGGTGTCCGCCGGGGTGGGGGTGCCGTCGGAGCGCAGCCCGGGCACGACGGCGGCCGCCGCGACCCCGGCCAGTGCGACGATCGCGCCGGCGGTCCAGGTCGCGACACGCCGACGCCTGCGGGCGACCACCTTGGTGCGTACGCCATTCAGCCGCAGGTGGTGCATGACGTGCTCGGCCTGGTCGCCGGAGCGCTCGTCGAACACCTGCTTCAGGTCGGTCAGATTCATCGCAGCGTCCCTTCCGGCATCAGCGTCTCGTCGAGGCGGAGCTTGGCCAGCGCCCGGCTGGCCTGGCTCTTGACCGTGCCGACCGAACAGCCGAGGACCTCGGCGATCTCGACCTCGGAAAGGTCTTCGAAGTAGCGCAGCACGAGCACGGCCCGCTGCCGGCGCGGCAGGCGACCCAGCGCCCGCCACAGGCGGTCCCGGTCGTCGAGGCCGGCGTGCGGGTCGGCCTCGACGACCGGCTCGGGCAGGTCGGCCGTGGGCAGCTCACCCCGCCACCGACGCCGCCACGACGACGCGTACGCGTTGACGATGATCCGCCGTACGTACGGCTCCGGGTCACCGTCGATGCGCCGCCACGCCTCCCAGGCCCGCGCGAGCGCGGTCTGCAGCAGGTCCTCGGCCGACACCCAGTCCCTGGTGAGCAGGTACGCGGTGCGCAACAGCCGCGGTGACCGGGTGACGACGAAGTCGTCGAAACCCTCCGGTGTGATCACGTGCCGGCCCTCCCGTCCAGTCGGTCACCAGGTAGTACCGGCTGTGATCCGAGAAGGTTGCACGGCCAACTCCGCTCGGCCAAGCAGATGTGACCGAGCCCGTCAGAAGCCGTCCGGACCGCGCTGCTGTTCAGCCGATCCCGTACGCCCGGATGATCGTCACGTCGGTGTAGCCGCCGGTGGTGTAGGTGACCCGTACCCGCAGCGAGACCGCGCCGGACTGCGGGTTGCCGACCAGGGCGGTCCACGTACCGTTGATCTTCTTGACCGGCACCGACCGCCACGTCCGCCCGTCGTCGAACGAGGCCTTGCCGGTGACCGTCTTCACCGTCGGGTTCTTGCCCGCGTACGGGCCGGCCTTGGGTCGGGTCAGCTTCAGCGGAACGTTGGTGGTGCTGCCCGGCTTCGCCTGGTTGTAGAGGTTCAGGCCGGCGGGCTGCATGGTGACGGCGTAAACGGCCGGCGTCACCCAGGACTTCGGCTTCGCCTTGAACCGGAACGTGATGCTGGTTTTCGGCGACAGCATGCCGGACGGGAAGGTGATCTCCGGGTAGTAGCGGGTCGCCGTGTTGGTGAGGGTGTACCAGCCGGCTTTCTTCACCTTGTAGTCGAGATACTTCTCGGTGGGTTCCCAGCCCCGGTCCTTGACCGTCTTGACCGTCTTGCCACGGAAGGTCAGGGTCGCCGTCGCCTTGTCACCGCCCTCGGCGCTGTGTTGGGGGAAGCCGGGATCGGCGAACATGTTGTTCAACGAGTAGGAAATCCAGCCGCCGTTCAACTGCGGCACCACTGCGGCCGGGCCCCACGCGGCTTGGACGTACCGCAGGTTGTACGTCTTGCCCGCAGCGACCTGGCGCGGCGCGGACATACCGCCGATGTACCGCGAGGAACCATCCTTGATCGTTGCCCAACGCTCGGCGTGAATGTCCCACTTGCCCGGTGACAGGAGCACCTTTGTTCGATACGGCCGGTCGGTGGTGAACAGACCGCTGTACATCATGCTTCCGCAGGAGCGGTCGATCGACTGCACGGCGAGACTGCTGTCGACGGATGCGGACGGGCCGCGCCGGGTTTCCATGTTGACCGTGGCGAGTGAGGACCGGCTGAAGGTCCGCGCCGGCGTGCTCGGGATGCCAGTGGTGGAATACCTGACCGCGTAGCGATCGGTCTCGCCGGAGAGGGCGCTCCAGGTGCGCATCGCCGCGAAGGCCAGCTTCTTCGACGAGTTCGGAATCACATGCAAATCACCGCTCATGAAGTCCGAAGCCTGGACCTCGGCAACCCCAAACTTGGACACGGCGCAGACCTGGGCGACGGTCTGTATCTCGAGCCCGTCGTCGCTGGCAGGGACCGGGCTGACGTCCAGCGTGACCCGGCGGCCCCTACGCGCGTCCAGGGTGGTCGCGGTGGTGCCGGAGACCTTGACGACGCTTGCCCCGAGCGTCGACACGAAGCCGGTGTCGATCCTGGCGAGCACCGCGTACGTGCCCTTCGGCAGCTCCTTGGCCTGACCGGACTTGACCGACCGGCTCCGGTTGGTGGCGAGGTCGACCACGGTCGTCGTGACGGCGACCTTCTTGCCGCCCCGATCCAGGGTGGTGATGGTGAGCGTGTCGCCCGCAGCGACCGCGGGGACGCCGCCGCCGACCAGGACGGCCGGCACGAGGGCCACCGCGAGGACCCTGGTGACCGCCCTACGGCCACTATGGACGGATGAGCCGAGACCGGATGCGGCCCACGCAAGCAAGGTGACCAATTCCACGAGTCCCTACCGATGGAAGCCGGTTTCGCCGCTCAACGGCGAAATATCGATGGTAGGCCACGCTCCCCTAGCGATACACCCAGGCGTCGATGTCTCTTGCGGCCCGCTGCTCCGGAAATCGATCTGCGCCCCGGCCTTCTGGTGGCCGGGGCGCAGATCGTTGTTGTACGTGGGGTAGGGGGTGGCTAGACGTACTCCAACTGCATGTTGCGGGGGCGGTAGTCGGCGCCGTCGTCTACGGCGGCCTCCCAAGGGGTGGCGCCGCCAATGGCGTGGATCGCGGTGCGGACGATCATGCGGGACTTCTCCACCGCGGCGGCTTCGCTCTCGGCGGTGATCAGCAGCTCAACGAGGACAGTGCCGGCCAGGGCATCGCTGGCGGTCGCCGCGTCGCTCACGTCGTTGTTGCATGCTTCAAGGTCAAGCAGGGCTGCCATCAGCCGCTCGCCTTCAGCGTGCAGGTCCTCGGCATCTAGAGGTTGGCCGTCGGCGCTACGGACATCGAAGTGTCGTGAGATCTGGGCCTGGATCATTGACTCTCCCCTCCGTCCTGGTCGTCGTCGTCCTTGGCCGTCCAGCACGGCAGGCTCACGGCCCACTTCAAGGCATGGTTACCGTGGTACGGGCTGGATGGCGTCAGATGCAGTTGTCGCTGGTGTTGGCCACAGGGGCAGCGCAGCGTGTAGTACTTCGGCGGGTTCTTGATCGTGTACCCGTGTCGGTCGAAAACACGCAGGACATTCTCAAGATCCTTGTTCGGGTGCCTCTTCCAATACCCCAATAGTGCCTCCCCACGGGAGCTTCAGGGTAGCGGTTGGAAAACGAAGCACAAGACCACCGGTGACGAAACGGGCATCACGGCACGCCCTGCCCTCGGCAGCGCCAGGCACGATTAGGGCCTGTTTCGCTGACGCATCGTCGGCCCTGGGATCTATGACCCCGTGACTTGCACCAACGAGAACGCTAGACGTTGAAGCGGAACTCTACGACGTCGCCGTCCTGCATGACGTACTCCTTGCCCTCGATCCGGACCTTGCCGGCGGCCTTGGCCGCCGCCATCGATCCGGCCTCGACCAGGTCGGCGTAGGAGACCACCTCGGCCTTGATGAAGCCGCGCTGGAAGTCGCTGTGGATGACCCCCGCGGCCTCCGGCGCAGTCGCGCCGACCGAGACGGTCCAGGCCCGCGCCTCCTTCGGGCCGGCGGTCAGGTACGTCTGGAGCCCGAGGGTACGGAAGCCGACCCGGACGAGCTGGTTCAAACCCGGCTCGGACTGCCCGATCGACTCCAGCAGCTCGCGGGCCTCCTCCTCGGGCAGGTCGACCAGCTCGGACTCGATCTTGGCGTCCATGAAGACCGCCTCGGCCGGGGCGACCAGGGCGCGCAGCTCGTCGAGGAACTCGGCGTTGCCCAGCTCGGCCTCGTCGACGTTGAAGACGTAGAGGAACGGCTTGGTGGTGAGCAGGTGCAGCTCGCGCAGGTGCTCCAGCTCGATCTTGGCGGCGGCCGCGCCCGCGTACAGGGTGCTGCCGCTGTCCAGAACCTCGACGGCCTTCTTCGCGGCCTCGACCGCGGCGGCCCGGTCCTTGCGGAGCTTGGCCTCCTTCTCCAGCCGGGGCAGCGCCTTCTCCAGGGTCTGGAGGTCGGCCAGGATCAGCTCGGTGTTGATCGTCTCGATGTCGTCGGCCGGGGAGACCTTGCCGTCGACGTGCACCACGTTCGGGTCGGAGAAGGCGCGCACCACCTGGCAGATCGCCGAGGCGTCACGGATGTTGGCCAGGAACGCGTTGCCTCGGCCCTGCCCCTTGGAGGCACCCCGGACCAGGCCGGCGATGTCGACGAACGAGACCGGCGCCGGCAGGACCTTCTGCGAGGAGAAGATCTCGGCGAGCTTGTCCAGCCGCTCGTCGGGGAGCCCGACCACACCGACGTTCGGCTCGATGGTGGCGAACGGGTAGTTCGCCGCGAGCACGTCGTTCTTGGTCAGCGCGTTGAACAGGGTGCTCTTGCCGACGTTGGGCAGGCCGACGATGCCGATGGTGAGACTCACGACGAGCCAGCTTACGCGCCTCTCCGCGCGGCGCGGGCAGGCAGGCCCGGCTCAGCGGGACTGGGCGGTCAGCAGCCGGGGTTCGATCCGGGTCTCCCGCACGCTGCCGTCCGCCTCCCGGGTCACCTGGTACGCGGCGACGCCCTCCCGGTCCGCCACCACCTCGGCCAGCCGGGTGCCCCGGTAGACCAGCCCCACCCCGTCGTCGGTGCAGTAGCTGGTCGGCAGGGTGCCGTCGCCGACCAGCTTGTGCATGAGCGGCCGGCGCTGCTCCTCACCGTCGTAGTGCACCCCGTTGCCGTACGGGAGCCAGCCCAGCCCCTCGGTGAACGGCCGCAGGGTCGGGCCGTAGCTGTCGGTGGCGCCGCCGAGGTGCCAGCAGATCGACCCGGCCGAGACGCCGCCCAGCACCACGCCGGCCTGCCAGCACTCGTGCAGGATGTCCGGCAGGCCGTGCACCCGCCACACGGCGCAGAGGTTGGCGACGCTGCCGCCGCCGACCCAGATGATGTCCTGGGCGAGCAGGTGGGTCCGGATGTCCTCGACGTTGGGCATCGGAAACAGAGCCAGGTGGGACGGGCGGTACCGGGTGCCGGCGAACGCACCGTAGAAAACGATGTACGAGGTGGGCTGGTCACCGACGGCCTGGTTCAGGTAGCAGATCTTCGGCGCGTCGCCGGCCTCTGCCAGCTCGGCCATCAGCTCGAAGATCGGCCCGGGCTGCGCGTCCCACGGGCCGCGATGACGGCCGCGGAAGCCCGTGCTGGTGGCGACGATAGTCGGTTCGGCGGCCGGCATGATGTCCTCCCGGTCGGATGACGGCGATCTCCGATCATCCTGCGCCATCGGCCGGGCGCCCCGCAGCCCGCCCGCACTCCGCCCCGGTCGGCAATTCCGCCTCGGCGGCGAGCGGCAACGTGAACCGGTGCGGGGCGGCCGGGCCGGCCGCGTACGACTGATCAAGCAGCCAGCGCACCTCGTCGACCGTCCAGCCCAGCCCGCGCCGGCCGGCGATCTCCCGGACCAGCCGCACGCCGACCCGGGTGTCGTCGTCGTAGAAGCGCATGCACCAGTGGTGCGCCCACATGCCGAGCGCCCGCAGCCCCGCCGCGTCGAGCGAGCCGGCGAGCCGGCCGCACGCGGTCTCGGCGAAGGCGCGCCCCGGGTCGTCCGCCCGATCCCGTTCGATCGCGCCGTACGCGGCGGGCGCCACCAGCCGCATCCGGTCGTAGAAGCCCTGCATCACCGCGCGGTCCAGCCGCATCCGCCCCGACCGCATCAGCGGGCACCTCGCCCGGCCACGCTCGCCATTCCCCGCACCTTTTCTTGAGTTGATCGGCGGGACCGTACCGGCCACTACCGACACTTCTCGCCCCGGAATCCGTTGCCGCATCAGGGATAGCTGGGCTGACCTGGGGCGTCTGAATAGGTGACAGACAAGCGCGGGAGGGTGCGTGGACGAGGACGACCGGGCCCGGCTGGCCGAGTTCGTGGCCAACCGCACGCCGGCGATGATGCGGGTCGCGTACCTGCTCACCGGCGACCGGTACGCCGCCGAGGACCTGTTCCAGTCGGCGCTGGCCAAGACCATCCCGAAGTGGCGGACGCTGCGGCACGCCGACCCGGAGGGCTACCTGCGGGCGGTCATGTACGGGGAGCAGGTGAGCTGGTGGCGGCGGCTGCGCCGACGGCGGGAGACGACGCTCACCGGGGCCGACGAGGCGGTCCAGCCGGACCCGAGCGCCGGCATCGAAGTACGCCTGGCGATGCGGGCGGCGCTGCGACGGCTGCCGCCGGCCCAGCGCACGGTGCTGGTCCTGCGCTACTACGAGGACCTCACCGAGACCCAGGTGGCCGACGTGCTGGGCTGCAGCATCGGCACGGTACGCAGCCGTACCCACCGAGCGGTGAGCCGGCTGCGACAGCTCCTGCCGGACGTCGAACTCCTGGAGGTACGGCTGTGAGCACGCCGCTCGAGGACCTCATCCGCACCACCCTTTCCGACCTGGCCGAGGAGGCACCACCTGTGCAGAACCAGTTGATCCCGGCGGAACGCCGGGCCCGGAATCGACGGCGTACCACCATGGCGCTGGGCACGGCGGGGACGATCGCCGCCGTGCTCATCGCCGCGCCGTTCGCGATCGCGTCGCCGCGCCCGGCCGCGCCCAGCGCCCCGCCCTCGCCGGTGGCGAGCATCCCGTCGGGCCCCGAGGTGGTGCCCAGCCCCTGGGAGGGTTCCCGCCCACCGGCCCCGGTCGCCTCCTCCAGCACCGGCGACCGCCCACCGGCCCCGGTCGCCTCCTCCAGCAGCGGCGGCCGCCTGCCGGCAGGGCGCCCGACCATGCCGGCGGCCTCACCCGACGCGGTCCCGGTGCCGGCCTCACCCGGCCTGCGGATGCCGGCGGCCTCGCCGCCGGTCGCACCCAGCCCCGCCTTGCCGTCGCCTCGGCCCAGCCCGCAGGGCTGACCTACGGCGAGGTCCGAATCCCGCCAGCCGAGGGCTGGACCTGCAAGGCAGGATCGGTGGCGTGGAGTTGGACTTCGAGCGGTGCTATCGCGCTGTCGACAGCCGTGACCAGCGCTTCGACGGCTGGTTCTACACCGGCGTGACGTCGACGGGGATCTACTGCCGGCCGTCCTGCCCGGCGATGACGCCGAAGCGGCAGAACGTCCGGTTCTTCCCGTCCGCAGCCGCGGCACAGGGCGCGGGGCTGCGGGCCTGCCGCCGCTGCCGCCCCGACGCCGCCCCGGGCTCGCCGCAGTGGGACGTCCGCGCGGACGTGGTCGGGCGGGCGATGCGGCTGATCGCGGACGGGGTCGTCGACCGGGACGGCGTGCCGGGGCTGGCGGCCCGGCTCGGCTACACGGAGCGGCATCTGCACCGGATGCTCCGCGCCGAGTTGGGCGCCGGGCCGCTGGCCCTGGCCCGGGCCCAGCGCGCCCAGACCGCCCGGATTCTCATCGAGACCACCGGGCTCGGCCTGGCCGAGGTCGCGTTCGCCGCCGGCTTCGGCAGCGTCCGGCAGTTCAACGACACGGTCCGCGAGGTGTACGGGGCGACGCCGTCCGAGCTGCGAATCGCCCGTGGGCGGCGGGCGGCGGCCGGCGGGGCGGGCACGATCACGCTACGGCTGGCGTACCGGCCGCCGTTGCACGCGACGGCGCTGCTGGACTTCCTCGCCCTCCGGGCGCTGCCGGGGGTCGAGGAGGTGCGCGACGGGACGTACCGCCGGGGGTTGCGCCTGCCGCACGGCGCTGGCACGGTCGCGCTGACCCCGGTTGACGGGCACGTGGCCGCCACGCTGCGCCTGGCCGACATGCGCGACCTGGCCCCCGCGGTGGCCCGCTGCCGGCGCCTGCTCGACCTGGACGCCGACCCCATCGCGATCGACACCACCCTGGCCCAGGACCCCACCCTGGCCCCGGCGGTCCAGACGGAACCGGGCGTCCGCCTCCCTCACGCCGTAGACGGCTTCGAAATGGCCATCCGCGCCATCACCACCCAACAAATCTCCCTCCAATCCGCCCGCACCACCCTCACCCACCTCCTGTCCGCCGCCGCCCCCCTCGACCCCCCCGTTGATCATGAGGTTGGCGGCGAAGTGGATCTCCCGAATCACGGCCAACCTCATGATCAACGGGGAGGGTTGCGGGCGTTTCCGACGGCGGAAGAGGTGCTGGGGGTAGCGGAACGGGGGTTTCGGATGCCGGGGGCGCGGCGGGAGACCATTCGTGCGGTGGCTCGGGCGGTGGCGGACGGCGACCTGGACCTGGAGCCGGGTGGGGATCGGGAGGAGGCGGTACGGCGGTTGAGCGCGCTGCCCGGGATCGGGCCGTGGACCGCCGGCTACGTCGCCATGCGGGCCCTCGGCGACCCCGACGTCTTCCTCCCCACCGACCTGGGCGTACGCCGGGGCGCCGCCGCGCTCGGCCATCCGGGCGACCCGAAGACCCTCGACGCGTACGCGGACCGCTGGCGCCCCTGGCGGTCGTACGCGGTGATCAGACTCTGGAGAGCGGCATGACCATCCTGGACAGCACCATCATCGACACCCCCGCCGGCCCGCTGAGCGTGCTCACCGGACCCGACGGGGCGGTCCGGGCGGCCGGGTTCACCGCCGATCCGGCCGCGCTGGTCCCGCTGGCGCATCCGAGCCTGCGCGGCGACCTGCGACACCGGGCGGAACTCGGCCCGGTGACCGCCGCGGTCCGCGCCTACCTGGACGGTGACCTGGCCGCGATCGACGCGATCCCGGTGGAGCAGCACACCGGCGGCGCCTTTCAGGCCCACTCCTGGCAGGTGCTGCGCGACGTGCAGCCGGGCGAGCCGGTGACGTACACCGGTTTCGCCGCACTGGCCGGGCGACCGGCGGCGGTACGCGCCGCCGCGGCGGCCTGCGCCCGCAACGCCGCCGCCCTCTTCGTCCCGTGTCACCGGGTGCTGCGTACCGACGGCACGCTGGGCGGCTACCGCTGGGGGCTGGACGTGAAGACGTGGCTTCTCGGTCATGAGCGGCGGTTGCCGACCGGCTGACCGGAGCGGCGACGCGGGACGGCTAAACCCGTCGCCGCCGGGTCACCCGCTGCCTACGATCGGTCGATGACCGATACGGCGAGAACGGCCCGCACCGGCGTCCCCGAGCGTCCGTCCCTGGACGGCATCGAGGAGACCTGGGCGCGTCGCTGGCAGGAGGACGGGACGTACGCGTTCGACCGCACCCGCGCAGGGGAACGTCAGCACGTGTACGCGATCGACACCCCGCCGCCGACCGTATCCGGCGAACTGCACATGGGACACGTCTTCTCGTACACGCACACCGACACGGTCGCCCGGTTCCAGCGGATGCGCGGCCGGACGGTCTTCTACCCGATGGGCTGGGACGACAACGGCCTACCCACCGAGCGGCGGGTGCAGAACGTGTACGGGGTGCGCTGCGATCCGGCCCTGCCGTACGACCCGGGCTGGGTGCCGCCGGCGACGCCTGTGACCGAGGCACGGCGGAAGGACCCGGTGCCGATCTCCCGGCGCAACTTCGTCGAGCTGTGCGAGCGGCTGACGGCGGAGGACGAACAGGTCTTCGAGGCGCTGTGGCGGCGGCTCGGGCTGTCGGTGGACTGGTCGTTGACGTACACCACGATCGGGCGGGCGGCCCGGGCAACCAGCCAGCGGGCGTTCCTGCGCAACGTGGCCCGGGGCGAGGCGTACCAGGCGGAGGCGCCGACGCTCTGGGACGTCGGGTTCGCCACCGCCGTGGCCCAGGCCGAGCTGGAGGACCGGGAGCGCCCCGGCGCGTACCACCGGCTGCGGTTCCACGGGCCGGGCGGGCGCGAGGTGCTGATCGACACCACCCGGCCGGAGCTGCTGCCGGCCTGCGTGGCGCTGGTCTGCCACCCCGACGACGAGCGGTACGCGGACCTGGTCGGCACGTCGGCGCGTACCCCGGTCTTCGGGGTGGAGGTGCCGGTGCGCGCGCACCCGCTGGCGGACCCGGCCAAGGGCACGGGCATCGCGATGGTCTGCACGTTCGGCGACCTGACCGACGTGACCTGGTGGCGGGAGCTGCAACTCGACACCCGGGTGGTGATCGGCCGCGACGGGCGGCTGCTGCCCGAGCCGCCGGCCGGGGTGCCCGCGGAACCCTACGCCGCGCTCGCCGGGCAGACCGTGAACGGCGCGCGGCGGACCGTGGTCGAGCTGCTGACCGACGCCGGCGACCTGGTCGGCGAGCCGCGCCCGATCACCCACCCGGTGAAGTTCTACGAGCGCGGCGACCGCCCGCTGGAGATCGTCTCGACCCGGCAGTGGTACCTGCGCAACGGCGGACGGGACGCCGGGCTACGGGAGGATCTGCTCGCCCGGGGTCGGGAGCTGCACTGGGTGCCGGAGCACATGCGGCACCGCTACGAGCATTGGGTGGGCGGCCTGACCGGGGACTGGCTGGTCAGCCGGCAGCGCTTCTTCGGCGTGCCGGTGCCGGTGTGGTACCGGCTCGACGACGCTGGCGAGCCGGACTGGTCCCACCCTCTCACACCCGACGAGGCGATCCTTCCGGTCGACCCGTCCGGCGAGCCGCCGCCGGGCTACCAGGAGGCGCAGCGCGGGCTGCCGGGCGGGTTCGTCGGCGACCCGGACGTGCTGGACACCTGGGCCACCTCCTCGCTGACCCCGCAGATCGTCGGCGGGTGGGAGACCGACCCGGAGCTGTTCCGCCTGGTGTTCCCGATGGACCTGCGCCCGCAGGGGCACGACATCATCCGCACCTGGCTCTTCACCACCGTGCTCCGGTCCCACCTGGAGTTCGGGGTGCTGCCCTGGCGGGACGTGGAACTCTCCGGCTGGATCCTCGACCCGGACCGGAAGAAGATGTCCAAGTCCAAGGGAAACGTGGTCACCCCGATGGGCCTGCTGGCGCAGCACGGCTCGGACGCGGTGCGCTACTGGGCGGCCAACGGCAAGCCCGGCACGGACCTCTCCTTCGACCCGGCGCAGATCAAGGTGGGGCGACGGCTCGCCACGAAACTGCTCAACGCCTCGAAGTTCGCCCTCGGGCTGGGCGCCGCCGACGCGTTGCGCGCCCCGTACGACAACTCCAGCTCGGCGCGTCTGACGCCGCGCCGCGACCTGGAGCTGTCGGTGACCGAGCCGCTGGACACCGCCATGCTCGCCGAACTCTCCGGCGTGGTCGGGGTGGCGACGTCCGCGTTCGACGGGTACGACCACACCGCCGCCCTGATGGCGACGGAGGCGTTCTTCTGGCGGTTCTGCGACGACTACATCGAGCTGGTGAAGGAGCGCGCCTACGGCTCCGGGTCGGGGGCCGACTCGGCCCGGGCGGCCCTGGCCACCGCGCTGTCGGTGCAGTTGCGGCTGTTCGCCCCGGTGCTGCCCTTCGTCACCGAGGAGGTCTGGTCCTGGTGGCGGTACGGCTCGGTGCATCGCGCGCCGTGGCCCACCACATACGAGGTGGGCCGGGCGGTGCAGGGGCCCGGTGACCCGGAACTGCTGCGGCTGGCCGCCGACGCGCTGAGCCAGGTGCGCCGGGCCAAGTCGGAGCGGAAATTGTCGATGAAGGCGGACGTGCCGCTGGCCGAGGCGCTCGGCCCCTCGGCCCTGCTCGACCAGCTCACCCTGGTCGCCGACGACGTCCGGGCGGCGGGCCGGATCACCAAGCTCGACCTGCTCCCCGACCGCACCCCCGAACTCGTCATCGCCTGCGCCTTCTGAGGTGTAAGGGAGGGGCCCCGGGGGCCCCTCCCTTACCTCAGCTGGTTTCGCCGGCGACGCTGAAGGAGCGGAGGCGGTCGATGGCGAGGGCGGTGGAGCCGATCGCGACCAGGACGGTCATGACCACGGCGACCGGGACCGAGACCGTGGTGCCGAGCAACTCGGTGGGGCCCATCCGGTCGGCGAGGGCGATCACCCACTGCTGGATGGAGAGCACCTTGGTGCCGTCCACGAACCGGCCGAGCAGGCCCTCCCAGATCAGCACGTAGACCAGGCCGAGCAGCACGGGCCGCCGGGTCAGCAGGCTGAGCGCCAGGAACAGCGCCGAGTAGGCCAGCGCGCCGAGCGCCGAGGCCGCGGCGAGCGCCAGGCCGAGGCGTACCGAATCGGCGAGCACGCCCGCGACGTAGAGCGGGACGGCGACGGTGGCCGCGCTGACCCCGGTGGCCACCGCGAGCTTCGGCAACACGATCTGCCAGCGGGGCAGCGGCTTGGTGAGAATGTGCACCACCGTGCCGTCGTCGATCTCGGCCCCGAGCACGCCGGTGCCGACGATCAGCGCGACCACCGGCAGCACCACGGCCAACCCGAGCCCGACCAGCACCGGCGGCCCCCACTGGCTCGGGTGCACACCCAGGGCGCGGGAGACGATCGCGAGCGTAAGCAGCAGCGCGGGCAGCGGGAGCAGGAGCAGGAACCGGCGCCGGCCGAAGAGGCCACGGGCGGTGATCCAGGTAACGGTCGACATCTCAGGCCTCCACCAGATAGGAGAAGACGCTCTCCAGCGATTCGTCCTCGGGCGTCAGCGATCGGACCCGGATGCCCCGGGCCAGCGCGATCTTCGGCAGCGCCCGGGTAAAGGCGCCGTAGTCACCGGCCCGGACGGTGAGCTCGGTGCGCCCCAACTCCACCCCGGTCACCGACGGCTCGGCCATCAGCGCCACCGCCAGCGCCCGGTCGTCGGTGGAGCGGACGGCGAACACGTGCGGCCGGTTGGTCATCAGCCGGCGGATGGTCCGGTAGTCGCCGGAGGCGGCCAGCCGACCGGCGACCATCACCTGCACGGTGCCGGAGACCTGCTCGACCTCCTCCAGGATGTGCGAGCTGAACAGGATGGTCCGGCCGGCGTCCCCGAGGCGGTGCAGCAGGTCCATCATGTGCAGCCGCTGCCGCGGGTCCATCCCGTTGAACGGCTCGTCGAGCAGCAGCACCTGCGGGTCGTGGACCAGCGCGGCCGCCACCCGGGTGCGCTGCCGCATGCCCTTGGAGTAGGTGCCGATCCGCCGGTCCTGCGCGTCCGCCATCTCGACCAGGTCGATCGCCCGGCGGGCCGCGGCCTCCGGGTCGGGCAGCCGGTGCAGCTTCGCGCTGGCCAGCACGAACTCGTGCGCGGAGAGGAAGCTGTGCACCGCCTCCCGCTCGCTGACCAGGCCGAGCCGCCGGTAGACGCCCGGGTTGCGCCAGGTCGACTCCCCGTCGAGGGTGACCGCGCCCCGGGACGGGCTGAGGAAGCCGGCCATCATGTGCAGCAGGGTGGTCTTGCCGGCGCCGTTGGGCCCGAGCAGGCCGGTCACCCCGGGCCCGAGCCGCATGGTGACGTCGTTGACCGCCACCACGTTGCCGTACCAGCGGGAGACCCCGGCGAGGTCGAGGGTGGACGCGGGCGTGGTCGGGGCCGCCGCCTCCGCGCTGATCGTGGTCATCGGGCGGCCACCTTCCGGTATCGCAGCAACAGCAGGGCGACGCAGCCGGCCACCAGCAGGACGGCCGCGGCCAGGTAGACCGGGCCGAAGTCGCCGAGCACGCGGTTCGTGGCCATGCCGGGGGCCAGCCGGTCGCCCAGGGTGTAGATGCCGACGGCCTGGACCAGGGTGGACGGCGAGCCGAGCATCGCCAGCTCGTTGACCGCCCGGGACGGCATGATCGACAGGGTGCCGACAATCGGCGTGGTCATCAGGAACGCGGCCACGATGCCGCCGGCGGCGAACGCCCGCTTGCCGGTGAGCGAGGCGATGAGCAGCCCGACCGAGGCGAAGACCACCGCCCACAGGGCCGCGTAGAGCAGGCCGGGCAGCAGGTCGAGCAGCTCGTCCCAGACCCCGCGCATCCCGTCCTCGGTGGTGAACGCGGCGCCGAGGAACATCACCAGCTGCGGCGCGCCGAGCAGCAGCCAGAGCGCGGTCACCAGCGCGCCGAGCTTGGCCAGCGCGTAGTCGCCGCGGGGCAACGGCCGGGAGAAGTAGAGCGGCAGCACCCCGCTGCGTAGGTCGCGGGAGACCAGCTCCGGCCCGACCACCGCGACGAAGAAGATGACCAGCCAGCTCATCGCGTCGGCGAACTGGGCGTACGTCATGACGACCTGGCCGGTCTGGGTGCGTACCGCGGTCACCCCGGCGGCGACGATCACCACGATGCCGAGCACCAGCCAGGGGAAGATCTTCGCCTTGGCGGACCGGCCCAGGCCGAACGCGGTCCGCAGGCCGTGCAGGTAGAGCGCGCCGAAGACGTGCCGGCGGCCCAGCCGGGGGCCGGTGTAACGCTGGTATCCGATGTCGTGGATGACGCCGGTCGGCTCAGGCATGGCTGGGCTCCCTCGTGGCGAAGAGTTCGGCCACCCGGTGCCGCCGCTGGTCGAGCCGGTGCAGCGGCAGGTCCAGCTCGGCGACCGCGCCGAGGATCAGGTCGTAGGTGGCGTCGTCGGCGAGCGGGACGAGCAGCAGCCGCCCCTCCCGGGACACCGGCAGGTCGAGCGCGGCGAGCCGGGCGGCCAGCTCGTCCGTACCCTCGCTCACCTCGACGGCGAGCACGTCGGTGGCGGAGGTCATCGCGGCGACCCGGTCGGCGCGCAACAGCCGCCCGCCGTCGATGGCGACGAGCGTGTCGCAGATTCGCTCCACCTCGCCGAGCAGGTGCGAGCAGACCAGCACGGAGATGCCGAACTCGGTGCCGATCCGGTGGATCAGGGCGAGCATGGCGTCCCGGCCGGCCGGGTCGAGGCCGTTGGTGGGCTCGTCGAGCAGCAGCAGGTCGGGGTCGTGCACCAGGGCCTGGGCAAGTTTCACCCGCTGCTTCATGCCGGTGGAGTAGCCGCCGACGGCCCGGTGGCGCTCCTCGTGGAGGCCGACGTGGCGCAGCGCCTCGGACGCCCGCTCCCGAGCGACCGTACGCGGCAGCCCGCTGATCCGACCCAGGTGGGTGACCAGCTCGGCGGCGGACAGGTCGGGCGGCAGGGCGTCGTGTTCGGGCATGTAGCCGACCCGGGCGCGGACCGCCGCCGGGTCGGTGGTGGGGTCGAGGCCGAGCACGCGGACCCGGCCACTGGTCGGGGCGAGCAGGCCCAGCAGGATCTTGATCAGCGTGGACTTGCCGGCGCCGTTGGCGCCGACCAGCCCGATGATCCCCGGCTCGACCGACACCGTGAGGTCGGCCAACGCGGTGACCCGACCTCCGTACGTCTTGGTCAGCGACTCGGTCGCGAGCAGTGTCACACCGACCAGCGTAGGCAGTCGGGGCACTTCCCGGGGTGCGCTGTGACCCCGGCGATTCCCTGATCTCCGCTGGCCCGGCCCCTAAGGTGACGGCCAGGTTAACTGGCGGGGGGTGGTTCGTGGCTTCTGATCGACGGGCGCTCCTGAGGGGTCCGCCGGGGCTAGAATCTCGCCTGTCGTACCGGCGTCCGCACGAGAGCCGGTGCCCCGCCCGGGGCGGACGCCGACCGATCCTTTCGGAGAGAGCATGGCCATCGGCGCGGACAGTCCCAAGGTGAGTGTGGTGGTGCCCACCCACAACTGTGGTCCCCACCTCGACCAGCTCGTCACATCCTTGGAGCGCCAGTCCCTGCCGCCCGGCGAGTTCGAGGTGATTTTCGCCGACGACGGCTCGACCGACGACACCCCGCAACTGCTGGACGAGCTGGCCGCCCGGCACCCGCACTTCCGGGTGCTGCACCTGGAGAACTCGGGCTGGCCATCCCGCCCCCGCAACGTCGGCGTCGGACAGGCCCGGGGCGAGTACGTCTTCTTCGCGGACGACGACGACTGGTTCGCGGACGAGGCGCTGGAGCGCCTGTACGCCTGCGCCCGGACGAACGACGCCGACATCGTGGTGGGCAAGATGGCCGGGCACGGGCGTTCCGTGCCCCGCGAGCTGTTCCGGCAGAACCGGTTCGACGCCACCCTGGCGAACGCGCCGCTGGTCGACAGCATGACCTGTCACAAGCTGTTCCGGCGGTCGTTCCTCGACAAGCACGAGCTGCGGTTTCCGGAGGGGATGCCCCGCCGGCTCGAGGACCACCGCATGGTGATCCGGGCCTATCTGCTCTCCGAGCGGACCTGCGTGCTGTCGGACTACACCTGCTACCACCACTTCCGCCGGACGGACGCGGGTAACGTGACGGCCACCCGGCTGGACCCGGCGGAGTACTACGCCGGCCTGCGCGAGGCCCTCGACATCGTCGACGCGCACATCCCACCCGGGCCGCTGCGGGACCGGGTGCACCGGCGCTGGCTGCGCCACGAGATGATTGACCGGCTGCGCGGAAGTCGGCTGACCGAGGCTCCGCCGGCGTGGCTTGACCAGGTCGCGGCGGAGATCCAGCAGATCCTGCGGGACCGCCTGGCCCCGGGCGTGGCCGCCGGTCTGCCCCCACTGCTCCGGACCATCGCGTACCTGGCCGAGCAGGGCCGGGTCGCGGACCTGCGCCGGTTGGCCGAGTGGGAGTCGGGCGTACGCGCGCAAGCCACCGTGCACCGCCGCAAGGTGAGCGGCCGCAAGCTGACCGTGAACTTCTCCGCCCAACTGATGGTCGGCGACGAGCCGATGCGGTTCGGCGCCGACGGCCGGGACCTGCCGATCTTCCCCGTGGACGGGGTGGATGCGCCGCCGGGCGTCGAGGTTGCGGCCACCCACGGCAAGGTGGACCTCGTCGCCCGTCGCAAGGAGACCCAGGAGGAGATCTTCCTGCCGGTCACCGTGGAGGTTGAGCGGGTGCCCGTCGGGGACCATCTGGAAATCCGTTACCGGGCGACCGCCAGGGTGGACTTCACCACGGTGAACGGTGGCCTTACCCGGGGAACCTGGCGGTTGCGGGCGCGGGTGAGCAGCGCGGGCTGGACGAGGGACGTCAGCCTGGCGCTGCCCGTAAGGTGTGCCACGGACGGCGCCAAGCCCCACCTGAACACCAACCGGACCCTCTGGTCCCGGCTCCGCCGGGTGGCCCGTCGGCTCATCCCCCGCCCGGCCACCTCCCGGGAACCGGTTGCGGCACGGTGACCGCCGGCCGGGGTCGGCCGGGGCACCGGAGGGGGGAGTTGGCGCTCTCGACCGATCGGCAGCCGGCTGAGAAACTGTGTGCCGGCCGTGAGTTGGGGGTTCGATGAGCAACGGGTGGGTGCTGCCCGAGGACGTGCTGCGCGACGCGCCGGCGTACGCGCCTCACACCGGTGAACTGGCCGATCTGCAATTGCTGCTGACCGGGGCGTACGCGCCGCTGACCGGCTTCATGACCCGCGCCGACCTGGTCGCGCTGGGCCGGCGCGGCCGGCTGGCTGACGACACGCCGTGGCCGGTGCCGGTGACCCTGCAGGTGCCGGCGTCACTCGCCGACGAGCTGCGGCTGGAGGACCCGCTGCGCCGGGCGCTGGTGCTCACCGACGGCGAGGGCGCCCCGGTGGCCGCGATGGACGTGACCGACGTCTGGCCGGTCCGCGAGGGGCTGGTGGGCGTCGGCGGCGCGGTACGCCGGCTCGGCGACGGCGGTCACGGGCCGTTCCAGCGGCTACGACGCAGCCCCGAGGAGATTCGGGCGCTGCTGCCACCGGGCCGGGTGCTCGGCGTCTTCGCCGACCGGCCGCTGCACCGGCCGCAGCTCGCGCAGATCGCGCACGCCGCCCGCACCCTGGGCGCGCACCTGCTGGTGATGATCCCGGCGGGCGACGAGGGCACCGGCGGGCTGCCGTCCGAGGCGCTGGTCCGCGCCGTGTTCGCCGCTCGCGACCGGATGCCCCCGGCCACCCTGGTGGCGGTGCCGCTGGCCCGCCGGCGTGACGAGGTCAGCGACGCGCTGCTGCGGGCCCGGGTCGCCGGCGCGTACGGGGTGACCCACCTGCTCTCCACCGAGGGGATGATCTCCGGTGCCGGGCTGCGGGTGTTGGTGCCGCGCGAGCTGGCGTACGACAACCGGGACGGGCAGTGGCGCTGGCGGGAGGACATCCCACCGCGCAACCGGCGGTTGGCGCTCAGCCAGGAGGAGATCGACGACCTGCTCGACCGGGGCTTCCCGCTGCCCGAGTGGCACACCCCGCCGGCGGTGGCGAAGGAGCTGGCCCGGGCCCGTCCGCCGCGCCGGCATCGCGGTCTGGTGATCTTCCTGACCGGGCTGTCCGGCTCGGGCAAGTCGACCATCGCCCGCGGCCTGGCCGACCTGCTACGTGAGGGCGGCGAGCGCAGCATCACGCTGCTCGACGGTGACGTGGTGCGCCGGGAGCTCTCCGCCGGGCTGGGCTTCAGCAAGGCCGACCGGGACGCCAACGTGCGCCGGATCGGTTGGGTGGCCGCCGAGATCGCCCGGCACCGGGGGGTCGGCATCTGCTGCCCGATCGCCCCGTACGCGGCGGCCCGGGCCGTCGCCCGGGAGATGGCGCAGGCCGCCGGGGCCGGCTTCCTGCTGGTACACGTCGCGACCCCGCTCGAGGTGTGCGAGCAGCGTGACCGCAAGGGCCTGTACGCGCGGGCCCGGGCCGGCCTGATCACCGGGATGACCGGCATCGACGACCCGTACGAGGAGCCGACCGACGCCGACCTGGTGGTGGACACCACGGACCTGACCGTCGAGGAGGCGGTCCAGCGGGTGATCGAACACCTGACCGAGACCGGCTGGGTGGAGTCCCGCCTCCAGTCCGCCTGACCGTGCTGGGCACCGAGGAGGCGGCGCGGTGAGGCGTACGCGGGTCGAGCTGGCCGACGGCCGCGAGTTGATCTATTTCGACGAGCGGGACGACGCGGTACGCGACCAGCCGGACCGGCGCGAGCTGCCCCCGCCACCGCAGGCGTCCCAGCTCCGGTACGATCCGCTGACCGACGAGTGGGTGGCGGTGGCGGTGCACCGGCAGACCCGCACCTTCCTGCCCCCGGCCGACCAGTGCCCGCTCTGCCCCTCCCGGGACGGCCGGCTCAGCGAGATCCCCGCCCCCGACTACGACGTGGCCGTCTTCGAGAACCGCTTCCCGTCGCTGAGCCAGCGGGTCGCCGAGGAGCCGGTCGGGATCACCCCGTTCACCCCGATACGCCCGGGGCAGGGCCGGTGCGAGGTGGTCTGCTTCACCGACGACCACCACGCCTCGTTCGCCAGCCTCTCCCCACGGCGGGTGCGGACCGTGCTGGACGCGCTCGCCGACCGGACCAGCGCCCTCGGCGAACTGCCCGGAGTGGAGCAGGTCTTCCCGTTCGAGAACCGGGGTGTGGAGATCGGGGTGACCCTGCACCACCCGCACGGCCAGATCTACGCGTACCCGTTCGTGACGCCCCGCACGCGCACGATGCTCGCCGCCGCCCGCCGGCACGCCGAGCGCACCGGCGGCGGCAACCTGTACGCGGACGTGCTCGCCGCCGAGCGCGCCGCCGGGGATCGGGTGGTGGCGAGCAACGAGCACTGGACGGCGTACGTGCCGGCGGCCGCCCGGTGGCCGTTCGAGGTGCATGTTGCCCCGCACCGGCCGGTGCCGGACATCCCGGCGCTGGACGACGCCGAGCGGGACGCCTTCGGGCCGCTCTACCTCGACCTGCTGCGCCGCTTCGACGGGCTGTTCGATCTGCCGATGCCGTACGTCGCCGCCTGGCACCAGGCACCGGTGCGCGTCGACCGCGAACTGGGGCATCTGCATGTGCAGCTGTTCAGCATCCGGCGGGACCGGGACAAGCTGAAATACCTGGCCGGCTCCGAATCCGGCATGGGCGTCTTCATCAACGACATCGCCCCCGAGCGGGCAGCGGAGCTGCTGCGCAAGGGAGGGCACCCGTTTAACGCCTCCGGTAGAGCAGGGGTCCCCGGTTGACACACCTTGGGCAACAGGGCGCGGGGGGCCCGGGACAGGGCCCCCCGCAAGGGAAGGGACGGCCGGCTGTGCGCGACAGCCGGGAAGGCTGGCTGATCGGCACTCGTGCCGCGAGGCGACCGCGGTCAACCTTCCTGGGCGGGACTGGATCCCGTCCACTCTGCTCAACGAGGGGCGTGACCTGCGGTGACGCGGCCGGCAGGAGGCCGGCGCCGGACACCGGCCGGCAGAGACGACGGGGCCCGCCGGCGTCGGCCGGCGGGCCCCGTCGTGACGCGTACCCGGAATCAGGCGGCGAGCCTGCGGGCCAGGTTCCCGTCGAGCGCGGCCATGAACTCGTCGGTGGTCAGCCACGGGGCGTCGCGCGAGATGAGCAGCGCGAGGTCCTTGGTCATCTGGCCACCCTCGACGGTGTCGATGATGACCCGCTCCAGGGTGTTGGCGAACTCGGTGACCGCCGGGGTGCCGTCCAGCTTGCCCCGGTGGGCCAGGCCCCGGGTCCAGGCATAGATCGACGCGATCGGGTTGGTCGAGGTCTTCTCGCCCTTCTGGTACTGCCGGTAGTGCCGGGTGACGGTGCCGTGCGCGGCCTCGGCCTCGACGGTGCGGCCATCCGGGGAGAGCAGCACCGAGGTCATCAGGCCGAGCGAGCCGAAGCCCTGCGCGACGGTGTCGGACTGCACGTCACCGTCGTAGTTCTTGCAGGCCCAGACGTAGCCGCCCTCCCACTTCAACGCGGCGGCGACCATGTCGTCGATCAGCCGGTGCTCGTAGGTGATGCCGGCGGCCTCGAACTCTGCCTTGAACTCGTTCTCGAACACCTCGGCGAAGATGTCCTTGAACCGGCCGTCGTACGCCTTGAGGATGGTGTTCTTGGTCGACAGGTAGACCGGGTAGTTGCGGTCCAGGCCGTACCGGAACGAGGCGCGGGCGAAGTCCCGGATCGACTCGTCGTAGTTGTACATGCCCATGGCGATGCCGCCGCCCGGGAAGTTGGCGACCTCCATCTCCATCGGCGCACCCCCGTCGGCCGGGGTGTAGGTGATGGTCACCGTGCCCGGGCCGGGGACGACGAAGTCGGTGGCCTTGTACTGGTCGCCGTGCGCGTGCCGGCCGATGACGATCGGCTTGGTCCAGCCCGGCACGAGCCGCGGCACGTTCGACATGATGATCGGCTCGCGGAAGACGACGCCGCCGAGGATGTTGCGGATGGTGCCGTTCGGCGACCGCCACATCTTCTTCAGGCCGAACTCCTCCACCCGGGCCTCGTCCGGGGTGATGGTGGCGCACTTGACGCCGACGCCGTGCTCCTTGATGGCGTTGGCGGCGTCGATGGTGACCTGGTCGTCGGTGGCGTCGCGGTGCTCGATCGACAGGTCGTAGTAGTGCAGGTCGACGTCGAGGTACGGCAGGATCAGCTGCTCCCGGATCTGCTTCCAGATAATCCGGGTCATCTCGTCGCCGTCGAGTTCCACGACCGGGTTGTTTACCTTGATCTTCGCCATCGGCCGGCGCTCCTCTCGGGGGACACGTACTCAAGCAGTACGAGCGTACTGGAAACTGGTCGGGGCGCCCCAGCCGGCCTCCGATTGCGTCCTTTCCCGGATGCCGTGGCCTCACACGGCCGGGTCCACCGCCGTCGCCGCGTGCACCCACTGCACGAACTGGTAGATCACTCCGTTCGGGTCGGTGATCTGGAAGAAGCGCTCCCCCCAGGGTTCGGTCTGGATCTCCGTCGTGACGGGGACGCCGGCGGCCTGGATCCGGGCGTACTGATCGTCGATGTCGTCAACCACGAAGGCCACGATGAGCCCGCCGGCACGCTGGTGACGCAGACTCTCCGGCTGGAGGATCGCCAGGCCGGTACGCAGGAAGACCAGGTTGAAACCGACCCCTTCATGAGCCAGCGAGACGAAGCCGTCGGCGGCCATCTCCTCCTGGAACCCGAAGTGCTGCCGCGCGAACGCGGCCGAGGCCGACACGTCGTCAACGTTGAGCGAGATGGCCGATGCGGTGATCTGCAAGGGAGCCTCCGTGGCGCGGGTCGTGGACAATCACTCCGTACATTGTACAACGTACGCCGTACGGAGTTTCTGACCTGACAGGATGACACCGTGCCCACGTACCGAAGCGGGGCCGGCGACCCGGCCCGCACCCTGCAACTGCTGTGGCGTCAGCCCGCCGAGGGCCCACGCCGGGGCCCTCGGCAGGGACGGTCGGTAGACGCGATCGTCGGCGCCGCCATCGAACTGGCGGACGCCGAAGGGCTCGACGCGCTCACGATGCGCCGCGTCGCCCAGGCGATCCGCGTGGCACCCATGACCCTCTACACGTACGTGCCGGGCAAGGCGGAACTGCTCGACCTGATGCTGGACCGGCTCTACGCCGACATGCCCCGGCCGGACCGCTCCCGGAAATCCTGGCGTGCCCGGGTGACGGCCGTCGCCCGGGACAACCGTGACCTCTTCACCGCGCACCCGTGGGCGGCCGAGGTCGCGACGGTGCGGCCGCCGCTGGGGCCGGGCCTGATGGCGAAGTACGAGTACGAGCTGCGCGCCTTCGACGACACCGACCTGGACGACGTGGAACGCGACGCGTCCCTGACGTATCTGCTCGACTTCGTACGGGCCGCGGCGCGGTCGACGGCCGAGGCGCGGGCCGTCCAGCGGGACAGCGCACAGAGCGAGGAGCAGTGGTGGGCGGCGAACGGTCCGCTGCTGGCCCGGGTGTTCGACGAGTCGAAATATCCGACCGCGGTCCGGGTCGGCAGCGCGGCCGGCGCCGCCCACGGCGCGGCCTACGACCCGGAGCACGCGTACGAGTTCGGTCTCCGACGGGTCCTGGACGGTTTGGGCGTCCTGGTCGACGCCGCCCGGGCCCGGAATGCGGAAACACCCCGCGACTGAGGTCGCGGGGCGTTTCCGGTGGGGCGAATCACATGTTGGCCACGTCGGACTGCTTGGCGCGGACGGCCTCGGCGGCCTCCTTGAGGCTGGCCAGCTCGTCGGCGTCCAGGTCGGTCTCGACGACCCGCTTGACGCCCTCGGCGCCGATCGCGGCCTCGACGCCCAGGTAGACCCCGGAGATGCCGTACTCGCCGTCGACCCAGGCGCAGACCGGCATGACCTCGCCGGAGTCCTCGGCCACGGCCTTGGCCATCCGCGCGGCGGCGGCCGACGGGGCGTAGTACGCGGAGCCGGTCTTCAGCAGCGCGACGACCTCGGCGCCACCGTTGCGGGTCTTGACGACCAGTTCCTCGATCTGCTCGGCCGGCATGGCCTCGCGCAGCGGCTTGCCGTCGACGGTGCTCTTCGAGGGGACCGGGACCATGGTGTCGCCGTGCGAGCCCAGGGTCAGGGTCTTCACCGACTTCACCGGCACGTTCAGCGCCTCGGCGACGAAGTTGGTGAACCTGGCGGTGTCCAGCATGCCGGCCTGGCCGAGCACCCGGTTCTTCGGGAACTGGGTGGCGATCTGGGCCAGCGCGGTCATCTCGTCGAGCGGGTTGGAGACCACGATGACGACGGCGTTCGGGGCGTACTTGGCGACGTTCTCGGAGACCTGGCGAACGATCTTGGCGTTGGTCTCCAGCAGGTCCATCCGGCTCATCCCCGGCTTGCGGGGCAGGCCGGCGGTGATGACGACGACGTCCGAACCTTCGATGCCCTCGTAGCCCTCGCCGTTCGGGCCGGTGGTGACACCGACGACCTTGGTCTCGAAGCCCTCGACGGCGCGGGACTGGTTGAGGTCCAGCGCGAGACCCGCCGGCTTGCCCTCCACGATGTCGGTGATCACGACGGTGTCGAAGACGTCGTACTCGGCCAGGCGCTGCGCGGTGGTGGAGCCGTAGAAGCCGGCCCCGACGACAGTGACCTTCTTACCCATGGTCGTCCCACTCCCTGATACCAGTCGGTTTTCCGGACCGTATCAGCCATCCTGGCACCGATCGGGCCAGGGGCGGACGGTTATGACGTGCTTGGGTGGGTCACCCCTGCCGCTCAGCCCGTTCGACCACGTTGGTGAGGAGCATGGCGCGGGTCATGGGGCCGACGCCGCCCGGCATCGGCACCAGCTTGCCGGCCACCTCGGCCACCTCGGGGTCGACATCGCCGGTGTAGCGGCCCTTGCCGTCCGGGCCGATCACGCGGGTGATGCCGACGTCGACGACCGTCGCGCCGGGCGTGACCATCTCGGCGGTGAGCAGGCCCGGCACCCCGGCCGCGACGATGACGATGTCGGCGGCGCGGGTCTGCTCGGCGAGGTCCAGCGTGCCGGTGTGGCACAGGGTCACGGTCGCGTTCTCGCTGCGCCGGGTGAGTAGCAGGCCGAGCGGGCGACCGACGGTGTTGCCCCGACCGATCAGCGCCACCTTGGCGCCGCGCAGCGCGACGTCGTGCCGGCGGAGCAGCTCGACAATGCCACGCGGGGTGCAGGGCAGCGGGCCGTCGTAGCCGAGCACCAGCCGGCCCAGGTTGACCGGGTGCAGCCCGTCGGCGTCCTTGGCCGGGTCGATCATCTCCAGCGCCCGCTGGGTGTCCAGGTGGGCCGGCAACGGCAGCTGGACGATGTAGCCGTGGCACGCCGGGTCGGCGTTCAGCTCGGCGAGGACGGCGTCCAGCTGCTCCTGCGTGGCGTCGGCGGGCAGCTCGCGGCGGATCGAGGCGATGCCCACCTCGGCGCAGTCGCGGTGCTTGCCGTTGACGTACGCCTGCGAGCCCGGGTCGGCGCCGACCAGGACCGTGCCGAGCCCCGGGATGGTCCCGCGCTCCGCCAGCGCCTTGACCCGCGTCCGCAGCTCGTCCTTGATTTCCGCCGCCGTGGCCTTGCCGTCCAGGATCATCGCCGTCACGCATGGATCGTCTCACGGCGCACGGCCGCCCGACCGCCGACGGGCAACCGTGACCCTCCGTTACGTGGCGTTCGTCACTGACCGTTACGAAATGTGCATCGCGCCACACCGTGAGACGGACACCGGATAGTGAACCGGGGCGGAGCCGACAGCCGGCGGGCAAGGCCGTGAAGGCATCGAGAGTGCGCCCCCGGCGCGACATGCGGCCCCCAAAAGCGGCATTGACCAGCTCTTCTTTCCCAACCCCTATAGCAGAGACCTGCCGCGTCGCCAAGACCGGGGGGTGCGCTCCGTTATCACATCGCAACACTCTCGTTGCCGAGACGGCCCGCGACGACCTACCGTTGCCGATCGTTGCGCAGCGTTACCCAACGCCGGGCCTGACTGCGCAGCGTGAGGAGATGAGGAGACTCAATGCGTGTTCGTAGGCTCGCCGCCTGGACCGCTCTCCCGCTCGCGGTGACCCTGGGCCTGGTGGCCTGCGGCACGGGCGGCGGCAGCGGCGGCAAGAGCGACCCCAACGCGGCCGTGCGGATCGAGATCGCCGAGCCGCAGCACCTGGTGCCGACCAATGTCACCGAGACGAGCGGCTCCCAGGTGCTGGCCGCGCTGTTCAGCCCGCTGATCGGCTACGACGAGGCGAACCTGCCGTACGAGGTGGCGGCCGAATCGGTGACCTCGCCGGACAACAAGGTCTGGACGATCAAGCTGAAGCCCGGCTACACCTTCCACAACGGGGAGCCGGTCACGGCCGACAACTACATCGACGCCTGGAACTACGGCGCGTACGCCCCCAACGGCCAGGATTCCAGCTACTTCTTCGAGAAGATCGCCGGCTACGACGACATGCAGGGCGACAAGCCGAAGGCCAACACGCTCAGCGGCCTGAAGAAGATCGACGACCTGACCTTCTCCGTGACGCTCTCCCAGCCGTACATCGACTTCAAGAGCATGCTCGGCTACACGGCCTTCTACCCGCTGCCCAAGGCCGCCTTCTCCGCTCCGGGCGTGCTCGCCGAGGGCTACGAGCAGGCGCCGATCGGCCAGGGCCCGTTCAAGATGAAGGGCACCTGGCAGCACGACGCCAAGGTCGAGGTCGAGAAGTACGACGCCTTCCCCGGCGAGCAGCCGAAGGTGCACGGCGTCGAGTTCCGGATCTACCAGCAGCCGACCGCCGCGTACGCGGACGTCCTGTCGGACAACCTCGACGTGATCAAGTCGATCCCGACCGAGAACCTGTCGACCGCCGCCGCCGACCTCGGCGACCGGTTCCAGCAGAGCCCGGCCTCCTCGCTCCAGGTGCTGTCCTTCCCGACCTACCAGAAGGAGTTCAGCAACCCCGAGGTGCGCAAGGCCATCTCGATGGCGATCGACCGGGACGAGATCACCAAGTCGATCTTCAAGGGCTCGCAGCAGCCGGCCCGCTCGTTCGTCTCGCCGGTCGTCGCCGGCTACCGGGACAACACCATCGGCGCGGCCGGTGAGTTCGACCCGGTCAAGGCCAAGGCCATGTACGAGGCCGCGGGCGGCCCGAAGAAGATCGAGCTGTCCTACAACGGCGACGGTGGCCACAAGGACTGGATCGACGCCACCTGCAACCAGCTCAAGGCCAACCTGGGCGTGGAGTGCGTCGGCACCGCCGAGCCGAAGTTCGCGGACCTGCTGACCAAGCTCAAGGACAAGCAGTCGGTCGGCCTGTTCCGGATGGGCTGGGTCATGGACTACCCGTCCATGGAGAACTACCTCGGCCCGCTGTACAGCACCAACGGCTCGTCGAACTACTACGGCTAC
The DNA here is from genome assembly GCF_040649295.1 of Micromonospora sp. NPDC048999. Lineage (NCBI taxonomy): Bacteria > Bacillati > Actinomycetota > Actinomycetes > Micromonosporales > Micromonosporaceae > Micromonospora > Micromonospora sp. NPDC048999. Next base: position 197,508 of record NZ_JBEZFI010000002.1, on the reverse strand, counting down.
AGCAACCCGGAGTTCGACAAGCTCCTCGCCGAGGGTGCCAGCGCCCCGACCGAGGACGAGGCGATCAAGAAGTACCAGGCGGCGGAGGACCTCCTGGCCAAGGACATGCCGGTGATCCCGCTCCGGTTCGGCCAGAACAACTTCGGCTACTCGACCAAGGTCAAGAACGTCGAGGTGGACCTCTTCGACCGGGTCAACCTGCTGAAGATCGAGGCCGTCAAGTAACACCCGCCCGACGGGTCGGGCCGCCCACGCCGGTGGCCCGACCCGTGAGCGGCGAACCTTCCGCCCCTCCCAGAGAGACTTCAGGATGTTCCGCTTCATTCTGCGGCGACTGCTCCAGATGGTTCTCGCGTTCTTCGGGACCACGCTGATCGTCTACGCGCTGATGTTCGCCGGCCAGGGCGACCCCATCCAGGCGCTCGCGGGGGAACGACCCGTCACCGCGGCCCAGCGGGCATATCTGACCGAGAAGTACCACCTCGACGCCACCGGCGTCGGCGGCTTCTTCTACCGCTACTTCGACTACCTCAAGAACCTGCTCCACGGCGACCTCGGGCAGTCGCTGACCGGACGGCAGATCAGCGACATCCTCGCCACCGCCTGGCCGGTCACCATGAAGCTGGCGCTGATCGCGATGGCCGTCGCGGTGGTCTTCGGCGTCACCGCGGGCGTGATCGCCGGCATCCGCCGGGCCAGCATCTTCGACAACTCGACGCTGGTGCTCACCCTGCTGGTGCTCGGCATTCCGACCATCGTGCTCGCCCCGCTGGCCCAGTACCTGCTCGGCGTCAAGTGGCAGCTCTTCCCGCCGACCGCCGGCGCCGAGCCGAGCATGTACGCGCTCCTGCTGCCCGGCCTCGTGCTCGGCTCGCTCTCGCTGGCCACCGCGCTGCGGCTGACCCGTACCTCGGTGGCGGAGAACCTGCGCGCCGACTACGTCCGCACCGCCCGGTCGAAGGGGCTGCTCAAGCGCCGGATCGTCAGCGTGCACGTGCTGCGCAACTCGCTCATCCCGGTGGTCACCTTCCTCGGCGTCGAGCTGGGCAACCTGATGAGCGGCGCGATCATCACCGAGGGTGTGTTCAACATCCCCGGTGTCGGTTTCAACCTCTTCCGCGGCATCCGCACCGAGGACGGCCCCCTGGTGGTGGGCATCGTCAGCGTGCTGGTCGTGGTCTACCTCGTCTCCAACCTGGTGGTGGACGTCCTGTACGCCGTACTCGACCCGAGGATTCGCTATGAGTGACACCGGCACACTCCAGCAGGCGAACGCGCCGCAGAAGCCGCGCAGCCTGGCCGGCGACGCCTGGCGCGACCTGCGCCGCAACCCGATCTTCTGGATCAGCCTGACCCTGGTCGTGCTGGTCGCCTCGATGGCCGCGTTCCCGTCGCTGTTCACCGCCAACGACCCGCGCGACTGTGTGCTCTCCCGGCAGCACGCCGGGCCGTCCGGCGGGGCTCTCTTCGGGTACGACTTCCAGGGCTGCGACACGTACTCCCGGGCGGTCTACGGGGCCCGGGCCTCGCTGCTGGTCGGCGCGCTCTCCGCGCTGTTCACCGGCCTGATCGCGCTGACCGTCGGGATGTTCGCCGGCTACTTCGGCGGCTGGGTCGACGCGGCGCTGTCCCGCGTGATCGACATCGTGCTCGGCATCCCGCTGCTGCTCGCCGCGATCGTGCTGCTCAAGCGGGTCCACAGCGACAGCTCCACGATCCGGATCGCTGCAGTGATCTTCGTGCTGGCGGCGCTGGGCTGGACGACCGCGGCCCGGGTGGTCCGCTCCTCGGTGATGACCGCCAAGGAGCAGGACTACGTCGCCGCGGCCCGGATGCTCGGGGCCGGCAATGGTCGAATCATGTTCCGGCACATCCTGCCGAACGCCCTCGCACCGGCGATCGTGGTGCTCACCATCGCGCTCGGCTCGTTCATCGCCGCCGAGGCGACGCTGAGCTTCCTCGGCATCGGCCTCAAGGCCCCGACCATCTCCTGGGGCATCGACATCGACGCCGGCCGGGTGCACATGCGCGAGTCGGCGACCCCGCTGGCCGTGCCTTCCGCCTTCCTCGCGCTGACCGTGCTCGCCTTCATCATGCTCGGCGACGCGATCCGCGACGCCTTCGACCCGAAGCTGCGGTGACCGCCATGACTCAATCCGCCGTCCGGCCGGTGCCGGCCACCCCCGCCCCGCCCGGTGGCCACCTGCTCGAGGTACGGGACCTGCACATCGAGTTCCGCACCAACGAGGGCGTGGCCAAGGTGATCAACGGGGTGTCCTACCACCTCGACCCGGGCGAGACCCTGGCCGTGCTCGGCGAGTCCGGCTCCGGCAAGTCGGTGACCGCCCAGGCGATCATGGGCATCCTCGACACCCCGCCGGCGCACATCCGCTCCGGCCAGATCCTCTATCAGGGCCGGGACCTGCTGACCCGGTCCGAGGAGGAGCGCCGGCAGGTGCGGGGCAAGGAGATCGCGATGATCTTCCAGGACGCCCTCTCCGCGCTGAACCCGGTCTTCCCGGTCGGCTGGCAGATCGGCGAGACGCTGCGCCAGCGCGAGGGGATGTCCCGCGCCGACGCCCGCCGCCGCGCCGTCGAGCTGATGGACCTGGTCAAGATCCCGGCCGCGGCGAAGCGGCTCGGCGACTACCCGCACCAGTTCTCCGGGGGCATGCGGCAGCGCGTCATGATCGCGATGGCGCTCGCCCTGAACCCGAGGGTGCTCATCGCCGACGAGCCGACCACCGCGCTGGACGTCACCGTGCAGGCCCAGATCATGGACCTGCTGGCCGACCTGCGCCGCGACCTCGACATGGCGATGATCCTGATCACCCACGACCTCGGCGTGGTCGCCGGGGTCGCGGACCGGATCGCCGTCATGTACGCCGGCCGGATCGTCGAGCACGCCGACGTGCGCTCGCTGTACCGGACGCCGGCCCACCCGTACACCAAGGGACTGCTGGCCTCGATCCCGCGGCTGGACGTGCGCGGCCAGGCGCTGTCGACGATCAAGGGGTTGCCGCCGAACCTGATGCGCATCCCCTCCGGCTGCCCGTTCCACCCCCGGTGCCCGTACGCCCAGCAGGTCTGCGTGGACGAGGTGCCACGCGACCTGACCCTGGGTGGGGGCCGGACCAGCGCGTGCCACTTCGCCCAGGAGGTTCGTGATGACAGCGCCCGCTAGCCCGACGAAGGTCCGCGGCGAGACCCTCCTCACCGTCGACAACCTGGTCAAGCACTTCCCGATCAGCCAGGGCGTGCTGTTCAAGAAGCAGATCGGCGCGGTCAAGGCGGTCGACGGGGTCAGCTTCGAGCTGCGCCGCGGCGAGACGCTCGGCGTGGTCGGCGAGTCCGGCTGCGGCAAGTCCACCCTGGCCCGGCTGCTGATGCGGCTGGAGAAGCCGACCGCCGGCCGGGCCTCCCTGGAGGGGAAGGACCTGTTCAAGTCCTCCGGGGCGGAGCTGCGCCGGCTGCGCCGCAACATGCAGATGGTGATGCAGGATCCGTACACCTCGCTGAACCCGCGGATGACGGTCGGCGACATCATCGGCGAGCCGTTCGACATCCACCCGGAGGCGGCGCCGAAGGGCAGCAAGCGGCTGCGGGTGCAGGAGCTGCTGGACGTCGTCGGGCTCAACCCCGAGCACGTCAACCGCTACCCGCACCAGTTCTCCGGCGGCCAGCGCCAGCGCATCGGCATCGCCCGGGCGCTCGCCCTGCGGCCCGAGATCATCGTCTGCGACGAGCCGGTGTCGGCCCTGGACGTCTCCATCCAGGCCCAGGTGATCAACCTGCTGGAGCAGCTTCAGGACGAGTTCGGGCTGTCGTACATCTTCATCGCGCACGACCTGTCGGTGGTCCGGCACATCTCCGACCGGGTCGCGGTGATGTACCTCGGCAAGATCGTGGAGATGGGCACCGAGCAGGAGATCTACGAGCGGGCCACCCACCCGTACACCCAGGCGCTGCTCTCGGCGGTGCCGGTGCCCGACCCCGACGCCCGCGACGACGGGCGGATCATCCGGCTCACCGGCGACGTGCCGAGCCCGGCCGACCCGCCGTCGGGCTGCCGGTTCCGCACCCGGTGTTGGAAGGCGCAGGACCTCTGCGCCACCAAGGAGCCGTACGCGGTGCTCCGCGCGGCGGACCCGCACCCCTCGGCCTGCCACTTCGCCGAGGTACGCCCCGCCGCCTGAGCTGACACCGGAGCGGTCGTCCCCGTCCGGGGGCGGCCGCTCCGGTTCGTCCCGGTCAACGCAGCAGCGGCCCGCACAGCGCGTCGGGGTCGGCCTTGAATTCCGATCCGGTACGCCGGACCAGTGCGGTGATCCGGGGCTCGCCCTGGACCGCCAGCAGCCACGTCGAGACCGGAGCGTCGAGGTAGCCGACCGGCAACTTTCGCCAGCTCGTCGGCTGGCCCTGGTACTCCGACAGCTGGCGGGTCAGGTCCGCCAGGGCGGCGTTCGCACTCGTGCCCCGCCCGGGACCGACTTTCCAGGACGGGATCCCGCCGGGCGGGCAGGAATGGTCGGCGGTCGTGCCCGGACGCCAGAAGCTGGACGGGTCGACGACCGTCACCACCGCTTCTCGCTTCTCCACGTTCGAGCAGCTCAGCCGCAGCTGCCCGGGCGGCACGGCCAGCGTCCAGACCGTCGGTGACGCGGGTACCGGGTTTCCCTCGCCGCCGTGGGTCCAGCCGATGTTCAGGTAGGTGCCCGCCGGGGCGGTGCCGCCGACGCGGACCGGGACGCCGGCCCGGCCCGCGCGGACCGTCGTCCCGGAGACCGTCACGCCGTCCGGCCCGCACCGCACGTCGACCGGCTCCGGCTCAGGCACGGCGGCGGGCCCGGCCGGCGCGGCGGTACGTTCCGCCCGGGTCGGTGCACACCCTGCCACCAGCAGCAACCCGCTCACGGCCACCGCAGCCGCCATCGTCCTCATCGTCCTGCCTCCGTTCGCCGTTCGGGTCGGGACCGGTGCCGCTGACTCCAGCCCCTCGGACGCGCCACCCCGGGCACCCGGTTCCCGGTCCCTGCCGCTCTCGTTGCGATTCGTTCGTGATGTCAGCTCGACAGGGGACGGTGAGGCACCCCGCTCCCGGCCGACGCCGATCCGGCGATCGCACGACGGCCGACCGACGGGGTGGAAACGAGGCAGGCCCCGCCCCCGGAGGAAGAGGGGGCGGGGCCCCCGCGTTGCGGCTACGACGCCACCGAGCGCGGCGGCCAGCCGGGTGGACGGGGAGAGTCAGGCGGCGGACGGCGGGGCCCGGGTGGGCCGGGCGCCGCGCGGCGACAGCGCTACGGCCGGCGGGCGGTAGCGGGTCGCGGCGACCACCCGGTCGGGCGGGCCGTCGAGGCACCCGGGCGCGGCCGGGAGGAGATCGTCCGGTCCATCGGTGAGAACTACGCCGGCGCGGTGGTCACCACGGTCTCCGCCGGAGAAATCAGTCCGCGCGTCCGACGGAGCGTCGGGGCGGGCCACGACGGCTCGGGGGTCGCCGGGGGGAGGGGCGGGACGGTCCGGCGTGGCGACCGGAGCGTTGACGATCGACCGGTGCGCGGCGGTGACCACCGCGCCGGGCTCGGGAGCCTCCCCTCGGGCGGGCGCACCCAGGCCGACCAGGACGAACGCCAACGCGACGACGACGGCGGCCAACCGGTCGAGCACGCGCATGGAGTGCACCTGTCGGTAGGAGGAGAACCGCTCGGGGAGACAATGGGGAGGATCGATCGCTTGCTGCCGGGGCCACGGTAGCAACAACATTTGCGGGCGGGCAACGGCAGCGTGTCGTACCTGTGGCTGGTCAGCCGCCGGGCGTCGGCCGGTCGGCCGCGCCCGGCGTGCGACCGAGCTCAGTGGAAGAAGTGCCGGGTGCCGGTGAGGTACATCGTCACGCCGGCCTCCTTGCAGGCCGCGATGGTCTCGTCGTCGCGGATCGACCCGCCCGGCTGGACGATCGCCCGCACCCCGGCCTCGATGAGGATCTTCGGGCCGTCGGCGAACGGGAAGAACGCGTCCGAGGCGCAGACCGACCCGCGGGCCCGGTCGGTGCCGGCCCGGCTGACCGCGAGCCGCGCCGAGTCGACCCGGTTCACCTGGCCCATCCCGACACCGACGGTGGCACCCTCCTGAGCCAGCAGGATCGCGTTGCTCTTCACCGCGCGGACCGCGCGCCAGGCGAACACGAGGTCACGGAGGGTCGCCTCGTCGGCCGCCTCCCCGGTGGCCAGCCGCCAGTGCGCCGGGTCGTCGCCCTCGGCGTCGATCCGGTCCCGCAACTGCACCAGCATGCCGCCGGTGACCTGCCGCAACTCGGCCGACAGCGGATTGAACTCCGGGGCGTGCAGCAGCCGGATGTTCTTCTTGGCCTGGAGGATCTCGACGGCGCCGGGCTCGTAGCCCGGGGCCACCAGCACCTCGGTGAAGATCTCCGCGACCTGCCGGGCCAGCTCGACCGAGACCGGCCGGTTCACCGCGATCACCCCGCCGTACGCGGAGACCGGGTCGCAGGCGTGCGCCCGGCGGTGCGCCTCGGCCACGTCCGTCCCGACCGCGATGCCGCACGGGTTGGCGTGCTTGATGATCGCCACCGCCGGCTGCTCCGGGAAGTCGTTCGCGGCCCGCCACGCGGCGTCCGCGTCGACGTAGTTGTTGTAGGACATCTCCTTGCCGTGCAGCTGCTCGGCCTGGGCCAGACCGGCCGGGCTGGCCGGGTCGGCGTAGAGGGCGGCCGCCTGGTGCGGGTTCTCGCCGTAGCGCAGCACCGCCTGCCGCCGCAGCGCCAGCCCGGCGAACTCCGGCCACCCGTCGGCCGCCGGGGCCAGGGTGGCCGCGAACCACTCGGCGACGGCCACGTCGTACTCAGCGATGTCGGCGAACGCCCGGGCGGCGAGCGCCCGGCGCTGGGCCAGGGTGAAACCGCCCTCGGCGAGCGCGGCCAGCAGCGCCGGGTACGCCGCCGGGTCGGTCACCACGGCGACCGAGGCGTGGTTCTTGGCCGCGGCCCGGACCATCGCCGGCCCGCCGATGTCAATCTGCTCGACGCACTCGTCCTGGCTCGCGCCGGAGGCGACCGTGGCCTGGAACGGGTAGAGGTTGGAGACCAGCAGGTCGATGCCGGCGATGCCGTGCTCGGCGAGCTGATCGGCGTGCGCGTTCTTGCGCAGGTCGGCGAGAAGCCCGCCGTGGATCTTCGGATGCAGGGTCTTCACCCGGCCGTCGAGGATCTCCGGGAAGCCGGTCACCTGCTCGACCGGCGTCACCGGCACGCCCGCGCCGGAAATCGTCGACGCGGTGCTGCCGGTCGACACGATCTCCACCCCGGCCTGGTGCAGGGCCCGGGCCAGCTCGACCAGACCGGTCTTGTCGTAGACGCTGACCAGCGCCCGCCGGATCGAGCGGCGGGTGTCCTCTGTGGTGCTCACGGAACGGTGACCTTTCTGCCGGTGATCGTCCAACCCTCACGGACCAGCCGACCGACCTGGTCGACGAGCTGGCGCCGCTCGGCCTCCTTGATGCGCTCGGTGAGCGTCTCCTCGTCGTCATCGTCGAGCACCGGCACGGCGACCTGGGCGACGATCGGGCCGGTGTCCATTCCGGCGTCGACGAAGAACAGGGTGGCGCCGGTGACCTTCACGCCGTAGGCGAGAGCGTCGCGGGGCCCGTGGATGCCGGGAAAGGCCGGCAGCAGAGTGTTGTGGGTGTTCAGGTAGCGGTCACCGAACGCGGCCAGGAAGTGCGGGCCGACCAGCTTCAGGAACCCGGCGCTGAGCACCAGGTCAGGCTGGTACGCGGCGACCCGGGCGGTGAGTGCGACGTCCCAGTCCGCGCGGGTCGGATGGTCCTTCACCCGCTCGACGAAGGTCGGCACCCCGGCCGCGGCGGCCCGGTCCAGACCGGCGATCCCATCGCGGTCGGCGCCCACGGCCACCACCCGCGCGCCGTAGCCGGGGTCGGCGCTGGCGTCCAAAAGTGCCTGGAGGTTGCTGCCGGAGCCGGAGATGAGGACGACGAGACGGGCAACGGACGCGGGCTCGGTCACCCGGCCACCCTATCGGGCAGCTCAGGAGTCCCAGTGCTCGGGCGGCGGCCTCGCTGCTGATCACTCGGGGTGGCGCCGGCACGATACGCTGCCGATCGCTCGGAGTCCGGCCGCGCGCCTGGGCCCCGCACCCCTTAAGCGAGTGAGCACCGCAGCGGTGCTTGGAATGAGGAGGACGTCCGATGCAGCCCGGATACCCCCAGCAGCAGCCGCAGATCGACAACAACATGACCATGTCAATCGTTGCGATCTTCCTGTTCTGGCCGCTCGCCATCCCGGCGATCATCAACGCATCCAAGGTCAACCCGCTGCTCCAGCAGGGTGACTACGCCGGCGCCCAGGCCGCCGCCGCCGAGTCGAAGAAGTGGTCCAAGCTGGCCCTGATCATCGGCCTCGTCTGGATCGGCATCGTCGTGGTGTGCTGCCTCTTCGGCGCCCTGGGAAGTTTCTTCACCAGCACCACGAACTAACCACTGACAACCGACCTCCAGTCCAAGGAGCACCCCGCAATGCAGCCCGGTTACCCCGGTCAGGACCCGTACGGCCAGCAGCCGCCGCAGGACCCGACCGCCCCGCAGCAGCCCCAGGACCCGTACGCCCAGCCGCCCGCGGCACCGCAGTACGGGCAGCAGCCCACCGCCGGCCAGCCGTACGGGCAGCAGCCCTACCAGGACCCGTACGCGCAGCAGCAGCCGGCGTACGGCGCGCCGACGTACCCGAACGCCGGCTACCCGCAGCCGCAGGGCCAGCAGAACACGCTGGGCCTGGTGTCGATGATCCTCGGTATCGCGTCGATCCCGCTGATCTGCTGCCTGTACATCGGCATCCCGATCGGCATCGCCGGAGCGGTCACCGGCTACCTGGGCCGGCAGAAGGCCGCGCAGGGGCTGGCCAACAACGACGGCCAGGCGAAGGCCGGCCTGATCTGCGGCAGCATCGGGGCCGGGCTGGGCATCGTGCTGTTCATCCTGGGGATGGTGGCCAACGTCGCCCTGCCGACCTCCCCCTGATCCATCGGCAGCTCAGGGGCGCCCCGAAGCATCCGGGGCGCCCCTCGCCGTTTCCGCCCGCATCCGCCCCCGGCCGCCGCCGGCCTCACGGGTGAGGATCCTGGTGGCGGCGGCCCCGAGCAGCGCGCCGACGGCGACGACCGCCGCGGCCACCCCGGCCACCTGCCACCACACCGGGCCGATCTCGGCCAGCCGGCCACCACCGAGCGGCCCACCGGAGATCGCGGCGGCCACGCCGAGCACCGCCCCGGCAACCGGGCCGGCGAGCAGCGCCGGGACAAGCAGCGCCGGCCAGCCGGCCCTCGCCCGGTCCTCGGCCGCGACCCGGGCCAGCCGCCGGGCCAGCAGCCAGCCGGCGGTCATCCCGGCCAGCACCGGCACCGCGAGCAGTCCCGCGCCGAGCCCGTCCATCGGCCCACGCGGCAGTCCGGCCAGCAGCGGTACGGCCGGCAGCGCGCCGACGGACACCTCGCTGGTGCGTACGGCTGTGTCGGTGCCAACGGCGAACCCGGGCCCGAGCAGGTAACTGGCCGACCAGATGGTGGCGTTCGGGGCGTAGGCGAGGCTGACCAGGGTGATGCCCGCCTGGCCGGCCACCCCGGTCCGGTACGCCCCGATCATGTCGGCCGCGTCGCCGCCCCCGGTCGCCACGGCGAGCCCGGCCGCCCCGGCGCCCGCGCCGAGCAGCAGCAGCCCGGCGACCAGCCCGGTCCGCAGCCCGTCCCGCAACGGCGGCGGGGAGCGCCGGGCCAGCAGCACCGACACACCGGTGGTACGCGCCGCCCCGACCAGCGCGGCGAGGGTGCCCAGCAGCGCGAAGGTCAGCCCGGCCCGGACCGGGGACACCCGCGGCCCGCCGGCGCTGACCGCGACTGCGGCGAGTGCGCCGAGCAGCGCGTACCCGATGCCGACGGCGATCGCGACGGTGAGCGCCTGCCGGGGCGAGCGACCACCGCGGGCGCCGATGGCCCGGGTGGCGTGCACACCGGCGCGGGTGAGCCGCCAGACGGCGAGCGCGGTCAGGGCGAGCGGCGCCAGGCCGAGCGGCCCGGCGGCGGTCTGCAGCGGCACCCCGTGGCCGAGCAGCCAGCCGGCGAGGCCGGCACGCAGCGCGCCGGAAAGCGAGCCGGCATCCGCGCTGAGCTGCGCCAGGCCGAGCACCAGGGTCACCGGTAGCCAGGACGTCACGGCGGCCCAGGTGGCCGCCACCCCGGCGGCGACGGGCAGCGGGGCCCGGCTGCGGGGCGCCTCCCCCGACCGGGGCGCGGGCACCCGGGGACCGGCACGGCCGATCGGCCGGCCGTCGACGACATCGGCGGCGGGCAGGCGGGGCTGGTCAGGGGTGACGGGTGGCATCGGCTCTACTCTGGCATGCCGCGCGAACGGCGGCAGTCCGATACCGCCTCGCGCCGCGGCGAGTTGCGTGATCACGCGGCCGGCGGCCCCGTAACGGTCTAGCCTCGGCCGAGGAGGCGCGACCGTCTTGTCGCGGCAGCGACCGCTCGGAGGAAGCCGTGAACGCTCCGTATCCGCCGCCACCGCCCGCCGGCCGGGACCGGACCGTCTTCTGGGGCATCGTGGGGATCATCCTCGGCCTGTTCTGCTGCGGCGTCCTCGGCATCGTCTTCGGCTACCTGTCGATCCGGGACGCGCGGCGCTTCCAGCGATCCCAGTTGGCCGGCTGGCTGGCCATCGCGTTCGGCGTCATCAACCTCATCGGCAGCGCGATCGCCCGGGCCCGGGGCACCTACTGGTACCCGTACTGGTACCGCTGAGACAACGAGGGGGTCGACCGGATCCGGTCGACCCCCTCGGCACCACACACACGACCGCTCAGCGGCCGGACATGATCTCCCGCATCAGCTTGGCGGTCTCGGTCGGGGTCTTGCCGACCTTGACGCCGACCGCCTCCAGCGCCGCCTTCTTCGCGTCGGCGGTGCCCGCCGAGCCGGAGATGATCGCGCCGGCGTGACCCATGGTCTTGCCGGGCGGGGCGGTGAAGCCGGCGATGTAGCCGACGACCGGCTTGGTGACGTTGGCCTTGATGAACTCGGCCGCCCGCTCCTCGGCGTCGCCGCCGATCTCGCCGATCATCACGATGGCGTCGGTCTCCGGGTCCGCCTCGAACGCGGCCAGGGCATCGATGTGGGTGGTGCCGATGATCGGGTCACCGCCGATGCCCACGCAGGTCGAGAAGCCGATGTCGCGCAGCTCGTACATCATCTGGTAGGTCAGCGTGCCGCTCTTGCTGACCAGGCCGATCCGGCCGCTGCCGGTGATGTCGGCCGGGATGATGCCGGCGTTGGAGGCGCCCGGCGAGGCGATACCCGGGCAGTTCGGGCCGATGATCCGGGTCCGCTCGCCCTTCGCCACGTTGTACGCCCAGAGCGCGGCGGTGTCGTGCACCGGCACGCCCTCGGTGATCACCACGGCCAGGTCGATGCCGGCGTCGATCGCCTCGACGGCCGCGGCCTTGGTGAACTGCGGCGGCACGAAGATGACCGTGACGTCGGCCCCGGTCTCCTTCATGGCGTCGGCGACGGTCGCGAAGACCGGCAGCTCGGTGCCGTCGAAGTCGACCGTCTGGCCCGCCTTACGCGGGTTGACGCCGCCGACCACGTTGGTGCCGGCGGCCAGCATCCGCCGGGTGTGCTTGGAACCCTCGGAACCGGTCATCCCCTGCACGATGACCTTGGAGTCCTTGGTCAGCCAGATAGCCATTGTCAGACCCCCGCAGCTGCCAGCTCAGCGGCCCGCTCGGCCGCGCCGTCCATGGTGTCGACCCGCTCGATCAACGGGTTGTTCGCGCCGTCGAGGATCGCCCGACCGGCCTCGGCGTTGTTGCCGTCGAGACGGACGACGAGCGGCTTGGTGACCTGCTCGCCGCGCTGCCCGAGCAGGGCGAGCGCCTGCACGATGCCGTTGGCGACAGCGTCACAGGCGGTGATGCCGCCGAAAACGTTGACGAAGACGCTCTTGACCGAGGGGTCGGAGAGGACGATCTCCAGGCCGTTCGCCATCACCGCGGCGCTCGCGCCACCGCCGATGTCGAGGAAGTTGGCCGGCTTGACGCCGCCGTGCCGCTCGCCCGCGTACGCCACCACGTCGAGGGTGGACATGACCAGGCCCGCGCCGTTGCCGATGATGCCGACCTCGCCGTCGAGCTTGACGTAGTTGAGGTCCTTCTCCTTGGCGGCCTGCTCCAGCGGGTCGACCGCGGCCTGGTCGACCAGGGCCTCGTGGTCCGGGTGCCGGAACCCGGCGTTCTCGTCGAGGCTGACCTTCGCGTCCAGCAGCAGCAGCTTGCCGTCCTTGGTCTTGGCCAGCGGGTTCACCTCGACCAGCGTGGCGTCCTCGGCGAGGAACGCCTGCCACAGCTTCACCGCGACGTCGACGACCTGGTCGGCCACCTCGGCCGGGAAGGCGGCAGCGGTCACGATCTCGCGCGCCTTCGCCTCGTCCACGCCGATGTTGGCGTCGATCGGGGCCTTGACGACCTTCTCCGGGGTCTCGGCGGCGACCTGCTCGATGTCCATGCCGCCGGCGACGCTGGCGATGCAGAGGAAGGTGCGGTTCGCCCGGTCGAGCAGGTACGAGAAGTAGTACTCCTCGGCCACGTCCGCGGTCACGGTGATCATGACCTTGTGAACCGTGTGGCCCTTGATGTCCATGCCGAGGATGTCGGTGGCCCGGGCCACCGTCTCCTCCGCGCCCTCGGCCAGCTTCACGCCGCCCGCCTTGCCACGGCCGCCGACCTTCACCTGCGCCTTGACGACCACTCGGCCGCCGAGGCGTTCGGCGATCGCGCGGGCCTCCTCCGGGGTAGTGGCGACGCCGCCGGCGAGCACGGGCAACCCGTGCCGCTCGAACAGGTCCCGCCCCTGGTACTCGTACAGGTCCACGTTTGCGCGTCCCGTCCCGTCTCCGCGGCGCGCCGTCGCGCCGCCACCAGCGTTGGAAAATCAGTTTGACGCCTGTCATCAGATGAGACAGGCCATTTGCCGCAGCCTAACGAGGCGGCCACCGGCGGCAATCAAGCGGGTGCGGCGTGTGTGGTAATGCACAGCCACCCGGCGCGTCGGGTCAGCCCACCCGGCAGCGGCCGGCCGCATACCCGACGACCGCCCGCATGATCTCCTCCTCTGAGCGGTCGGCGAAATTGACGGTGGCGGTGAAGCCGGTGCCGAAGAACGCCTGCTGCAGCCCCGAGTCCAGCGCGGTGAAGGCGCCCAGGCCGGTGCCGACGCGTGGGTCGCGCGGCTTGACGCAGAGCATCTTCTCCAGCGACCAGCGTCGCAGGTAAATCCGGTCGATTGCCGTCCAGGGGAGCCAGATCGCCTGCCCCCGGGTCGGCCGGGTCTTGATCCAGAGCCCGTCCGGCCCGACCGCGAGCACCGGGCCGCCGGAGGAGATGAGCCAGAGCTGGAGGCCCACCGGCACCGCGACGAACAGCATGACCATCGGGACGACGACGAACAGCAGCCCGGCGTCGCCCGCGGACGACGCGGCTAGGCCCAGCGGGCAGGCCATCACCAGGCCGATGAACAGGAACAGGCCGCCGAAGAGCAGCGCCCGCTTGCGCAGGTTCGGCCGGACCACGAACGGCAGGTCCGCCGGAATCCGCTTGGCCGTCGGGGGCGACTGCCACGGTGGCGGCAGCGGCGCCGGGCCGAACCCGCCGGGGTACGCCGGCCCCGCCGGATACGCCTGCTGCGGCGGCGCGGGCCAACCCTGGCCCGGCTGCTGGGGCGGGGGCCAGCCGGCGGGCGGTTGCGGAGGGGCCTGGCCCCAGCCGGGGGCTGCGGCGGCGTCCGGCTGGCCCGACGGCGGCGTCCATCCGCCGGTGGGATCCGGCTGCGGGGAGGGCTGGGTCACGGCGGGCTCCCGGCTGAAAGTCGTCGACCGCGGGAACGCGGTGTGGGCAGGCACACGATACGGCCCTTGCCCCGGCCGTACCGTCCCGGCGAACTGCCGGCCGTTCCCGGCGCGCGCCCCACCCGCCCTCCCGGCGCACGCGCCACGGGCCCCGCAGGCCGGATGTCAGTCGTCCGGGGGATGTTGGCGGACGGGCGTAACCCCCCGGTGGGGGCGTCGTTGAGTCTGATGTCGGAGCGCTGGTCAGGCGCGATGGCGGGAGACGGCCGATGCCCTGTCGGTCGAGGGGTGGCGGCGGGGCATCGTGCATAGAGGGGCCGGGCGTGTGAGGGGTGCGTCCGGCCCCTCCCCCTGCCTGCTCTCAGGAAACCGGGCGCGCTGGTCAGCCGACCGGCTGGGCGACGTTCCCCCGGACCCACTCGACGATGGACTGGGTGGTGGCACCGGGGGTGAAGATCTTCGCGACGCCGAGCCGCTCCAGCTCGGGGATGTCGGCGTCCGGAATGATGCCGCCTCCGAAGACCACGATGTCGGCCGCGTCGCGCTCAGCGAGCAGCTCCAGCACCCGCTTGAACAGGGTCATGTGCGCGCCGGACAGCACGGAGAGGCCGACCGCGTCGGCGTCTTCCTGGATCGCGGTCTCCACGATCTGCTCCGGGGTCTGGTGCAGGCCCGTGTAGATGACCTCCATACCGGCGTCGCGCAGGGCTCGCGCGACAACCTTCGCGCCCCGGTCATGACCGTCCAGGCCAGGCTTCGCGACGACTACCCGAATACGAGAGCTCATCAGCGCACACCTTTCGCCGGCTCCGGAACTGTCAGCTGAACGAACGGTAACCCGGCCGGCCGGGGGCCGGGTACCCGGGCGGCGCTTCTACCGTCCGGCCACGCACACTGGAAGCCGGACACCTCCGCCGAACGGTCACTCTGCGCCACGAACGGCCAGTTGCAGGGCCATCCGACCGGCGGCATGAGCTATGACAAGAGCGCATGTAAACGGACATAACGAAACGCCATTTCGGCGCTTTGGCTTGTGACACGAGTGGCTGTTGGCTACCGTGTCCACGGTTGTCATCAGGTCTACGGACGGGTGACGACGCGGTCGCCGGACGCTCGACGGAGCTGCGCCGAACGGTTGGCGGTCGCATCGGATCCCCGACAACGGAGGGTGTGCGTGCGCCAGCGCCTGTCGTCTGAGCCCGATAGATATCGCGGTCGCCGCCGCGTACCCACCCCTCCCCGCAGCCGCTACGCCGCGGTCGTCACCACCGCCTTCGTGGGTGCCGGCATCGTCGCTCTCGGCGCGAACGCCCTCCCCGACGCCAAGAGCGTCAGCCCGTCGGTCCTCGACCAGCTCAAGCAGGCCTCGGTCACCAGCCAGGACGCGTCGGCCCGCGCCGACAGCGCCGACCGCGCCTCCCGGGACAGCCGCACGGACAGCAAGGCCGCCACCGAGCAGGATGTCTGGCTGCTCCCCCTGCACGGCTACGAATTCAACACGCCCTACGGCGTGCGCTGGGGCAAGCTGCACACCGGCATCGACCTGGTCGCCCCGGAGGGCACCCCGTACATCGCGATCCACGACGGCACGGTCACCAAGGCCGGCTGGTTCGGCGGCTACGGCTACGCCGTGATCGTCCAGCACCCGGACGGCAGCGAGGCGATCTACGGTCACTCCTCCGAGGTCACCGTCCAGGAGGGGCAGCAGGTCAAGGCCGGCGACCAGCTCGGCCTGGTCGGAAACACCGGCCACGCCTACGGCCCCCAACTGCATCTCGAGGTGCATGTCAACGGGCAGCCGTTGGACCCGGTGCCGTGGCTCAAGGACCGCGGAGTGGACATTCAGCTGCAGATCGAGGCAATCTACAGCGACGTAGCCGCATCCTGACGCTGCGTATCGCCCATTGACCGCCCGGATCAATCGATCCGGGCGGTTTTCGTGGCGTAAAAGTCTGCCGCGTCACACCCCCAGTTGTGACCGGCAGCACGCAAGACCATGATCCTTTCTATCGCAAAACCGCTCACGGCAGGACGAAGCCGGCCAGCAGGCACCGAGGCGGCACCCGTCACCCCGGAGTCAGTGCCCGCCGCGGCCCGGGCCGAAACCAGTATTTCGAGGGTCCACGTGCCCCTCGACTGATGAAGGTCCCCGTGCAGGAAGACAGCTCCATCCAGAACGAGAACACCGCGGACGCCCCCGGCCGGCACCGGCTGGGCAAGCGGACGGGTCGGCGCACCACATACCTCGTCATCGGTGCGGTCGCCCTGGTCGGTCTCGGCCTCGGCGGCGTCTCCGTCGCCACCGCCGAGCACGGCGTCCCGCCCGCCGACCCGGTCGCCGTCGACTTCGAGGCGCGGGCCCGCGCCGAGGCAGCCGCTCGCGCCGACCGCTCGACCCGGGACTCCGCCGCGCCGGTCACCCCGTCGGCCGACCCGGTCAGCCCGTCCGCCGCACCGGTCGCCTCGTCCGCCGCCCCGGTCAGCCCGTCGCCGGGCGCGACCACGGCGAGCCCGAAGCCGACGAAGACCGCTACCGCCAAGCCGAAGCCGAAGGTGACCAAGAGCGCCACGCCGAAGCCCGCGTGGGTCATCCCGATGGCCGGCGCCACGATCACCTCCTGCTACGGGCAGCGGTGGGGCACCCTGCACGCCGGCATCGACTTCGCGATGCCCGAAGGCACGCCGATCCACGCCGCAGCGGCGGGCACGGTGGTCAAAGCCGGCGACGCGAGCGACGGCTACGGCAACTCGGTCTTCATCGACCACCACAACGGCTACCTGACCCACTACGCCCACCAGAGCCGCCTGATCGTGAGCGTCGGTGACCAGGTGAGCGCCGGCCAGATCATCGGCTACGAGGGCGCCACCGGGGACGCGACCGGTCCGCACCTGCACTTCGAGGTGCACCAGGGCGCGATGTGGAACCAGATCGACCCTGCGCCCTTCCTGCGCGCCCGGGGCATCGACGTGGCCTGCTGACGAATAGGTTCTCGCCGAGCCCTGATCCCGGCGGTCAGGCGTCGTCCGGCAGCGGTTCGCCGGTCTCCAGCAGCGTCTTCAGGCTCGCCACCACATTCGGCCAGCCGTGGCTGACCATCTCGGCCATGCTCGATCCGGGCTCGAAGCCGTCATGCACGACGGTGAGCTTCACGACCTGCGCGGTCTCCTCGATCGTGAAGGTGACCTTCGAGCGGGCCTCGCCGGACAGCCGGGCGAGCAGCTCCTCGTCCCAGCCGAAGCGCTTGGCGAGCTCCGGGGTGATGGCGTGCCAGGTGTAGGAGAGCCGACTGTAAGGTTCGGCCTCCAGCACGACCTGCTCCGGGTCGCTGATCAGCACGCCGTGGTGGTCCCAGGTCATCGGCGAACCGACGGACCAGTCCGTGGTGAACTCCATGGCCCAGTAGCGGCGGGTGAAGGCGGGCTCGGTCAGCGCCTGCCAGAGCTTCTGCGGGGTGGTGCGGATATAGGTGGTGTAGACGAAGGTCGGCGCGTCCATCGGGGTCTCCTCCAAGGCGAGTTTCAGGTCTGCCAGGGCTTGGACCCTGGCCCGGTCGTAGCGGCTGATCCACCGGTGGGCGATCTCATGCACGGGCGCGGCGTTGAGGTAGTGCAGCTTCTCCCGGCCCCGCCGCACGGTGGCGACTAGGCCGGCCTCCTCCAACACCGCGAGGTGCTTGCTGACGGACTGCCTGGCCATCTCGAGTCCGGCGCACAGCTCGCGCAGCGTCTGCCCGTTGCGGGCGTTGAGCGAGTCGAGCAGCGCGCGCCGGCTCGGATCGGCCAGCGCCTTGAACACCTCGTCCATGCCCGCCCTCGCACCCGGGTTGCCGCCTGTCGATATGCAGCCTTCCGGCTGCATGAAATTTAGGCAGCCGAAAGGCTGCATGTCAAGACGCGTGGCTGGTCGAGGCCCATCAAGTCGAGCTCACAGATTTGAGGCGCTACCAGAGCGCCACGGAATGCGGTGAGGCCGGCCCGGCAGCGCGCGCCGGGCCGGCCCGCCTCACAGCTTGTCGATCGGGGCGTGCCGGAGCACCAGCCACAGGGACTGGTCGCCGAAGTCGATCTGCGCCCGGGCACCCGGGCCGTGCCCCTCCACGGCCAACACCCGGCCGAGGCCGTAGCGCTGGTGGTTCACCCGGTCCCCCACCGACACCTTCGGCGCCTGCTTCAGCTCGCTGGCGGTGGACAGCCGGCTGGCGTCCACCCCGAGCCGCTTCGCCAACTGGGTCGCCCTGGGCGTACCCCCGGTGAAGCCGCCACGCCCGCCGGGCGCGCGGTCCGCGCGGCCGCCCACGCCCCCACCCCCGCCGGCCCACGAGGTGTACGAGCCCTCGACGCGCTCCCAGCGGACCAGCTCCGGCGGCAGCTCCTCAAGGAACCGTGACGGTGGGTTGTAGGCCGGCTGGCCCCACGCCGACCGGGTGACCGCGCGGGACAGGTAGAGGCGCTGCCGGGCCCGGGTGATCCCCACGTACGCCAGTCGCCGCTCCTCCTCCAGCTCGCGGTTGTCGCCCAGCGAGCGCAGGTGCGGGAAGACGCCGTCCTCCAGGCCGGTCAGGAAGACCACCGGGAACTCCAGGCCCTTCGCCGTGTGCAGCGTCATCAGGGTGACCACGCCCTGGTGGTCGGGGTCGTCGGCGGGGATCTGGTCGGCGTCGGCGACCAGCGCCACCTGCTCCAGGAAGCCGGCCACGGTGGCCCGCTCCCCCTCCGCCCCCAGCGCCTCGATCCGCTCGGTGTACTCGCGGGCGACGCTTACCAACTCCTGGAGGTTGTCCACCCGGCCGGCGTCCTGCGGGTCCAGGCTCTCTTCCAGCTCGGTCAGGTAGCCCGAGCGGGTCAGCAGTGCCTCCAGCACCTCCTCCGGGGTGCCGGTCGTGGCCAACTCCCGCGCGGAGTCGAGGAGCGCGACGAACTCGGCGATGCCGTTGGCGGCCCGGGTGGAGATGCCGGGTGCATCCTTGGCCCGGCGCAGCGCTGCCCCGAAGGAGATCCGGTCGCGGCTGGCCAGCGCCTCCAGGCACGCCTCGGCCCGCTCACCGATGCCCCGGCGCGGGGTGTTGAGGACCCGGCGCAGGCTGACCGTGTCGTCGTCGTTGACCACCGCGCGCAGGTAGGCCAGCGCGTCGCGGACCTCCTTGCGCTCGTAGAAGCGCACCCCGCCGACCACCTTGTAGGGCAGGCCGACCCGGATGAATACCTCTTCGAAGACCCGGGACATGGCGTTGGTGCGGTAGAAGACCGCCACGTCACCCGGGCGGGTGTCGCCGGAGTCGACCAGCCGGTCGATCTCGCGGGCCACCCAGTCCGCCTCCGCGTGCTCGGTGTCGGCCACGTAGCCGACGATCTGCTCGCCGGCCCCGGCCTCGCTCCACAGCCGCTTGGGCTTGCGGGACGTGTTCCGGTCGATCACCGCGTTGGCGGCGTTGAGGATGGTCTGCGTGGAGCGGTAGTTCTGCTCCAGCAGGATCGTCCGGGCGCTGGTGAAGTCGCGCTCGAACTCCAGGATGTTGCGGATGGTCGCGCCCCGGAACGCGTAGATCGACTGATCGGCGTCGCCGACCACGCACAGCTCCGCCGGCTCGACCCCCTCGGTGCCGGAGACCAGCTCCTTGATCAGCACGTACTGCGCGTGGTTGGTGTCCTGGTACTCGTCGACGAGGACGTGCCGGAACCGGCGCCGGCAGCTCTCGGCGACGTGCGGGTGCGACTGGAGCAGGTGCACCGTCGTCATGATCAGGTCGTCGAAGTCCAGCGCGTGCGCCTCGCGCAGCCGCCGCTGGTAGAGCCGGTACGCCTCCGACAGGGCCCGCTCGTTCGGCCCCTTGGCCCGGGCGGCGAACTCCTCCGGGTCGACCAACTCGTTCTTGAGGTTGGAGACCTGGGCCGCCAGCCCGCGCGCCGGGTAGCGCTTGGGATCGAGGTCCAGCTCCCGGGCGACCAGTTGCATCAACCGGCGCGAGTCGTCCGCGTCGTAGATCGAGAAGGTGGACTTCAGACCGGCGTGCTCGTGCTCGGCGCGCAGGATGCGGACGCAGGCCGAGTGGAAGGTCGACACCCACATCAGCCGGGCACGCGGACCGACCAGCGCGGCCACCCGCTCCTTCATCTCGCCGGCGGCCTTGTTGGTGAAGGTGATCGCGATGATCTCGCCCGGGTGCACGTCCCGCGCGGCGAGCAGGTAGGCGATCCGGTTGGTCAGCACCCGGGTCTTGCCGGAGCCCGCGCCGGCCACGATCAGGAGCGGGGAACCGGCGTGGGCGACCGCGTCGCGCTGCGGGCCGTTCAGCCCGGCGAGGAGGGCCTGCGGGTCCGACCGGGCCGCCGACGGCCGGTACGGCGGGGTCGGCCGGGACTCCGGCGCGGGCGGGGGCACGGGAATGTCGAAGAGAGGATGCATCGCACGGCGAGTCTATGCCGCCGGTCGGACAACATCCGCCCGCGCCGGCCCGAACGAGACACCGGCGTCACATCCCACAGGTTGGCGGTTTCCTTGCGCGGCCCGCCCGCGGGTCGGCATACTCGACGACGTGTTCGAGCAGCGCTTCTACTTTTACTACGGCACCGGGAGTCCGGCAGCCGTAGGTCGCGCCTGAGCACAAGACCTGCGAAAAGCCCCGGGCTCCTGGAGCCCGGGGCTTTTTCGTCCCGGGATCCGGGCACCCGACCCGAGACCCGAGAGGTACGACGATGATGACTGACGTGGTGGAGTCCAGCGGCGGCCCGGCACGGCACGGCCGGCCCGGCGACGCGAACCCGACCGAGGCAGCGGCGGCCCGGACGGGCACCGACGACTCGACGGCCGCCGAGCGGATCGTGGCCATCCGGGAGCGGATCGACGAGATAGACCGCACGATCATCGCGCTCTGGCAGGAGCGGGCCGCCCTGTCCCAGGAGGTCGGGGCCACCCGGCTGGCCGCCGGCGGGACCCGGCTCGTGCTCTCCCGGGAGCGGGAGATCCTGGAGCGGTTCCGCGCGGAGCTCGGCGCGGACGGCACCCAGCTCGCCCTGCTGTTGCTGCGCGCCGGCCGCGGACCGCTGTGACCCGGCCCCCGCAGCGAACGGCCCGTGGTCGAACGGCCCGCAAAAATGACGGGCCGCCTGCCGGCGTCGGATCGACACCGGCAGGCGGCCCGGACGGATCACGCCTCGTGGGTGGCGACAATCTCCCGCTGCTCGGCGAAGTGGCAGGCGCTCGGGTGGTCCGAGCCCCGCTGGATCTCCAGCAGCGGCATCTCCTGGGCGCACACGTCCTGCGCCTTCCAGCACCGGGTCCGGAACCGGCAGCCCGAGGGCGGGCTGATCGGGGAGGGGACGTCACCGGTGAGCCGGATGATCGCCTTGCTCTCCCGCACCGTCGGGTCCGGCACCGGCACCGCCGAGAGCAGCGCCTGGGTGTACGGGTGCGTCGGCCGCTCGTAGATCTCGTCCTCGGTGCCGACCTCCACCATCTTGCCCAGGTACATCACGGCGACCCGGTCGGAGAGGTGGCGCACGACCGACAGGTCGTGGGCGATGAAGACGTACGACAGACCGAACTCGGCCTGGAGCTTCTCCAGCAGGTTCATGACCTGCGCCTGGATCGACACGTCCAGGGCCGACACCGGCTCGTCACAGACGATGACCTCGGGCCGCAGGGCGAGCGCCCGGGCGATGCCGATGCGCTGCCGCTGGCCGCCGGAGAACTGGTGCGGATACCGGTTGATGTGCTCCGGGTTCAGGCCGACCAGGTCGAGCAGCTCCTTGACCTTGGTCCGGCGGCTGCCGCGCGGGGCCACGTCGGGGTGGATCTCGAACGGCTCGCCGATCAGGTCACCGACCGTCATCCGCGGGTTCAGCGAGGTGTACGGGTCCTGCATCACCAGCTGGATCTGCCGGCGCAGGCGCCGCAGCGCCCCGCCGGAGAGCCGGGAGATGTCCTGCCCCTTGTAGAGCACCTGGCCGGAGGTCGGCCGCTCCAGGTTCATCAGGACCCGGGCCAGCGTCGACTTGCCGCAGCCGGACTCGCCCACCACGCCGAGGGTCTCGCCGGCCTTCAGGTCGAACGAGACGCCGTCGACCGCCTTGACGTGACCGATGGTCTTCTTGAACACGATGCCGCGGGTGACCGGGTAGTGCTTGACCAGGTCACGGACCTCGATGATGTTCTCAGTCACGGTTCACGAGCTCCTCGGCGAAGTGGCAGGCACTGGCCCGGCTGCTGCCGAGCTGCAGCAGCGTGGGCAGCTTCTCCCGGCACACCGGCTGTGCCATCGGGCAGCGCGGGTTGAACGCGCAGCCCGACGGGATGTTCATGAGGTTCGGCGGAAGCCCCTTGATGGTACGGAGCTCCTGCCCCTTCTCGTCCATCCGCGGGATCGAGTTGAGCAGGCCGAGAGTGTACGGGTGCGCCGGCTTGGCGTACAGGTCGTACACGTCGGCTTCCTCGACGATCCGGCCGGCGTACATGACCGCGATCCGGTCCGCGACGTCGGCGACCACGCCGAGGTCGTGGGTGATCAGGATCATGCCCATCTGCCGCTCCCGCTGGAGTTCGCCGAGCAGGTCCATGATCTGGGCCTGCACGGTCACGTCCAGCGCGGTGGTCGGCTCGTCGGCGATCAGCACCTCGGGGTCCAGCGCCAGCGACATGGCGATCATGGCGCGCTGCCGCATACCGCCCGAGAACTGGTGCGGGTAGTTGCTGTACCGGCCCTTGGCGTTCGGGATCTTCACCTGGTCGAGCATCTCGATCGCGCGCTTCTTGGCGTCCGCGCGGCTCATGCCGCGCCGGATGCGGAACTGCTCGGCGATCTGGAAGCCGACGGTGAAAACCGGGTTGAGGGCGGAGAGCGAGTCCTGGAAGATCATCGCAATGCCTTCGCCCCGGATCCGACGCCGCTGCTCGGGGGACATCGTGAGCATGTCCTTGCCGTGGAAGCGGACCTGCCCACCGGTGACGAAGCCGGGCGGGGTGTCGAGGATGCCCATGATCGTCTGCGCGGTGACGCTCTTGCCGGAACCGGACTCGCCGAGCACGGCGAGGGTCTCCCCGGCGTCGACGTGGTACGTCACGCCGTTGATGACCTTGGCGACGCCGTCCCGGGTACGGAACTCGACCCGCAGGTCGTCGACCTCGAGCAGCCGGCCCGAGGGGCGGCCGGATCCGTCGGCGCTCGACGCGGACTGCTCGGACACGAGAATGTCAGACAACTCAGTTCCCCTATCGAAGCTTCGGGTCGAGGGCCTCGCGAACCGTCTCGCCGAGCATGACGAAGCTCAGCACGGCCGTGACGAGGAACGCGGCGGGGAAGAAGAGCAGATAGGGCGAGACCCGGAGCAGGTTCTGCGATTCACTGATCATGATTCCCCAGGACACGACCGGGTGCTTCAGGCCGATGCCCAGGAAGGACAGCGTGGCCTCGGCGCCGATGAAGGAGCCGACCAGGATCGTGCCGTAGACCAGCAGCGGGGCCAGGCAGTTCGGCAGCAGGTGCTTGAGGATGATCCGACCGGTGCCGGCGCCCAGTGCCCGGGCCGCGACGATGTAGTCGGCCTCCTTGGTGGCCAGCACCGAGGAGCGCATCAGCCGCATCACGACCGGCCAGCTCAGCACGGTCAGCGACATGATCACCAGGCCCATGATCGCCCACTCGCTGTTGTCCGTCCCGGCCCCGTTGAAGGTGGTCAGGATGACGATCGCGCCGAGCACGAACGGCAGACCGAAGAAGATGTCCGCGATCCGGGAGAGCAGCGCGTCCACCCAGCCACCGCGGTAGCCGGCGATGATGCCCATGGTCCCGCCGACCAGCAGGGTGCCGATCACGGAGAGCAGCGCCACCACGATCGAGGCGCGGGCGCCGTAGATCGTACGGGCGTAGACGTCCCGGCCCTGCAGGTCAAAGCCGAACCAGTGGTCGGCCGACGGCCGCACCTGGCTGTTGTCGAGCGAGCCGTTCACCGGGTCGCCGGAGGCGAACAGCCACGGGAAGGCCGCCATCAGCACGAAGAGCACGATGAACGTGGCGGAGATCCAGAACAGCGGCTTCCGGCGCAGGTCGAACCAGGCGTCGCCGAGCAGGCCGCGCGGCTTCAGCTGCTTCGGCGCGTTCTCCGGCAGGCCGGCGTCGGCCGGGCCGCCGGCCTCGGCCGGCTGCTCGGTGCGGGGGGTGTTGACGAGCGAAGCGGCACTCGGGTCACTCATAGCGAATCCTCGGGTCCAGGGCGGCGTAGAGCAGGTCCACCAGCAGGTTCATCAGCAGGTAGACGAGCACCAGGATCACCACGATGCCGACAACGGTAGCGCTCTCCTTGGTGACGATGGCGCGGAGCACCTGCCGGCCGATGCCGTTGATGCCGAAGATGCCCTCGGTCACGATCGCGCCACCCATCAGGGCACCGAGGTCGGTGCCGAGCAGGGTGACAACCGGAATGAGCGAGTTGCGCAGCAGGTGCACGCCCACCACCCGACGCATGGGGAGGCCCTTGGCGATGGCGGTACGGACGTAGTCGGCGCGGCGGTTCTCCGCGATGCTGGTGCGTGCCACCCGGGCGATGTACGCCATCGAGGCGCTACCGAGCACGAAGCCCGGCAGGATCAGCTCGTGGATCCGCATCTCGGCGGAGACGGTGGGGGTGACGAGGCCCCACTTGACGCCGAAGAACCACTGGAGCACGAAGCCGATGACGAAGACCGGCAGCGCGATCAGGAAGAGGGTGGAGACCAGGACCAGGTTGTCCAGGAAGCCGTTGCGCCGGAGACCGGTCAGGACGCCCGCGCCGAGACCGATGAGGGCCTCGATGGCGAGCGCGACCACCGCCAGCTTCAGGGTGTTGGGGTACGACGTCGCGATGATGTCGCTGATCGGCCGACCACCGAACGTGGCGCCGAAATCACCCTGGAAAAGGTTCTTCATGTAGCTGGCGTACTGCACCCAGATCGAATCGTTGAGATGGTATTTCTCAGTCATCATGGCCACGTAGTTCGGCGGGCAGGCGCGGTCGCCACACTTGCCGGCGAACGGGTCGCCGGGCACCGACCAGACGAGCCAATAGATCAGGAACGTCGTGCCGATGAACACCGGCACGAGTTGCAGCAGCCGTCTCAAGAGATAACGGCCCATGGGGTGGTCCTCCAGACAGGGGCGCGCGTCGGACGGCCGACACGGTGGCGACAACGTGCGAGGGGATTTATGTTGTACACCCTCTCGCGGAACGGCCCCGGGCCGGGCCCACCGGTAGGCGAGCCCGGCCCGGGGTCAGACCGTTCGGATCAGAGCTCGACCGAGGTGATGTCGAGCTCGCCGACGTTGGTCAGCTCCATCTTCTTGATCTTCTCGGAGTGGCCGGACTGCTGGCCACCGAAGTAGATCGGCATCGACGGAACGTCCTGGTCGATGAGCTGGACGGCCTGAGCGAACTTCGCGTGCGACTCCTCGATGCTGGGGGCCGCCTGGGCCGCCTTGGCGAGGGCGTCGACCTCGGGGTTGCTGTACTGACCGTCGTTCGAGGAGCCACCGGTCACGTAGAGCGGCATGATCCAGTTCTCGACGTCGGGGTAGTCCTGCTGCCAGCCGGCCCGGTAGGCACCGGTCATCTTGTGGGCGGTGATGTTCTGGCGGAAGACCGCGAAGGTCGGCACGCCGACGGCGACCGCGTCGATGCCCAGGTTGGTCTTGATCTGCTGGGCGACGGCCTCCATCCACTCCTTGTGGCTGGCGTCCGCGTTGTACGACAGGGTCAGCTTGCCGGTGAAGCCGCTGGATTCCGCGAAGAGCTTCTTGGCCTCGTCCGGGTCGTACTTGCAGGCGGTGCAGTTGCCCGGCTGGGCGCCCGGGGTCAGCGGGTTGGCCCAGCTGTCGGCCGGCTTGCGGTTACCGAAGAAGATCTTGTCGGTGATCGCCTGCCGGTCGATGGAGAGCGAGATCGCCCGACGCAGCTTCGGGTCCTGGAAGCGCTTGTCGTAGAGCGGGAAGGCGATGATGCCCGTCGACGGGGTGACGCTGGGGATCGCCCGCTCGCCCAGGTCGCTCTTCCACTTGTCACCGGCCAGCATGCTGACCGGGACCTGCTGCTGGAAGTCGATGTTGCCGGAGACGAGGTCGTTGTACTCCGCCAGGTCGTCCTGGTAGATCTTGACGTCGACGTCCTTGATCTTCATCTTGTTGCGCAGGCTGTAGTCGTCGAAGCGGGTGAGCTTGATCTCGACGTCGTCAGTCCACGAGACGAAGCTGACCGGGCCGTTACCGATCGGGTTCCGACCGAACTTCTCCACGCCCTCGGTGAAGAAGACGTCCGGCAGCGGCACGAAGGCGCTGTAGCCGAGCTTGGTCGGGAAGACCGCGGTCGGCGCGTTGAGGGTGACCTCGAAGGTGTTGTCGTCGATGACCTTCAGGCCGGACATCTCCTTGGCCTTCGGCTCCGGAATCGGGTCGCCCTCCTTCTCCGGCTCGGAGAAGACGTCGTCGAAGCCCTGGATGTCGGCGAAGAAGCTCGCGCCCTGCGCGCCGTTCGGGCCGTACGCGCCCCAGTTCCAGGCCTTGACGAAGTTCTCGGCCTTGACGGTGGTGCCGTCGTGGAACTTGGTGTTCGGCTTGATCTTGATCGTGAAGACCTTGGAGTCGTTGGTTTCGATCGACTCGGCAAGGGCGTTCTGCGGGGCGCCACCGTTGTTCGGGTACTCGACCAGGGCGGTCCACAGGTAGTCGATGATCCTGCCGCCACCGGTCTCGGTGGTGTTCGCCGGAACCAGGGGGTTCTGCGGCTGGGTGCCGCCGATGGTGATCGCGCCGTCCTTGCTGGCGCTGGTGTCGTCGCCGTTGCCGCCACCGCTGGAGCAGCCGGACGCGACGAGCGCGAACGCCGCGCCCACCGCGAGCGCGCCGCTCGCCCGCTTCGAGACTCTCATTCCGAGGGGCCTCCTCTTTCTAACCTGGTTCCGTCGTGAGTTTCACGCACGTCTGGGGGGTGTGTCGCCAACCGCCGACCCGAACCACAGTTCGGCGGTCTACCGCAGAGGAAGTCGGCACACCCCAGGGGCACCGTTCCGCCGGGCACCGCACACCGGGCGCACAACACCACGCAGGGCCGGCAGACACTCGACGTCACATCGAGGCGACATCGTGTGATCGGCAGGCCCGACTGAGGTGTCACACACCAGGGGTGAGGTGCTGCCACTGTGACACCCACCGGCCCGTTCCGTGAAGGTGCCGTTATCAAGCCGTTAGTTGGTTGCCACGTTGCCGATACTTGAGAAAAGATCGTGATAGGGGCGGGTCGTACCACTCTGAACAGGTACGACACGGTCGCGCACCCCGCGTAGGCTCGGGCTGTGAGCTTCCCCGCCTCGGCTCCGGTGCTCCCCGATGTCCGTCGGGCCCTGGCCGTATTTGCCCATCCGGACGATGTCGACTTCGGCTGCGCGGGCACGATTGCCGGCTGGGTGGACGAGGGCATCGACGTGGCGTACCTGATCGTGACCCGGGGCGACACCGGCGGGTTCGACGACACCCCGCGCGAGGAACTGCCCGCCCAGCGCGAGGCGGAGCAGCGGGCCGCAGCCGCCGTGGTCGGCGTCCACCGGGTCGACTTCCTCGACGGCCACCCCGACGGCCTGCTCGCCTCCGGCCCGGAGCTGCGCCGCCAGATCGCCGCCGCGATCCGCCGGTTCCGGCCGGACCGGGTCCTCACCAGCTCCCCGCTGCGCCGCTGGGAGATCCTCACCGGTCCGAGCCACCCCGACCACCTGGCCGTCGGCGAGGCCACCACCTGCGCGGTCTATCCCGACTCGCGCAACCGGTTCGCCTTCCCCGAACTGCTCGCCGAGGGCCTCGAGCCGTGGGTGGTCCGGGAGATCTGGTACGCGGGCGGCCCCGGGCCGGACCATGTCGTGGACGTGACCGACCGGGTCGACCAGAAGATCGCCGCGATGCGGGCGCACCACTCGCAGACCGCGCACCTGGACGTCGAGGCCTGGGTGCGCGACCTGCTCGGCGGGATCGCCGGCAACGCCGGGCTGCCCGCCGGGCGGCTCGCCGAGGCGTTCACCGTGCTGCGCACCGAGTGAGCCGGCGGCGCGCCGGCCCGGCGGCCTGGGCGAGAATGGTCGCGGGGCCGGCCGAGCGGGCGGTCAGACCAGCCGGCGGTCAGCCGCCCAGCGGGACAGCTCGTACCGGTTGGACATCTGGAGCTTGCGCAGCACGTTGGAGACGTGCGTCTCGACCGTCTTGATCGAGATGAACAGCTCCTTGGCGATCTCCTTGTACGCGTACCCCCGGGCCAGCAGCCGGAGCACCTCCCGCTCGCGGTTGGTGAGCTGGTCCAGCTCCGGGTCGGAGACCGGCGCGTCCGGCCGGGCCGCGAACGCGTCCAGCACGAACCCGGCCAGCCGAGGGCTGAACACCGCGTCCCCGTCGGCCACCCGGCGGATGGCGTCGGTCAGCTCGTCCGGGGAAATGGTCTTGGTGACGTAGCCCCGGGCGCCGGCCCGGATCAGCCCGATCACGTCCTCGGCCGCGTCGGAGACGCTCAACGCCAGGAACCGCACCTGCGGGTGGGTACGCCGCATCGCCTCCAGCACCGCCCGGCCACCGCCGTCCGGCATGTGCACGTCGAGCAACACCACGTCGGGCTGGGTCGCCGCGATCCGGCTGACCGCCTCGGCCACCGTGCTGGCCTCACCCACCACCTCGACGTGCCCGCCGAGCTCGGCGCGTACGCCCGCCCGGAACATGGCGTGGTCGTCGACGAGGAACACCCGCAGTCGCCCGTCCCGGGGTGCCGCCGCCTCGACCGGTCCCTGCTCGGCCATGGTCACCTGTCCCTTTCCGCGTTGGAGCCGGAGCCGCTGATCGGCAGGATCAGCCGGACCTCGGTCCCCTCTCCCGGCCCGGACCGGATCTCGGCCCGGCCGCCGTGCCGCCTCATCCGCCCGATGATCGAGCCCCGGACGCCGTGCCGGTGATCCTCCACGGTAGCCGGGTCGAAGCCCTTGCCCCGGTCCCGTACGAAGACGCTGACCTGGTCCGGCTCCACCTCGGCGTAGAGCGACACCGTCTGCACCCCGGCGTGCCGCGCCGCGTTGACCAACGCCTCCCGGGCGGCGGCGACCAGCGCGCCCACCCGCTCGTCGGTCTCCCGGTCGCCGACCACCACCGTCTCGACCGTGATGGCGAAGGTGTCCTCCACCTCGGCGGCGGCCTGCTCCAGGGCGGCGGCGAACCGCTCCGTCGGCGAGGCGGTCGGCTTGTAGAGCCAGTTCCGCAGCGACCGCTCCTGGCCACGGGCCAGCCGTTGGACGGTCTTGACGTCGCTGGCATTGCGCTGGATCAGGGCGAGGGTGTGCAGCACCTGGTCGTGCACCATCGCCGCCAGCTCGGCGCGTTCCTGCTCCCGGATGCGCCCCTCGCGCTCCGAGCGCAGTTGGTTCCAGGTACGCCAGAGCATCGGCCCCGTCACCACGCCGACGCCGGCCAGCCCGACCAGCGCGAAGATCACGCCGTTGAGCACGGCGTCGAAGTTCTGCACCGGCGAGTAGACCGCGGCCACGCCGATGATGCCGACGGCGACGAGCACCCCGCCGCCGACGAAGCGCAGCACGAACGAGCGCCGGTCGCTCTCCTCCACCACCGCGCCCAGCCACGGCACCGCCATCGACCCGCTCCGTTGCTGGCGGCGTTCCGGCGCGGACTGGTGCCAGATCACACCGGCGCCGACCGCGATGATCGCGACCAGCCAACCGGCGGTGCCGGCGGCGCCGACCGAGTGGAAGGCCATCATCTGCACCAGCAGCACGCCCAGCCCGATCGCCACGAAGGGCAGGAGTTGGGCGAGGTCACGGCGGGGCGGGGCGGCGGTGTCGCCCGGGCGGGGCGGAACGACCGCCCAGAAGGCGGCGTACAGCAGCAGCCCGAGACCGTTCAGCCCGAGCAGCACCATGAAGGCGATCCGGACGCGGAGCACCGACATGCCGAGGTGCTCGGCGATGCCGGCGGCCACCCCCGCGGCCAACCGGTGCTCGGTGGCGCGATAGAGCCGCGGCGGATGCGGGGTCGCGGTGCTGCTGATGGGAGGCTCCCCGGGTTGGGCGGACGGTGCTGGCGACCGGCCGTGCCGGTGCCGCTTCGATCGTCACATGCCCACACCGCAGGCGACCATCGGGACGGCCCCGACATTCACGGTGGCAGGATCTCAGGGTGGCGTCAGGGTCGGCTCCGGAGGACGTTCGGGCGGCGCGCACCGCAGTATCGAAGGCATGACCGAGGAAGCTGCCCCTCCGCCCCGGCCCGGGGCGGAGGCACAGGACGGGCCACCGCCACCCCCGCCGACCGGCCCCGCCGGGCCGCCGCCGGGCGCGCCGACCACCGGCTCCGCGCCGTTCGGCGCGCCGCCCCCCGGGTACGCCCCACCGCCCGGCGGCGCCGGCTTCACCTCCCGGTACGGGCTGGTCCGCCCGCGGGACGGTCGCTACCTGGCTGGCGTCTGCGCCGCCATCGGCCGGGCCACCAACACCGACCCGGTGCTGTGGCGGGTGCTCCTCGCCGTGCTGGGCTTCTTCGGAGGCATCGGCATCCTGATCTACCTCGCCGCCTGGTTGATCATTCCCGGCGAGGGGGACACCGCCTCCCCGGTGGAGTCGATGCTCGGCCGAGGCCGGTCGAGCATGTCGCCGACCACCGTGATCGTGCTCAGCATCGTGGTCGCGATCGGCTTCGGCTACATCGTCACCGACGCGCTCCGGGCGATCCTGCTCGGTGCGGTGATCCTGATCGGCGGCGCGCTGCTGCTCAACCGCCAGCCGCGGGCCACGGCGGACCGGCAGCCCGCCGGGGCCGGGCCGGCCCCGGGTCCGGTGCCGCCGGCAGCCTGGCCGTCGGCCGCTACCGGCAGGCCCGGCGGCGGCCCGATGTCCGGTCCCGCCGGGCCGGCGAGCGCCCCGGCGGGCTGGGGCGGGACTCCCGCCGGCGCCGCCCCCCAGCCGGCCTGGCCGGCGACTGGCACCGCCACCGGCTCGGTCTGGCCCGGGGCAGCGCCACCCGCGCAGCGCGCGGCCTGGTCGAATCCGGCGCAGCCGGCCGCCGGGTACGGCCCCGAACCGGGCACGCAGCCGATCGCGGACGCTCCGGGCGCGGAGCAGACCGCCCGGATGCCCGCGGAGCCGACGGTCACCGAGACCATGGCCGGGCACCAGCCGGCCTGGCCGGGCACGCCCACCACCGCCCCGCTCGGGCCACCGATCCCCGCACCGTCCCCGTCGCCGGTGGGTGCGCCGCTGCCGCCCGGCGGGTACCGGCCGCCCTTCGCGCCGCACGGCCCGTACGCCGGTCCGTACCCACCGCCGCCGCCGGCACCGCCACGGCCGACACGGCCGCCGAAGCGGCCGAAGGAACGCTCCGCGCTCGGCGCGGTCACCTTCTCGCTGATCTTCCTGGCGCTCGGCGTGGTGGCCGTGCTCGACCTGCTGCACGTCTTCCCGATCGGGGCGGCCGGATACTTCGCCGCGGCGCTGGCCACCATCGGGATCGGACTGCTGGTGGGCACCTGGTTCGGCCGGGCCCGCTGGCTGATCGCGCTCGGCCTGGTCATCGCGGCGGCGCTCGGCATCGCCACGGTGGCCGAGTCCTACGACCGGGTCGGCGGGATCAACGGCAACGTCACCTGGGCACCGCCCGACTATCAGTCCCTGGCCGTCCGCTACAAGAAGAACTTCGGAGACGCGGTGCTCGACCTGCGCGCGGTGGACTTCGACCAGAAGGACACGCAGGTCACTGTGGAGGTAAACCTCGGCAAACTGACGGTATACGTGCCGCCGGAGGTCGACGTGACCACCGTGGCCAGCGTGAACGCCGGGGACGCGACCGTCTTCGGCAAACGCTCCAGCGGCCTCAACGGCACCGAGTGGGAGACCACCGATCTCGGACCGGACGGCCGCGGCGGGGGCACCCTGCGACTGCTCATCCATATCAACGCCGGAGAACTGGAGGTGACCCGGTGAAGGCCCACCGCACCGACGTCGTGTCGTTCGCCTTCGGGCTGGTCTTCGTCGCCCTCGCCGTCTGGTGGCTGCTCGCCCGGATCCTCGAGCTCGTCCTGCCCCCGGTGGGCTGGTTCCTGGCCGGCGCGCTCATCCTGGTGGGGCTGCTGAGCCTGGTCGGCGCGCTGCGATCGGCGCGACACGCCGATCCGCAGCCGACCGGCCCCGGGTCGGCGGCCACCGTCGCCGCGCCTGGGTTGAGCGGCACCCCGACCAGCGGCGGGCCCAGCGTGTCGGCCACCGACGAGTGGGTCACCGACACCGTCGACAGTCCCGAGTGGCCGGCCGGCCGGAGCGCGACCGGCGACCCGCGTACCGATGGGGACGAACCGGGCCGCGACGAGCGGTGACGGGCTGACCACGACGGTGCGGGGCACCAGCGGCGGCGCATATGCTGACTGGCGGAGATCTCGCCTCCGCCGGCCGGCCCACCCCGTGGCGCCCGGCACTCCCGGTCACCGGGCACCGTCCCACGGCCCCGGCCGGCCAGGTCGCCGTGGCGGTCCCGCCGCGTCCCGTCTCTATCTCGTCAGGAGCCCGTCCGACATGACCCAGTCCCCCGCCGTACGCACCCCCGGCCCGTCCGGCCCGGTCCGCGTCGGCGAGCGCGCCGCCCGTACCCTCGTCGCCGAGTTCACCCGGCGTAACGATTCGAAGGCCGCCCTGCTGGTCGGCGTGACCCCGGAGTCCGCGGTGCTGGCCGCCGCGATCGACGCGCTGCTCCCCGATGACCGGCTCACCGTCGTGCCGGCGGAGGGCTGCTCACCGGCCGCGCTGCGCGAGCACGTGACGGCCCAGGGCCGCTGGGTCGCTGACCGGGTACGCGTCGACGACACCCTCGCCGAGGCGGACGCCGCCGATGTGGTCATCGCCGCCGAACCGTTCGGCGGCACCGCCGACGAGACCCGGGCGGCCGTCGACGGGCTGTCGAAACACCTCGCCGAGGGCGGCGTGCTGAGCGTCGCCGCGCCCCTCTTCCGCGGCGAGGGCGCTGGCGCCGAACTGGACCGGCACGGCCTGCTGCACGGGGTCCGCACCGACCTGGTGCTGCGCAACTCTCCACCGGTACGGGTGCACCACCTCCGCTTCACCCCGGTGCCCGTCGCGCTCGCCGCCCGGCTCGCGCCCGCGTACCGGCCGTCGAGCGTGCCGTTGACCCGGAACATGCACATCGACTCCAACGGCGTGGCGGCGGCCGGCATCAGCCTCGGCCTGGCCGCGCTGACCCGGCTGGCCCGGCCGAAGTCGAAGCTCTGGCTGCTGCCGGCGCTGGCCGCCGCGCCGGTGGCCGCGTTCTTCCGGGACCCGGAGCGGGACGTCCCGGAGGACCCGGCGGCCGTGGTCGCCGCGGCGGACGGCCAGGTCCTGTCGGTGCAGCGGCTGCACGACGAGCGTTTCGGCGACGGCGAGTGGCTGCGGATCGCGGTCTTCCTCTCCGTGCTGGACGTGCACGTCAACCGCTCCCCGGTGGCCGGCAAGGTGGTCGACTACTTCGTCGCGGACGGCGGGTTCGTCAACGCGATGAAGCCGGGCGCCGAGCACAACGTGGCGGCGTACACGGTGCTCGACACCGAGCACGGCACGGTGGTGGTCGCGCAGCGTACCGGCCTGATCGCGCGGCGGATCGTGCAGCGGGCACCGGTCGGCGCGCTGCTCGCCCGGGGCGAGCGCTTCGGTCTGATCCGGTTCGGCTCGCGTACCGACGTCTACCTGCCGGCGGAGGCGGCCGAGCCGCTGGTCGGCCCCGGCGACAAGGTGGTCGGCGGCTCGTCCGTGATCGCCCGCTGGAGCTGACCCGGGCATGAAAAGGGGGCGCCCGCTCGTCGCGGCGCCCCCTTTTTGCTGGAACGGGTCAGGCGGTACGGCGCTGGTGCAGCCACAGCACCGGGCCGCTGAACAGGTAGCCCACCACCACGAGGGCGAAGGTGAGCCGGATGTCGATCAGCGCGCCGACCACCGGAGCCAGCCAGAGCCACGGCGGCAGCTTCACCAGCCGGGCGAGCTTCGCGTACGGGAAGCTGGAGACCATGGCGAAGGCGAGCAGCGTCACCCCGGCGACCATCACCAGGCCGGGCACCGGCAGCCCGATCGCCACGGTCAGGGCCAGCACGGCCGCCGCCATGGTGGTCGGTACGCCGCAGAAGAACCGCCCGTCCTTCGGCGATACGTTGAACCGGGCGAGCCGGATCGCGGCGCAGGCCGCGACCAGGGCGCAGGCCACGGCGGCGGCCGCCGGCCGGACCGAACCGGCCAGCGAGGCGTAGACCACCACCGGCGCGGCGATGCCGAACGAGCACATATCGGCCAGCGAGTCCATCTGGGCGCCGAACGGGCTGGCCACACCGAGCTTGCGGGCCAACGCGCCGTCCAGGCCGTCGAACCCGACGCAGGCGATGAGGCAGAGCGCCGCGGGCCGGACCTCGGCCCGCATGGCCAGGAAGATCGCCAGCATGCCGAGCATCAGGCTGCTCAGGGTGCAGGCGTTGACCAGGGCGAACTTGGCCCGGCGGCCAGCGGTGCGGGCACCCGGCAGGAGCGGAATCGACATCGCCGGCGCCTCGTCGGCCGCCGCCGCCGGCGCGAGCGCCGGGCTGACCGGCAGCACTGCCTCGGTGGCCTCCGGGTCGAGCCGACCGTAGCGACGGCGCTGGCGGTCGGTGCGGCGGTGGTCGGGGGCGATCAGGTCGGTCGCGGGCGCGGCAGCGCCATCCCGGCGGCCCACCCGGACCAGCAGCACCTGGCGGGCGAACGTGCTGCTGCGGCGCAAGCCGCCCGCCCAGCGACGCCCTGCGGGGCGCGGACTGTCAGTCGTACGACGCCGGCGCCATAGGGCTCTCGGCACGTTTCCTCCATCACCGGATCGGCTGGCCGCCCCTCGGGCGGGTGTCCGGCTGTCTCGTGCCGGACCATTCCGGCCCGGCAGCCCGTTTGCGGGAGTACACCATTGCACAGGGGACAGGGGCTTGGCGATAGCTGTCAGCACTACTTGTAACCGACTTAACCGCGCGAACCGCTCACTCATTCCCATCTCGGGCGTCAACGCCCGTTTCGTCGGCCCAACCCCGGCCTCCGACTGTACCGGAGGCGTCCGCCTCGGCCGAACGAGCGGGCGTCACCCGCTTCGATGCCCGGTGGCCAGGACCGCCACGTCGGTCATCGGCAGGCCGTCGATCTCCTCGGGAGCGAACCAGGCGGCCGCCGCGGTGGAGCCGCCGGCGAGTTCGGTCACCACCGCATCGGTCGGGGCGTCGACGCGTACCCGATAAATCACCCGAACACCGTGCCAGTCCAGCGGTCGCCCCTCGGGGCCGAGCGCGGCGGGATTGTGCAGATTGTCGACGGCCAGCAGGTCCACCACCCGGCCGAGCTGGCCGGCCTCCTCCACCAGTTCGCGCAGCAGCCCGGCCGCCGGCTGCTCGCCGTGGTCGGTGCCGCCGCCGGGCAGGTGCCAACTACCGGCCCCCGGGTACCCGTCGGCGATCATCGTGAGCAGCACCCGCCCGGCCGGATCGGTGACCAGCCCGTACGCGGCGAAGCGCTGCCGCCGGTCGGCGGTGGGGGCGGCGGCCGGGGCGGGCGGCAGGGCCCGGGGCAGGTCGGCCGGCAGGGGGGAGACGGGAATCCCGAGCAACTCGGCGGTGAATGGCATCAGCGGTCGGCCCGCCGCGTCGTCCGGCGTGCACCAGCCCAGCTCGTCGCTGCCGCCGGCCGGCTCCGGGCGGAGTGCGCCGCCGCGCGCCTCGATGTCGAAGATCAGCCGGTCGGTGTGCAGTGCGACGCCCGCGTCCCGGACGACGGCCACGTCGGCGACGGCGGCCCGGATCGTGGTCACCTCGACGTCGAGCCCGGTCCCCTCGGCGAACTCGCGCACCACTGCGGTCTCGGGATGCTCCGCGTGCTCGATGACGCCGCCGGGCAACTGCCACACCCCCGGATACGGACACCCGGCCGCCCCCCGGGCCAGCAGCACCCGCCCCCACTCGTCCCGCAGAACCCCGTACGCCCCGATCCGCCGCCGCTCCTCCACCAGCCCCGCCTCCCGCTCGCTCACACCCCGTCGATCATGAGGCTAGCGGCACCGAGACGGACATAACGCACCGTCAACCTCATGATCAACCGGGAGGGGCGGGTCAGATGAGTTGGGCGGCTTGGACGGCTTCGGCGGTTACCTCTGTGAGGCGGTCCGTGGGGAGGGCGTTGAGCTCCTCGCGGCGGAACCAGCGGGCCTCGCAGGTGGAGCCGCCCACGTCGGCCACCGTGGGCGGGGCCGGCTGGTCGACGACCACCCGGTAGAAGGCGCGTACGCCGTGCCAGTCGATCGGGTAGCCCTCCGGGCCGAGCGAGGCGGCGTCCCGGTGGCTGGCGACGCCGAGCAGCTCGACCAGGCGGCCGGTCTGCCCGGTCTCCTCCACCAGCTCGCGGATCAGCGCGGCGCCCGGCTGCTCGCCGTAGTCGGTGCCGCCGCCCGGCAGATGCCAGCAGCCGGCGCCCGGATAGCCGTCGGAGACCCGGGTGAGCAGCACCCGCTCGTCCGGATCGGTCACCACCGCGTACGCGGCGAAGCGCTGCGCACGGTGGAGCCCGTCGGGGCCGGGGACCGCGTAGAACGAGGGGAACTCCGGAACCTCCTCCGGCACGATGTCGGCGGTGGCGGAGGACAGGCCCAGGGCGCGCGCGGTGAACGAGCGCAGCGGCAGCTCCCGGGCCTCGTCGAGGGTGAACCAGCGGGCCAGGTCCGTCGGGCGGCCCTCCCGGTCGGCCAGCGTCCCGCCCCGCACCGAGACCTCGTAGAGCAGGCGGTCGGTGTGGATGGTGATGCCGCGCTCGGGCAGGGCCCGCATGTCGGCGATCACATCCTGGAGGCCGGAGACGGCGACCGAGAGACCGGTCTCCGCCGCGGTTTCCCGGACGACGGTGTGGTTCGGGTCCTCACCGTGGTCGACCGCCCCGCCCGGCAGTGACCAGGTGCCCGGTGTGCCGGAGCGCTCCGATGCGCGGACCAGCAACACTCGGTCGTCTGAATCAGCACAAACTGCGTATGCCGCGATCCTGCGGAGCGGCTCCAGCGTGGTGGTCACGGGGTCAAATTCTCCCCTGGCCCGGTTACCGCCATCGAGAAGAGTCGGATTCCTGACTCCAGCCTGGCGTATCAGGGATTGGTCAGGGTAGAGGTCCGGGCGGTCACCGAGGTTTTCGGCCGCCTGGTGCGGGACCGTTGAGCCATGACCTACCAAAACCCCTCCCAGGCCCCGTACAAGCAGCTCCGCCGGCCCGTCACCGACCGCATGGTGGCCGGCGTGGCCAGCGGCCTCGGTCGCTACTTCGCCGTCGACCCCACCCTGGTCCGGGTCGGCTTCGCCGTCGCCACCCTGTTCAGCGGCGGCCTCGCCGCGCTGGCGTACCTGGTCATGTGGTTCCTGATGCCGGAGGAGCCGGCCGGCGCTCCCGCCTGGCCGCACCCGGCGGACACCGCCCCGGGCTGGCCGCCGACGCCGCCGACGCCGCCCACCGCGTGAGGAGGTGTCACTCCCACTCGATGGTGCCCGGCGGCTTGCTGGTCACGTCCAGGACCACCCGGTTGACCTCGGCGACCTCGTTGGTGATCCGGGTGGAGATCCGGGCGAGCACCTCGTAGGGCAGCCGGGACCAGTCGGCGGTCATCGCGTCCTCGCTGGAGACCGGACGCAGCACCACGGGGTGGCCGTAGGTGCGCCCGTCGCCCTGCACCCCGACGCTGCGCACGTCGGCCAGGAGCACCACCGGGAACTGCCAGACATCCCGGTCCAGGCCGGCGGCGGACAACTCCTGCCGGGCGATCAGGTCGGCCTTGCGGAGCACGGCGAGCCGTTCCTCGTCGACCGCGCCGATGATCCGGATGGCCAGGCCCGGGCCCGGGAACGGGTGCCGCCAGACCATCGCCTCGGGCAGCCCCAACTGCAGGCCGAGCGTGCGGACCTCGTCCTTGAAGAGCGTGCGCAGCGGCTCGACCAGGGCGAACTTCAGGTCCTCCGGCAGGCCACCGACGTTGTGGTGGCTCTTGATGTTGGCGGTGCCGGTGCCGCCGCCGGACTCCACCACGTCCGGGTAGAGCGTGCCCTGCACCAGGAACTCGACGTCGCCGTGCGCGGCGATCTCCCGGGCGGCGGCCTCGAAGACCCGGATGAACTCCCGGCCGATGATCTTGCGCTTCTGCTCGGGATCCGTCACTCCGGCGAGGGCCCCGAGGAACCGCTCCCGGGCGTCGACCACCTTGAGCTTGATGCCGGTGGCCGCGACGTAGTCCTTCTCCACCTGCTCGGCCTCACCGGCGCGCAGCAGGCCGTGGTCGACGAAGACGCAGGTGAGCTGGTCACCGACGGCCTTGTGCACCAGCGCCGCGGCGACCGCCGAGTCGACGCCGCCGCTCAGGCCGCAGATGACCTCCTTGTCGCCGACCTGCTCGCGGATCCGGGCGACCTGCTCGTCGATGATGTTCTCGGGCGTCCAGGTCGGCTCGATGCCGGCGATGTCGTAGAGGAAGCGGGTGAGCATCTCCTGCCCGTGGGCGGTGTGCCCGACCTCCGGGTGGAACTGCACGCCGGCCCGCCGGCCGGCCAGATCCTCGAACGCGGCGACCGGCGCGCCCGCCGACTCGGCGGTGACCGTGAAACCGGCCGGCGCCTCGGTGACGCAGTCGCCGTGGCTCATCCAGACCGGCACGTCGTCCGGGAGGTCGCGGAGCAGCACGCCGGCGTCGGCGCGGGCGTGCAGCGGGGTGCCGCCGTACTCCCGGTTGCCGGTCCGGGAAACCGTGCCGCCGAGCGCCTGGGCCATCGCCTGGAAGCCGTAGCAGATGCCGAAGACCGGCACCCCGGCGTCGAACATGCCGGCGTCGATCTGCGGGGCATCCGGGGCGTAGACGCTGGCCGGGCCGCCGGACAGGATGATCGCGGCCGGGTTCTTCGCCAGCATCTCGGCGACCGGCATGGAGTGCGGGACGATCTCCGAGTAGACCCTCGCCTCGCGTACGCGGCGCGCGATGAGCTGGGCGTACTGGGCTCCGAAGTCCACCACGAGGACGGGGCGAGGCGTGCTCATGTGCAGAAAGCCTACCGACAGTCACCGGCGATCCGGACGCGCCCCGGCTGCGAGGTTGTTAACAGGGGGCCGCGGCCCTACCGGAGGCGTTAACCGGGGCCCCTCCCTACCTCAGCGCGGCGGGGGCGTGGGCGGGGACCGCCGGCTCCCGCGGCGGGACCGGGTCCAGCCGGCGGTACGCCGAGCCGAGCGGCGGGCGCGGATCCGCCTCGCCCCTGTTGGGCCAGAACGACATGGCCCGCTCGGCCTGCGCCGTGATGGTCAACGACGGGTTGACCCCGAGGTTGGCCGAGACTGCCGCGCCGTCCACCACGTGCAGCCCCGGGTGCCCGAAGACCCGGTGGTACGGGTCGATCACCCCACGCTCAGGGGTGGCCCCGATCACCACCCCGCCGAGGATGTGCGCGGTCATCGGGATGTCGAACGGCTCGGTGACCGCGCCGCCGGGCGTACCGTCGATCTCCTCGGCGAGCAGCCGGACGGCCTCGTTGCCGGCCGGGATCCAGGTCGGGTTGGGAGCGCCGTGCCCGGGGCCGGAGACCAGCCGCCGGCCGAACACGCCCCGGCGGAGCCGGGTGGTGAGCGAGTTGTCCGCCGACTGCATGACCAGGGCGATCACGGTCCGCTCGGACCAGCGGCGGACGGAGAGCATGCGCACGGCGAGCCCGGGCTGCCGGACCATGCTGCCCAACCAGCGCCGGGCCCGGCGCGGGCCACCGTCGACCAGCAGCGACTGGAGCAGGCCCATCGCGTTGGAGCCCCGGCCGTAGCGGACCGGCTCAATGTGGGTCTGCGGGTCCGGGTGGAACGAACTGGTGATCGCCGCCCCCTCGGTGAAGTCGAGCCCACGCCGCCGGGCCTCGCGGGCGCCGACCGAGGCGCCGAGGATCGCCTCCGAGTTGGTCCGGGTCAGCTCGCCCAGACGGGGCGAGAGCCCGGGCAACGCCCCGCTGGCCCGCATCGTGTGCAGGAGCCGCTGGGTGCCCAGCGCGCCCGCCGCGAAAACCACCTGGTCGGCGTGGATCACCTGGCGGTGCCGGCGCAGCCAGGTCCCGGTGCGCTCGGTGTGCACCGCGTACCCGCCGCCGGTGGCCGGCCGGACGGCGGTCACCGTGGTCAGCGGGTGCACCTCGACGCCCAGCCGCTCGGCCAGCCAGAGGTAGTTCTTGACCAGGGTGTTCTTCGCGCCCTGCCGGCAGCCGGTCAGGCAGGAGCCGCAGTGGGTGCACCCGGTGCGGTCCGGCCCGGCCCCGCCGAAGTACGGGTCGGCCGCCCGCTCGCCGGGCCGGCCGATGTGCACCCCGACGGGGGTGGCGTGAAAGGTGTGCCCCACCCCCATCCGCTCGGCCACCGCCCGCATCGCCCGGTCCGCCCTGGTGACCACCGGGTACGCGGTGACCCCGAGCATCCGCTTCGCCTGGTCGTAGTGGCGGGCCAGTTCGTCGCGCCAGTCGGTGATGTCCCGCCACTGCGGATCGTTGTAGAACGCGTCGAGGGGCTCGTAGAGGGTGTTCGCGTAGACCAGGGAGCCGCCCCCCACCCCCGCGCCGGAGAGCACCAGGACCGCGCCGCCGGCCTTCCGGCCGGCCGAGCGCAGCAGGTCGAGCCGTTGCAGGCCGTAGCAGCCGAGCCTCGGGGCCCACAGGAAACGCCGCACCCGCCAGGACGTCTCCGGAAATTCGTCGTCGGCGAAGCGCCGGCCGGCCTCCAGGACGCCGACCGTGTAGCCCTTCTCGGCGAGCCGGAGCGCGGTGACGCTGCCGCCGAAGCCGGACCCGATGACGACCACGTCGTACCGCATGAACGCATCATTACCAACGGGTAGCCATAGCGCCAGTGAGAGTTCGTCGCAGATCATGCAGAGCGCTGGGAGAAGGGGGCCACGATGACCGGTACGAGACCGAGACGACGTTGGCCGCTGGCGCTGGCGGCCCTGGCAGCGGTGCTGCTGGTCGCCGCTGGCGGGGTGGTCGCCATCCGGCTGGTCTCCCGCCCGTCCCCGGTCGCCTCCCCCGGCCCGACCGCCGACCCGGCCACGCCCTCCCCGTCCGCCAGCACACCAGCCCCGTCCCCGGCCAGCCCCACCCCACCGCCGGGTGCCGACCTCACCGGCCCGCTCAACCTGCTGCTGGTCGGGGTGGACACCCGGGTCAGCGTGCCGGGTTGGGAACCGCACGCCGACGCGGTGCTCATCCTGCACGTGCCGGCCGGGCTGGACCGGGCGTACCTCTTCTCACTCCCCCGCGACCTGGTGGTCGACATTCCGGCCTACCCGAAGTCCGGCTACCCGGGCGGCCGCACCAAGCTGACCCACGCGATGAGCTACGGCAGCCGGGTCCGTGGCGACCAGGCCCACCCGAGTGCCGCCCAGGGGTACGAACTGCTGCGCACCACGGTCAGCCGCTACACCGGGCTGCGCATCGACGCCGGCGCGGTGCTCACCTTCGCCGGCCTCACCAAGCTGGTCAACACCCTCGACGGCGTGGACCTCTATGTCGACCAGCGGGTCGCGTCGATCCACCGCCGGCCCGACGGGCGGTACCGGGATCGGGTCGGCGACAGCTACACCGGACCGCAGATGGTCTACGAGAAGGGCGAGCGCCACCTGACCGGCTGGCAGGCGCTGGACTACGCCCGGCAGCGCTACACCGCCGGCGGCGACTACACCCGGCAGCGCCACCAGCAGCAGCTGATCCGGGCGCTGGCCCGCAAGATCCTCGACCCGGGGCTGGCCCGGGACCCGGCGCGGGTCGAGCAGGTGGCGGACGCTCTCGGCGACACCCTGGTGTACGCCGGTGGCGGGCGCCGGCTGGTGGAATTCGCGTACGCCCTGGGCGGGTTGAGCGCGGACGCCTTCGTCCTGGTCGGGCTCCCCGGCGACGCGGTCTCCAGCGGCGGTTCCTACCAGGGCGAGCAACTCCTGCCCATGGGCCGGCAGTTTCTCGCCGCGCTACGCGGCGGCACCGTCGACGACTTCCTCACCGCGCACCCGAAGCTGCGGGTGAAGACCTGAGCAGCGGTCAAGAGGGGGCCCTGCTCTACCGAAGGACAGGGCCCTTCCTTACAACGGCTTCGGCGCGGCCGGGCGTTCGGTGCCGTAGAGCCAGGCGTCGAAGAGCTTGCCGAGCTTCTTCTGCGAGATCCGCTCGGCGAGCGCCACGAACTCGGCGGTGGTGGCGTTGCCGTTCTTCTTCTCCGCCGCCCAGGTCCGCAGGATGGTGAAGAAGGCGGTGTCACCGACGGCCACCCGGAGCGCGTGCACGGTCATCCCGCCCCGCTGGTACACCGACTCGCTGAACAGGTTCGCCACCCCCGGCTTCCCCGGCGGCGTACGCCAGACCTGCGCCGATGCGGTGGCGTACTGCTGCTCGAAGGTGCGCTGGACGGTGGACTGCCCGGTGTGCTCGGCCCAGAGCCACTGGGCGTAGGTGGCCAAGCCCTCGTTGAGCCAGATGTCCTGCCACTTCTGCAGCGACACACTGTTGCCGAACCACTGGTGCGCCACCTCGTGCGCGACGACCTCGGTATTCTCACCCTGGCGAAAGAACCCGGTCGAGTAGACCGGCCGGGTCTGCGTCTCCAGCGCGTACCGGATCCGGTCGTCGGCGACCACCACCCCGCCGTACGCGTCGAAGGGGTACGGCCCGAAGAGGCTCTCCAGGTAGTCGGCGATGTCCAGGGCCCGCGCGATCGACCGGTCCTGAGGGCCGCCGGGAACCTTGGTGGTGACCGCGTTGAACACCGGCCGTCCCTTGTGCTTCCTGGTGGTGACCCGGAACTTTCCGATCACCACCATGGCGAGGTAGCTGGCCATCGGCGTGCCCTCGGACCACGACCAGGTGGCCCAGTCGCCGCGCAGCGTCCGCCCCATGAAGACACCGTTGCTGATCACCTTCAGGTCCTCCGGCTCCTTCGGAACGCTGATCTCGAAGTCGTAGGTGGCCTTGTCGGAGGGGTGGTCGTTGACCGGGAACCAGGTGCTCGCCGACTGCGGCTGGCCGAGCGCGATCGCCCCGTCGGAGGTGTGCAGCCAGCCGCTCTCGCCGAGCGCCTC
Organism: Micromonospora sp. NPDC048999; assembly: GCF_040649295.1. Lineage (NCBI taxonomy): Bacteria > Bacillati > Actinomycetota > Actinomycetes > Micromonosporales > Micromonosporaceae > Micromonospora > Micromonospora sp. NPDC048999. Next base: position 154,435 of record NZ_JBEZFI010000002.1, on the reverse strand, counting down.
GTTGCGCAGCGCGGCCGGCACGCCGTCGTACCGGATCTCGGCGACGAAGCCGTTGCCGGCGGTGAGGCCGGCGGCCGGGGTGATGACCAGCTCGTCGCCGGTGCGGGTGTGGCCGGCCTTGACACCGTTCACGGTGACCGACCGCACGGTCAGCCCGGCCAGGTCCAGGTTGAACGCGGAGAGGTCCGCCGTCGCGGTGGCCCGTACCACCGTGGTGCCGGTGAGCTGGTCCGTCTTCGGGTCGTAGCGGACCTGGACGGTGTAGTGCGCGACGTCGTAGCCGCCGTTGCCGTAGCTGGGGAAGTAGGCGTCCCCGGCCCCCGACGCGCCGGGCGCGAAGCTCCGGGTGGCCGCCGCGGTGGGCTGTCCGGACGCCCGCGCGGCCGGCTCCCCGTCGGCCGAGTCGCAGCCCGCGAGCAGCAGCGCGCCGCAGACCACCAGCCCGAGCCATCGTCGTCCGCCCCGCCGCGCCAGCGTCATCGCCTCGCCCCTCCTCGGGTACGCCGTCGCGGCCCCGGCCGGGCCGCTCCGCCCGCGGCAGCCTACCGAGCAACGCTCAAACGCGCGTCCCGGTATGGCGGGAGCGGCCGTCGCTCATGGCAGGGCGGGTGCGGTCGCGCCGACCAGCCAGGCGTCGAACAGCGGGCGTAGCGGCCGGCCGGCGACCCGCTCGGCGTACGCGACGAAGTCGGCGGTGGTGGCGGTGCCGTCCCGCCGCTCGGCGAGCCAGCCGCGCAGGAGCCGGAAGAAGGTCTCGTCGCCGACCGCGCGACGCAGCGCGTGCACGGCGAGCGCGCCGCGCTGGTAGACCGCCTCGCCGAACATGGCCGCGCGGCCCGGGTCCACCGACGGCTTCGTCCAGTCGGTCGCCGCGTACCGCTCGGCGAAGGCCTGCGCCACGCTACGACCGCCGTCGTGCTCGGTCCAGAGCCATTCCGCGTACGTGGCGAAGCCCTCGTTGAGCCAGATGTCGCTCCACCGGGCCAGCGAGACGCTGTCCCCGAACCACTGGTGGGCCAACTCGTGCGCGACCACGGTCGTGTTCGGCCGTTCGCCCCGGAAGAAACCCGGCCCGTAGACCGGCCGGGTCTGCGTCTCCAGCGCGTACCGGATGCGCTCGTCGCCGATCGCGATCCCGCCGTACGCGTCGAACGGGTACGGCCCGAATCGGTCGGCCAGGAAGTCGGCGATCTCGCCGGTGCGCGCCAGCGCGGCGGCGGCCGGCCCGTTCGCCGGCAACTCAACGGCGACCGCGGTGACCAGCGGCTTCCCGGCGTGCGTGCTGGTCGACACGCGGTAATTGCCGATCACCAGCGTGGTCAGGTAGCTGGCCATCGGTGCGCCTTCGGACCAGCGCCAGGTGGTCCAGCCATCCTTCGTGGACTGCCCCTTCGGCACCCCGTTGCTCAGCGCCGTGAGCCCGTCGGGAACGGTCACCTCGATGTCGTAGGTGGCCTTGTCGGACGGGTGGTCGTTGACCGGGAACCAGCTGCTCGCCGACTCGGGCTGGCCGAGGGCGATCGCGCCGTCCGCGGTGGCCTGGAAGCCGCCGTCGCCCAACTCGTCGCTGTGCAGCGGTTGCGGCACGCCGCCGTACGACACCTCGACGACGAACCGCTTGCCCGCCGGCAGGCCGTGCGCCGGGGTGATCACCAGCTCGTTGCCGGCGCGCCGGTGTTTCGCCACGGCGGCGTCGACGAGCACCCGGTCGACGGTGAGGCCGGCGAGGTCGAGGTCGAACCGGGACAGGCCCATGGTGGCGGTGGCGGTGACGGTGGCCTGGCCGGTGAGCCGCTTGCCGGCGGGGTCGTAGCGGATTTTCAGCGCGTAGTGGTCGACGTGGTAGCCGCCGTTGCCGGCCCCCGGCAGGTACGGGTCACCGACGTCGGCCGCCCCGGGCCGGAACCGCCTGTCCTCGTGCTCGGTGCACCCGGCGACCAGCAGCACGGCGGCCAGCGCCGCCGCGTACCACCGCCGGCCACGCGCCACCCGCCGAGCGTAGCGGCGCGACGACGCGGGTGGGCACCGGAAGTCGCCCACCCGCGCCAGCGGTCAGTCGTGCCGGGTCAGCGGTCGAGGATCAGGGCGACCTTCTGGAATTCCTTGAGGTCGCGGTAGCCGCATTTCGCCATCGCGCGGCGCAGGCCGCCGAAGAGGTTGAGCTGGCCGTCCGGCTCGTCGGCCGGGCCGAAGAGCAGCCTCTCCATCGAGCCGAGCGGCTCGCCGGCCACCTCGAACGCGCCCCGTGGCAGCGACGGGTGACTGGCCGCCGAGTGCCACCAGGCACCGCCGGCCGGGGCCTCCTCGCAGAGCGAGAGCGGCTCGCCGAGCATCACCGCGTCGGCGCCGCAGCCGAGCGCCTTGGCGATGTCGCCGGAGGTCTGGATGTCGCCGTCGGCGATCAGGTGCACGTACCGGCCGCCGGTCTCGTCCAGGTAGTCCCGACGGGCCGCGGCGGCGTCGGCGATGGCGGTGGCCATCGGCACCCGGATGCCGAGCACCGACTCGGTGGTCGACCAGCCGTCGCCGCCGATGCCGACGATGACGCCGGCCGCGCCGGTGCGCATCAGGTGCAGCGCGGTCTTGTAGTCGGTGCAGCCGCCGACGATGACCGGCAGGTCGAGGTCGGCGATGAACTCCTTGAGGTTCAGCGGCTCGTCGGTGGTGGAGACGTGCTCGGCGGAGACGATGGTGCCCTGGATGACCAGGATGTCCACGCCGGCGTCGAGGATCACCGGGGCGAGCGCGAGGGTGTGCTGCGGGGAGACCCGGACGGCCACCGTGCCACCGCCGGCCCGCAGCTCGCGGACCCGCTCGGCGATCAGGTCGGGGCGGATCGGCTCGGCGTAGACCTCCTGGAGGCGCTTGGTGGCCCGGGCGTCCTCGTCCAGGCCGGCCAGCTCCTCCAGCACCTTGGTCGGGTTCTCGTAGCGGGTCCACAGGCCCTCGACGTTGAGCACGCCGAGGCCGCCGAGCTGGCCGAGCCGCACCGCCGAGGCGGGGCTCATCGTCGCGTCGGACGGGTGCCCGACGCAGGGGATGCCGAACTGGTACGCGTCGAGCTGCCACGCGGTGGAGACGTCGTCCACGTCCCGGGTACGGCGGCTCGGCACGATGGCGATGTCGTCCAGGTGGTAGCCGCGCTGCGCGGTCTTGCCCAGCCCGATCTCGACCACGTCACGCATGGGAACTCCAGGTGGTTGGGGGTGATGGTCAGCGGGAGTGGTAGTTGGGCGCCTCGACGGTCATCTGGATGTCGTGCGGGTGGCTCTCCTTGAGCCCGGCCGCGGTGATCCGGATGAGCTGGCCACGCCGGTGCAGCTCGGGGATGCTCTCGGCACCGGCGTACCCCATCGCCAGTCGCAGCCCGCCGACGAGCTGGTGGGCCACCTGGGCGAGCGGGCCCCGGTAGGGCACCTGACCCTCGACGCCCTCCGGGACCAGCTTCTCGTCGCTGGTCACGTCCTGCTGGAAGTAGCGGTCCTTGGAGTACGACTTGGCCTGGCCGCGGGACTGCATCGCGCCGAGCGAGCCCATCCCCCGGTAGGCCTTGTACTGCTTGCCGTTGATGAAGATCAGCTCGCCCGGGCTCTCCTCGCTGCCGGCCAGCAGGCCGCCGAGCATCACCGTGTCGGCGCCGGCGACCAGGGCCTTGGCGATGTCGCCCGAATATTGGATGCCGCCGTCGCCGATCACCGGCACGCCGGCCGGACGGGCCGCCCGCGCGGCCTCCATGATCGCCGTGATCTGCGGCACACCCACCCCGGCGACGATCCGGGTGGTGCAGATGGCGCCCGGGCCGACACCCACCTTGACGCCGTCCACGCCCGCGTCGACCAGGGCCTTCGCCCCGGCGTACGTGGCGATGTTGCCGCCGACGATGTCGACGGCGACATCCTTCTTGAGCCGGGCGACCATCTCCAGCACGGCCCGCTGGTGGCCGTGCGCGGTATCCACGATCAGCACGTCGACGCCCGCGTCGACCAGGAGCCGGGCCCGCTTGTACGCGTCCTCGCCCACGCCGATCGCGGCGGCCACCCGCAGCCGGCCGGCGGAGTCCTTGGTGGCGTCCGGGTACTGCTCGCTCTTGGTGAAGTCCTTTACGGTGATCAGCCCGCGCAGCTTGCCCGCGTCGTCGACGATCGGCAGCTTCTCGACCTTGTGCCGGCGCAGCAGGTCGAGCGCCGCGTCCTTGCTCACCCCGACCGGGGCGGTGATCAGCGGGGTCCGGGTCATGATGTCGCGGACCGGGGTGGCCGGGTCGGAGACGAAGCGCATGTCGCGGTTGGTCACGATGCCGACGAGCTGGCCCTGGCCGTCGACCACCGGTACGCCCGAGATGCGGTAGCGCCCGCAGAGCGCGTCGACGTCGCGGAGGGTGTCGTCGGGGCTGGCGGTCACCGGGTTGGTGATCATGCCGGACTCGGAGCGCTTGACCAGGTCGACCTGGAGCGCCTGGTCCTCCATGGAGAGGTTGCGGTGCAGCACGCCGATGCCGCCCTGGCGGGCCATGGCGATCGCCATCCGCGCCTCGGTGACGGTGTCCATCGCGCTGGAGAGCAGCGGGATGTTCAGCTCGATGTTGCGGGTGAGCCGGGTGCGGGTGTTGACCCGGCTGGGCACGATGTCCGACTCGCCCGGCTGGAGCAGCACGTCGTCGAAGGTCAGCCCGAGCGGCACCACCCGCGCCGAACCGGCCGGCAGCTCGGGCAGATGACCGGCCAGCTCGCCGCCGATGCCGGCGGGAAGGTCGGTGCTGGGCGAATTCTCCACGATTGCTCCCCTGAGCTGGTCGGACGGGCTTCAGCGAGGCGGCGCGCGCGGGCACCGGCGAGCGCCGGAACGACGGCGCGTGGCTTCATCGTACCCACTGGCCTGCGCCGGGCCGGGCAGCGGCGGGCCCCGGTCGGCGCCGCCACAGGTGTGCCCAGGGGCGGACTTTCCGGTGCGCCGGGGTCTACGGTGAGGGGGTGCACGACGAGCCCATCGACCCCTTCAGCGGCGACCCGGCCGATCCGGCTGCCGATTTGCACGACCCGCGCGAGGACGACCCGATCGACCCGCTGACCGAGATCGAGCGGCAGGACGTCCTGGAGGACCTCGCCGACCTGGAGATCTATCAGGCGCTGCTCCAGCCGATCGGGGTGCGCGGCCTGGTTATCGAGTGCGAGGACTGCCGTGAGCCGCACTACTTCGACTGGGACCTGCTCCGGGGCAACCTGCGCCACCTGCTCAACTCCGGCCGGCCCCGGTTGCACGAGCCGGCGTACGACCCTGACCCCGACCACTACGTCAGCTGGGACTACGCCCGGGGTTACGCCGACGGGGTGCACGACACCCTGACCGAGGGCACCGAGGACGATGTCCCCGCCGAGGACTGACCGAGCCGGCCGGTCCCGGCCGGCTCAGACTCAGGCGACCAGACCGGCCCGGAAGCCCGCCGCCACGGCGTGCGCCCGGTCGCGGGCGCCCAGCTTGCGGAAGAGCCGGCGGGCGTGCGTCTTGACGGTGTCCTCGGAGACGAACAACTCCCGCCCGATCTCCGCGTTGCTCTTCCCCTCGGCCATGCCGAGCAGCACCTGAAGTTCCCGCTCGGTCAGTCCCATCGCGCCGCGGGCGTTCACGCGCTGGGGGCCGCCCGCCGGGGTCGGCTCCGGCTCGCCGCCGGCCGCTTCGGCCGGGTCGTCGCCGCGCTGCGCCGGGACCACCGTGGGCGCGCCCTCCGCCGCGCCCGCCGACCAGGCCTGCGGCCCGCCCTGGGTACGCGCCGACGCGGCCGGGCGGGGCGACCCACCGACCGCCGCGGCGTCCCGGGCCGGGTCGGTCACCCGGTGCCGGGCCGGCCGCCCGGGAGCGGCGAGCAGCAGCAACGCCTTCGCCACCGCGCTGGTCAGATCGTGGTCGGCGCCCTGGATGAGCCCCCGCGCGCCGGCGCTGATGGTGGCCGCCGCGGCCTCCGACTCCTCGGCGCCGAGCAGCAGCACGGCGGCCTGGGGAGCACGGGCGAGCACCCGGCGGACGAAGCCCGCGCTGTCCGGCCGGGTGAGGGCGGTGTCGGCGAGCACCACGTCGACCGGGCGCTCGGCGAGCCGCAGCATCACCTCGGGGTCGGAGACCGCCGTCCGGACGGCACCAGCCAGCCCGAGCCGCGCCGCCGCGGAGGTCAGGTGCTGGGCCGCGAGTGGTGTCCGAACGCACACGAGAACGCTACGCACTGTGGTCTCCCCTCTCCGCCTCAGAGCAGACCACGACGGGGTCGGCCAGGGAGGAGGTTCCGGGCAATCATCCGAACTTTTCCGACAGATGGGGCATATGCCGCGAGTTGTCCGAGGTTTTCGATCACAGATGTGTGAGCGCGGGAACGCCCGGGTACCGAGGGGCGATGTCGAACGTACGCAGGCTGCCTGGACCCATCGTCGACCTCTGGGACTGGCAGCGACTCGGTTCCTGTCGGGGGCGGGACAGCGCGCAGTTCTTCCACCCGGACGGTGAGCGCGGATCGTCGCGCCTGCGCCGCGAGTCGGGCGCCAAGGCCGTCTGCCGGACCTGTCCGGTGCGGGCCGAGTGCGCCGCGCATGCCCTGTCGGTCCGCGAGCCTTACGGGGTGTGGGGTGGGTTCAGCGAGTCGGAGCGGCTCCGGCTGCTCGCCGTCGGCTGGGAGGACCTCGCCGACCGGCGGCAGTCCCGGGTCGACGTGGCCCGGCTGGAGTCCCGCCTCGGCACGCCACACAGGTCCGCGGTGCCGGAGCAGCGCCGGATCGCCTGACCGGCCCTCACCGACCACCCTGACGGCGCGCCCGGAACTGCGGGCGGCCGCCGTCCGGCGACGCCCGCTTCCGCACGAGGGGAAGGCCCTTTCCTGCCTTTCGAGCTGACATCGCAAACGATTCGGCAGCCGCCACCCGTCCCTTCGCCGTCGGGGCCCATCACCGGCCGGCTCGGCCGGCCTGATGGAGAAGTTGATCCCAAGCAGCCAAATGCTGGTCGATCGGACCCCTCGGCGGGCAGGGGCGCCGAGGATCGGCGGTGAATCGTTTACGACATCAGCTCTACAGGCGACGCGAGAGGCATCTTCGACCCCGGTCACCGGTTCGGTTCGGCGGTGCCGATGGTCACGGCCGGGTATCCGTGAGCAGATACGGATCAGGGCACACCACCTCGCGAGGTGGTGTGCCCTGATCGGTTGCCGTGACGGCCTGGGATCAGAAGCCCGGGCCGTGCTGGTGGCCGTGACCGTGACCGTGCCCGTGGCCACCGGCGGCGGCCGGCTCGGCCTTCTCCGGCTTCTCGACCACCAGGCTCTCGGTGGTGAGCAGCAGGCCGGCGATCGAGGCGGCGTTGGTGACCGCGTTGCGGGTCACCTTCACCGGGTCGAGGATGCCGGCCTTGACCAGGTCGACGTACTCGCCGACGGCGGCGTCGAGGCCGTTGCCCCACTCCTGGCCGACGACCTTCTGCACCACCACGTAGCCGTCGTGGCCGGCGTTCTGGGCGATCCAGCGCAGCGGCTCGACCAGCGCCTTGCGCACGATCGAGACGCCGACCTTCTCGTCACCGGTCAGGCCCAGGTCGTCGGCGAGCACCGGCAGGATCTGGGCCAGGGCGGCACCGCCACCCGGGACCGTACCCTCCTCGACCGCGGCCTTGGTCGCGGCGATGGCGTCCTCGATGCGGTGCTTGCGCTCCTTCATCTCGACCTCGGTGGCCGCACCGACCTTGATCACGGCGATGCCGCCGGAGAGCTTCGCCAGCCGCTCGGCCAGCTTCTCCCGGTCCCATTCGGAGTCCGAAGCCTCGATCTCCTTGCGGATCTGGGCGACCCGGTCGGCGACCTCGGAGGCCTGGCCGCCGCCGTCGACGACGGTGGTGTTCTCCTTGTCGACGACCACGCGGCGGGCGGTGCCGAGCACCTCCAGGCCGACCTGGTCGAGCTTGTAGCCCAGCTCCGGGGCGACCAGCTCGGCACCGGTCAGGATCGCCATGTCCTGGAGCATCGCCTTGCGGCGGTCGCCGAAGCCGGGGGCCTTGACCGCGCAGACCTTGAGGGTCTTGCGGATGGCGTTGACCACCAGCGTCGACAGCGCCTGGCCCTCGACGTCCTCGGCGATGATCAGCAGCGGCTTGTTGTTCTGGAGGACCTTCTCCAGCAGCGGCAGCAGCTCCTCGATCGCCGAGATCTTCTGCGTGGTGATCAGGATGTACGGGTCCTCCAGGACCGCCTCCTGCCCCTCCACGTCGGTGACGAAGTTCGGCGAGATGAAGCCCTTGTCGAACTGGAGGCCCTCGGTGACGTCCAGCTCGGTGACGAGCGCGGAGCCCTCCTCGACGGTGATGACACCGTCGCGGCCGACCTTCTCCATCGCCTCGGCGATCAGCTCGCCGATGGTGGCGTCCTGCGCGGAGATCGTCGCGACGTGCGCGATCGACTCCTTGTCGGCGACCTCGACGGCCTTGCCGAGCAGCGCCTCGGAGACCTGCCGGGCCGCCGCGTCGATGCCCCGCTTGAGGCCGGTCGGGTTGGCCCCGGCGGCCACGTTGCGCAGGCCCTCGCGGACCATCGCCTGGGCCAGCACGGTCGCGGTGGTGGTCCCGTCGCCGGCGACGTCGTTGGTCTTGGTCGCCACCTCCTTGACCAGCTGCGCGCCGAGGTTCTCGTACGGGTTGGTGAGCTCGATCTCCTTGGCGATGGTCACGCCGTCGTTGGTGATCGTGGGCGCACCGAACTTCTTGTCCAGGACGACGTTGCGCCCGCGCGGGCCGAGGGTGACCTTGACCGCGTCGGCGAGGGCGTTGACGCCGTGCTCCAGCAGGTGCCGGGCGTCGTCCGAGAAGCTGAGGATCTTCGCCATCAGTATCCCTTCGAAGCGACGTTGCCCCGGCCCGGCGAGCCGGACCGGGGCAACGACACTGATCGGTTGCTTACTTCTCGATGACCGCGAGGACGTCGCGGGCGGAGAGCACCAGGTACTCCTCGCCGGCGTACTTGACCTCGGTGCCGCCGTACTTCGAGTAGAGGACGGTGTCGCCGACCTTCACGTCGATCGGCACACGGTTACCCTTGTCGTCGATCCGGCCCGGGCCGACAGCGAGGACGGTGCCCTCCTGCGGCTTCTCCTTGGCGGTGTCGGGGATCACGATGCCCGACGCCGTGGTGGTCTCAGCCTCGTTCGCCTGGACCACGATCCGGTCCTCGAGCGGCTTGATCGCAACCTTGGTCGCGGTAGTCACGGGCATACCCTCCTGGGGTACTGGTTTCGTTGCCGGTCGGCACGCCGACCGGCGTCAATCTGCCACATGCCACCGGGCGGGGCCGTCGTCGCGGGTGCCGGTCCGCCTGGCGTTCAACCCCCGGACACCCGGCCCGGGAGTTGGCACCCTCAGGGTGAGAGTGCTAATCGCAGGTTATTCCTCGGCTAGCACTCCGTCAAGGAGAGTGCCAACCCGCCGCACGGCGCGTCGCGCGCTGCCCGGACAATGGGCGGGTGGATCTGGACCAGTTCGCCGCGCTGCGTACCCCCGAGGGGGCGGCCGCGCTCGCGGCGGCCGCCGAGGTCGCCGGCGGTGATCCGCTGACCGCGGCGGCCCGGCTCCGCTCGGCGGGGTTCCCGGCCGGGCTGGCCGCCGCCGCGCTCACCCAGGCTGAGCTGCGCCGCCGGGCGGCCGGCAAGTTCGGGCCGGAGGCCGTCGGCATGTTCCTCACCCGCCCCGGGCTGGAGCAGGCCACCCGTCGGGTGGTCGCCGACCGGCGGGCCGCCCGGCTGCGCGCCGCCGGGGTGCGCAGCCTCGCCGACCTGGGCTGCGGCCTGGGCGCGGACGCGCTCGCCGCCGCCCGCGCCGGCATCCGGGTGTACGGGGTGGAGGCCGACCCGGTGACCGCCGCGATGGCCGCCGCGAACGCCGAGGTGGCCGGGCTGGCCGGGCTGTTCACCGTGGAGTGCGGGGACGCGACCGCGTTCGACGTGACCCGGGTGGACGCGGTCTTCTGCGATCCGGCCCGCCGGAAGGCGGGCACCGGCCGGCGGATCTTCGATCCGAACGCCTACTCGCCGCCCTGGGACTTCGTCACCGGGCTGGCCGAGCGGGTGCCCCGGACCGTGGTGAAGGTGGCCCCCGGGCTGGATCATGCGCTGATCCCGGCAGGCGCCGAGGCGGAGTGGGTCAGCGTGGCCGGCGACCTGGTCGAGGCCGCCCTCTGGTGCGGCGCGCTGGCCGACCTCCCCCGCCGCGCCACCCTGTGCAAGGAAGGGCCCCCCGTTAACGCCGCCGGTGGCGCAGGGGCCCCCTGTTATCAGCTCACCGGCAGCGGCGACGCCGAGGCACCCGTCGGAGCCGTCCGCCGCTTCCTGTACGACCCCGACCCGGCGGTGGTCCGCGCGCACCTCGTCGCCGAGTTGGCCGTGGAACTGGGCGCGGCGCTGGCCGATCCGAGCATCGCCTACCTCTACGCCGACGCGCCCGTGGCCACCCCGTTCGCCCGCTGCCTGGAGGTCACCGACGTGCTGCCGTTCTCGCTGAAGCGGCTGCGCGCCCTGCTCCGGGAGCGCCGGGTGGGCCGGGTGGAGATCCTCAAGCGCGGTTCGGCGTTGGAGCCGGAGAAGCTGCGCCGCGACCTGAGGCTGGCCGGCGAGGCGGCGGCCAGCCTGGTGCTGACCCGGGTGGACGGCGCGCCGACCGTGCTGCTCTGCCAGCCGCTGGCCGCCGGCTGACCGTTTCCGGATCGGCTGCGACCCCCCGCGCCGCACGCCAAAGGTTTTTCGGCTCGCCCACCACGCCGGGCCGGGTTAGCTTGTCGGGCATGGCGGGACAGGGCACTCCGGCGACAGCACTGCTGACGAAGCGGAAGATCAAGCACAGCACTCACCCGTACGACGTCTCCCCGGACGCGCCGAACTACGGCGCCCTGGTCGCGGCGGCCCTCGGGGTGCCACCGGAGCGGGTGTTCAAGTCGCTGGTCACCGAGGTCGACGGTGGGCTCACCGTGGCGGTCGTGCCGGTCACCGGCGAGCTGGACCTCAAGGGCCTGGCCGCCGCGGTCGGCGGCAAGCGGGCCACCATGGCGGACCGGGCGGTCGCCGAGCGGGCCACCGGCTACGTACGCGGCGGGATCAGCCCGCTCGGCCAGCGCAAGCGGCTGCCCACTGTGGTCGACGCGTCCGCGTTGGGCCATCCGACCGTCTACGTCTCGGCGGGCCGTCGCGGCCTGCAACTGCAGCTCGCTCCGGCGGATCTGGTCGCGCTGACCGACGCCGTCACCGCACCGATCGCGGCCGGCTGAGCCCAGCTGGCAGACAGCGGCGTTGCTGAATTGTTACTGCCGCCAACAAACTTCCGACTTCGACAGTCTTGCATGTGCGACGGAGGGGGGAATACGTTGCCGGACACAACAAAACACAATCCCCCACCATCCGGAAAGGACCCGTGCACATGCGCAAGGGCTTCCTCACCTTCGCCGCCGCCGGCCTGCTGGCCGCCGGCAGCATGGCCGCCTGTGGTGACAACGGCGGTTCCGACCAGGCCGGCAGCGCCAAGAAGCCGAAGATCGGCGTGATCCTCCCGGACAGCAAGTCCTCCGCGCGGTGGGAGACCGCGGACCGCAAGTACCTGGAGGAGGCCTTCAAGGCCGCCGGCGTCGACTACAAGATCGACAACGCTCAGAACGACAAGAACGCGTTCCAGACCATCGCCGACACGATGATCAGCAGCGAAGGCGTGAACGTCCTGATGATCGTCAACCTGGACTCCGGCACCGGCAAGGCCGTGCTGGACAAGGCGAAGTCCCAGGGTGTGGCCACCATCGACTACGACCGGCTCACCCTCGGCGGCTCGGCGGCGTACTACGTCAGCTTCGACAACGAGGCGGTCGGCAAGCTCCAGGGCGAGGGCCTGGTCAAGTGCCTGACCGACAAGGGCGTCCAGAAGCCGGCCATCACCTACCTCAACGGCTCACCGACCGACAACAACGCCACCCTGTTCAAGAACGGGTACGACTCGGTGCTCAAGCCGAAGTTCGACTCCGGGGAATACACCAAGGCCGCCGACGACTCCGTGCCGGACTGGGACAACGCCCAGGCCGCCACGATCTTCGAGCAGCAGCTCACCAACGCCGGCGGCAAGATTGACGGGGTGCTCGCCGCCAACGACGGTCTCGGCAACGCGGCTATCTCGGTGCTGAAGAAGAACAAGCTCAACGGCAAGGTCCCGGTGACCGGCCAGGACGCCACCGTCGAAGGCCTGCAGAACATCCTCGCCGGTGACCAGTGCATGACCGTCTACAAGGCGGTCAAGCAGGAGGCGGACGCCGCCGCCGCGCTGGCCATCTCGCTCGCCAAGGGCGAGAAGAAGGACACCCCCCAGACCGTCAAGGACCCGGAGAGCGGCCGGGACGTGCCGGCCGTGCTGCTCACGCCAAAGGCGATCTTCAAGGACAACGTCAAGGACGTCGTGGACGACGGCTACGTGACCAAGGAAGACCTCTGCGCCGGGGCGTTCGCGAAGCTCTGCGCCGACGCCGGCATCAGCTGACCCTTCCGTACCCGCTTCAGGCGACGCCGCCCGGCACGGACATCCGTGCCGGGCGGCGCGTCGCCGGACGGGATCCGAGATCTCCCTCCGGGTAAAGGAGACCCCCGTGTCCGCCACCCCCCTGCTGGAACTGCGCGGGATCGACAAGAGCTTCGGTCCCGTCCAAGTGCTTCGCGACGTCGCCTTCACCGCCCACGCCGGTGAGGTCACCGCGCTGGTCGGCGACAACGGCGCCGGCAAGTCGACGCTGGTCAAGTGCATCAGCGGCATCTATCCCACGGATGCCGGCGAGTTCCTCTTCGACGGCCAGCCGGTGAACATCCACGGCCCACGCGACGCGGCGGCCCTCGGCATCGAGGTCGTCTACCAGGACCTCGCGCTCTGCGACAACCTCGACATCGTGCAGAACATGTTCCTCGGGCGGGAGAAGCGCAGCGGCATCGTGCTCGACGAGCCGACCATGGAGCAGTTGGCCGCCGAGACCCTGGCCGGGCTCAGCGTCCGTACGGTGAAGTCGCTGCGCCAGCACGTCTCCAGCCTCTCCGGCGGCCAGCGCCAGACCGTGGCGATCGCCAAGGCGGTGCTCTGGAACAGCAAACTGGTCATCCTGGACGAGCCGACCGCCGCACTCGGCGTCGCGCAGACCGCACAGGTGCTGGAGCTGGTCCGCCGGCTGGCGGACAAGGGACTGGCCGTGGTGCTCATCTCGCACAACATGAACGACGTCTTCGCCGTCTCCGACCGGATCGCCGCGCTCTACCTCGGCCAGATGGTCGCCCAGGTGAAGGCCAGCGACATCACCCACTCGCAGGTGGTCGAGCTGATCACCGCCGGCCGCTCCGGCAGGCTCGGCCTCCCCGCCGACCCGGCCCCGGGCAGCAACGGCAACGGCGCCGAGCCCGTCGACCCCACTCCAGGAGCCGTCCGATGACCACCACCGCCGTGCAAAATGAGGGGCCCGCCGCCGTCACACCGGCGCCCACCATCGGCAGCCACCTCCGCAACTACTGGCAGCGGGTACGCGGGGGCGACATCGGCGCGCTCCCCGCCGTCGGCATGCTCGTCGTGCTCTGTGTCGGCTTCTCGATCGCACGCCCGACCTTCCTCACCGCCGGCAACTTCGCCAACCTCTTCACCCAGGGCGCGGCGGTCACCCTGATCGCGATGGGGCTGGTCTTCGTCCTGCTGCTCGGCGAGATCGACCTCTCCGCCGGCTTTACCAGCGGAGTCTGCGCCGCCGTGCTGGCCAACGTGGTGACCGTGCTCGGCTACCCCTGGTACGTCGCGGTGCTCGCCGCGGTCGCCACCGGGCTGGTCGTCGGCACGCTCCTCGGCCTGCTGGTGGCGAAGGTCGGCATCCCCTCCTTCGTGGTGACGCTCGCCGGCTTTCTCGCCTTCCAGGGCATCGCGCTGATGCTCATGAAAGAGGGCCAGAACATCTCGGTACGGGACGAGGTGCTGGTGGCCATCGACAACCGGAACCTGCCCCCCGTCCTCGGCTGGCTGCTGGCCGCCGTGGCGGTTGCCGGTTACGCGGCGGTGCAGTTGCTCCGACACCGCCAACGCGCCGCCCGCGGCCTGCTGATCGACCCGATCGCGGTGGTCCTCAGCCGGATCGGCGCGCTGACCCTGGTCCTCGGCGTGGCGGTCTTCATCCTCAACCTGGAACGCAGCCGCAACGTCCTGATCACCTCGCTCAAGGGCGTGCCGATCGTGGTGCCGATCATCGCGACGCTGCTGATCGTCTGGACCTTCGTGCTCCAGCGAACCAGCTACGGCCGACACGTCTACGCCGTCGGCGGCAACCGGGAGGCGGCCCGCCGTGCCGGCATCAACGTCGACCGGATCCGGATCTCGGCCTTCGTGATCTGCTCCGGCATGGCGGCCATCGGCGGCATCGTGGCGGCCAGCCGGGCCAACTCGGTCGACCCCAACACCGGGGGCAGCAGCGTCCTGCTCTACGCCGTCGGCGCGGCGGTCATCGGCGGCACCAGCCTCTTCGGCGGCAAGGGGCGGGTGCTCGACGCGGTGCTCGGCGGTGCGGTGATCGCCGTCATTGACAACGGGATGAGTTTGATGCGATACAGCTCGGGCGTCAAATACGTGGTCACCGGCGTCGTCCTGCTCGGGGCCGCCACCATCGACGCGCTGTCCCGCCGGCGGGCCGCCGCCACCGGCACCCGCTGACCCCCTCACCCGAGATGGTTGTGGCAATGCGCGCAGGTCCGAGCCAGGACGAGATCCGCCGGCAGAACCTGGGCGCGCTGCTGCGGTACGTGCACGTGCACGGCGCCACCACCCGCGCCGAGCTGACCACCGCCCTCGGGCTGAACCGCAGCACCATCGGCGCGCTGACCGCCGACCTCGCCGCCGCCGGCCTGGTCAGCGAGGGGACGCCGAAGGAGACCGGCCGGGCCGGGCGACCGTCGCTGGTCGTCCGGCCCGAGTCAGAGCGGATCTACGCGTACGCGTACAGCGTGGAGGTGGACCGGTTGCGGGCCGCTCGGGTCGGCCTTGGCGGTCAGCTGCTCGACCGCCGGGAGCTGGACCGGCCCCGGAATCTCCTCGCCGACGAGGCCGCGCCGCTGCTGGCCGGCGCGGTCAAGGAGATGCACCAGTCGGTGCCGGCCGGGTCCGTCTGCGTCGGCGCCGGGGTCGCGGTCTGCGGCATGGTCCGCCGCGCGGACGGCCTGGTCCGGCTGAGCCCGACCACCGGCTGGGTGGACGAGCCGATCGGTGCCGCGCTCGCCGCCGAGTTGGGCACCAACGTACCGATCACCGTGGGCAACGTGGCCGACGTGGCCGCCTTCGCCGAGCACGCCCGGGGGGTCGCGGCCGGCTGCGACAACGTCATCTACCTGTACGGGGATGTCGGCGTCGGGGCCGGCATCATCGCCGGCGGACGGCGGCTCACCGGGCACGGCGGGTACAGCGGCGAGGTCGGCCACATGGTGGTGGTCCGCGACGGTGTGCCCTGCGACTGCGGGCGCCGGGGCTGCTGGGAGACCGAGATCGGCGAGCACGGGCTGCTGCGGGCCGCCGGCCGTTCCGACGCCCGGGGCCGGGAGGCGCTGCTGGCCGTCTTCGACGCGGCCGACCGGGGCGACGCCCGCGCCCAGGTCGCCGTGCGCCAGGCCGGTGACTGGCTCGGCTTCGGCGTGGCGAACCTGGTCAACATCTTCAACCCGGAAATGATCATTTTCGGCGGCACCATGCGCGACCTATACCTGGCCGCCGCCGCCCAGGTCCGCAGCCGGCTCAACGCCAACGGGCTGCCCGCCTGTCTGGAGCACGTCCGGCTGCGTACGCCGACGCTGGGCGGGAACGGGGCGCTGATCGGCGCCGCCGAGCTGGCCTTCGAGCGCCTCCTCGCCGACCCCCTCGACGTGGGCTGATCTGCTCAGCCGTGCCAGGAGCGCCAGAGCGCGGCGTACGAGCCGTCGGCGGTGACCAGCTCGTCGTGCGAGCCCAGCTCGGTGATCCGGCCGTCCTCCACCACCGCCACCCGGTCGGCGTCGTGCGCGGAGAAGAGCCGGTGCGCGATGGCGATGACCGTCCGACCCTCCAGCACGGCGGCCAGGGAACGTTCCAGCGCCCGGGCGGCGCGCGGGTCGATCAGCGAGGTGGCCTCGTCCAGCACCAGCGTGTGCGGGTCGGCGAGCACCAGTCGGGCCAGCGCCAGCTGCTGCGCCTGGGCCGGGGAGAGCGGGTGCCCGCCCGCACCGACCTGCGTGTCCAGCCCGTCCGGCAGCACCTCCGCCCAGCTCAGTGCGTCGACGGCGGCCAGCGCGGCGCGTACCTGGGCCGGTTCCGCGTCCGGCCGGACCAGCGCCACGTTCTCGGCCAGGGTGCCGATGAAGACGTGGTGCTCCTGGCTGACGAGCGCGACGTGGCCGCGCAGCTCGGCCAGGGGCAGCCCGGTGAGCGGACGGCCGTCCACGGTGACCGAGCCGGCGCGGGGCGGGTGCACCCCGGCCAGTAGCCGTCCCAGCGTGGACTTACCCGCGCCGGACGGGCCGACCATGGCCAGCTTCTCCCCCGGCCGGGGCACCAGGGTCACCCCGTGCAGCACGTCGTGCCCCTCCCGGTACGCGTACCGGACGTCGTGGGCGGCCAGCCGGCCCTCACCCCGCGCCGGGCTCTGGCTGGCGGGCGTCGCCGGGGCGTCGGCCGACTCGGCGGCGGGGTCGGCCGCCACCCCGAGCAGCCGGGCCAGCGAGGCGCCGCCGACCTGGAGTTCATCCAGCCAGGCGAGGAGCCGATCGACCGGGTCCACCAGTTGCTGGGCGTAGAGGGTGGCGGCGGTTACCTGCCCCAGGCTCACCCAGCCCTTCAGGTAGAACCAGCCGCCGATGAGCAGGGTGGCCACCACCGGTACGACGTACCCGAACTCGGCCACCGGCCAGAAGACCGTACGCAGGTACAGGGTGTACCGCTCGGCCGCGTACGACCGGCGGATGTCGGCGTCGGTGCGGACCCGGCGGCGGGCCTGCTGCCGCAGCGCCTCCGTGGTCCGGGACCCCTCCACCACCTCGCTGATCCCGTCGGTGATGTCCGAGTACGCGGCGTTCTCCCGGAGGTAGCCCTCCGGCGCTCGGCGCAGGTACCAACGGGTGCCGGTGACCAGCACCGGGACCGCGAGCAGCGCGGGCAGCACCAGCAGCGGGCCGGTCAGCAGCAACGCGCCGAGGATCAGCAGCACGGTGACCGCCGAGATCAGCGTCTCCGGGGCGGCGAACCGCACCGTCCGGGAGAGCGCGGAGACGTCCCGGGAGGTGCGGGTGAGCAGGTCGCCGGTGCCGGCACGCTCCACAGTGGCAAGCGGCAGGGCGAGGACCCGCTCGACGAACTCCTCGCGCAGCTCGGCGAGGACCCGCTCGCCGAGCCGGGCCGAGGCCAGGTGGGCGAAGCGGACCAGCACCGACTGGGCGACCACGAAACCGGCGATGGCCAGCGCGATCCGGTCGACTGTGACGCTGCCGACGCCGTGCGAGATCCCCTCCACCAGGTCGCCGAGGAGCCGGGGCGCGACCAGGCCGGCCGCCGCGGCGAGCGCGTGCAGGCCGAGCGCGGCGGCCAGACCACGTGGGTGCCGGCGGATCAGGGTGCGCGCGTACCGGCGGACCTGGCCGGCATCGGCGACGGGCAGGGCGGCGCTCACCGGTCCTCCTCCCGGCTCACCGTGGCCGCGTAGCGCGGCTCGGCGGCGAGCAGTTCCTCGTGGCGGCCCTCCGCGACCACCTTGCCGTCCTCCACGAACACCACATGCTCGGCGCGGCCGAGCACCAGCGGACTCGTGGTGCACACGAGCGTGGTCCGGCCGGGGCGCGCGGTGCCCAGCCGGTCGGCGATCCGCGCCTCTGTGTGCGCGTCCACCGCGCTGGTCGGCTCGACCAGGATCAGCGTCTCCGGATCCGCGACCAACGCCCGCGCCAGCCGGAGCCGCTGCCGCTGCCCGCCGGAGAACTCCCGGCCGCGTTCGGCCACCCGGCTGTCCAGCCCGTCGGGCAGCGCGTCGACGATGTCGGCCGCACCGGCCACGCCCAGCGCCGCCTCGACCACGGCCCGGTCGCCCCGGTCGTGCGGGTCCAGCTCGGCGAGCAGCCGGCCGGTGAAGAGTTGTGCGTCGTTGTCGACCACCAGGATCCGCTCGCGCACCGTCGCCAGTGTCACGTCGCGCAGCGGTACGCCGTGCAGTGTCACATCCCCGTCGACGTACCGGCCGAGCCGGTCGGCGATCTCGGCCGCGTCCTCGGGGGCGGTGGCCGCCAGCGCGGTGAGCCGCCCCGGCCGCAGCACCAGCCCCGATCGGACGTCCACCAGTTCGCCGGGCTCGTCGGGCAGCGGCACCGGGCGGGCCGGTTCGCTGAACTCAGGGGCGAGGCGGAGCAACCGGACCACCCGACGGGCAGCGACGTGCCCCCGGGTCAGCTTGTCGGCCGCCTCGGTGAGGTTACGCAGCGGGCTGACCAGGAAAGCGGTGTAGCCGTAGAACGCGACGAGCTGACCGGCGCTGATCTCGCCGGCCAGCGCGAACCGGGCCCCCAGCCAGGTCACCAGCACCAGGAAGACCCCGGGCAGCAGGATCTGCGCCGCCTGGAGCAGCGACTCCACCCGGGCCACCCGCAGGCTGGCGGCGCGCAGCGCCTGGGACTGCTCCCGGTAGCGGGTGCACAGCACCGGTTCCCCGCCAACCCCGCGCAGCACCCGCAGCCCGGAGACGATGTCGGCGGCACGGGCGGTGAGCCGGCCGGTCGAGTCCCGGTACGCCGCCTGCTGCCGGTGCAGCGGCCGGATCAGCAACGCCACCAGCCCCATCAGCAGCGGCACGCCGAGCACCACGACCAGCCCGAGCGGTAGCGACGCGGTCAGCAGAATCGTCGATACGGTGACGATCGCCACCACCGATCCGGCACCTCGGGCGGTGATGTCGATGGCGCTGCCGATGTGCGCGATGTCGGCCGTACCGATGCTGACCACCTCGCCTGCGGCGACCCGGCGGGGCAGTGCGGCGCCGAGCCGGTTGGTGGCGTCCACCGCCACCTGCACGGTCCGGTACGCGGCGCCGAGCCAGTTGTGCACCGCGCAGCGGTGTCGGAGGATGCCGGCGGTGGCCTGGAGGACGCCCAGCCCCAGCAGCACGAGCCCCCAGCGCAGCAGGGCGTCCGGGTCACGGTGGGCGAGGCCGGCGTCGACGGCCTGCCCGACGGCGGCCGGCATCAGCGCCTGCGCCACCATCCAGACGACGCCGAGCGCGAGACCGGCGCTGAAGATCAGTGGGTGCCGACCGGCCAGCCAGACCAGGTAACGGGTGGCGGACCGGGCGTCGGGGGTGCCGGGATCGCCGGCCGGTGAGAAACGCATGACCCTCCGACGTTAGGTGGCCGCTGCCGGGCCGCGCTATCAAATTCCCGCCGCTCAGGGCGGGTGCCGGGTCAGCGGTCGACCTGGGTGAAATCCCAGGAATGCGGCGGCCGGGCGACCAGGGTCGGCGGCGGGTCCGGCAGCGTACGCGGGTTGCTCCGCCACTTGGAGATGACCACGAGGCGGTGGTCGGTGGAGGAGAACACCTCGCTGGACAGGTGCAGCGGGTCGTGCTCGAACTCGGGCAGCGCGGTCTCGCAGACCCAGGTGATCAGGTCGGCGAAGCCGTACGACTCGGCCTTCGCCTCCCACATCCGGACGATCACGGCGCTCCCCTCTCAGACGCTGACCACGGTCAGCGGCATCGCCGAGTCGGCGGGCAGGTCGAGGCGGCTCGGCGCGACGCCCGAGGCGACCAGGTGCGAGCCCAACGCGGCCACCATCGCTCCGTTGTCGGTGCACAGGTTCGGGCGGGGCGTACGCACCCGGATGTGATGCTTGGCCGCCCGGTGCTCGGCCATCGCCCGCAGCCGCGAGTTGGCAGCCACCCCACCGCCGATCACCAGCGTGTCGATCCCGCTGCTCCGGCAGGCGTCCAGGGCCTTGCCGACCAGCACGTCGCAGACCGCCTCCTGGAAGGACGCGGCCACGTCGGCGACCGGCACCGGCTCGCCGGCCCGCTGCCGGGCTTCCACCCAGCGGGCCACCGCGGTCTTCAGACCGGAGAACGAGAAGTCGTAGCGGTGGGCGACCAGGTCCTTGGCGGCGGTCAGCCCGCGCGGAAAGGTGATGGCCTCCGGGTCGCCGGCCCGTGCCTGGCGGTCGATCCACGGACCGCCGGGGAACGGCAACCCGAGCAGTCGGGCCACCTTGTCGAACGCCTCGCCGGCGGCGTCGTCGATGGTCGAGCCGAGCGGGGTGACGCCTCGGGCCAGGTCGTCGACGCGCAGCAGCGACGAGTGGCCGCCGGAGACCAGCAGGGCGATCGCCGGCTCGGGCAGCGGGCCGTGCTCCAGGGTGTCCACGGCGACGTGCGCGGCGAGGTGGTTCACCCCGTACACCGGCTTCTCGGCGGCGACCGCGTACCCCTTGGCGGCGGCGACCCCGACGAGCAGCGCGCCCGCCAGCCCCGGGCCGGAGGTGACCGCGATCGCGTCGATGTCCGCGATCGTCACCCCGGCCTGCTTCAACGCCCGGTCCATGGTCGGCACGATGGCCTCCAGGTGGGCGCGGCTGGCCACCTCGGGCACCACGCCGCCGAACCGGGCGTGCTCCTCGACGCTGGAGGCCAGCGCGTCGGCGAGCAGGGTGTGCCCGCGGACGATCCCGACCCCGGTCTCGTCGCAGGAGGTCTCGATGCCGAGGATCAGTGGTTCGTCAGCCATGCTCGTCAGTCCTCGTTGCGCTGCATGACCAGCGCGTCGGTGTTGCTCGGTTGGTAGTAGCCGCGCCGCACGCCGATCGGCTCGAAGCCGTACGTCGCGTAGAGGCGCTGGGCCGGGGCGTTGTCCGCGGCGACCTCCAACAGGGTGCTGCGGACGCCGCGCCGGGCCGCCTCGGCGAGCAGCGCCTCCAGCAGCGTCCGGCCGATACCCCGGCGCTGCGCGTCCCGGCGGACCGCGATGTTCTGCACCCAGGCCTCGTCGGGCGGGGCCACCAGCAGCCCGGCGTAGCCGAGCACGGTGCCGTCGTCGTCGGTGGCGACCAGGTAGCAGTGCTGGTTGGCCAACTCGTTCCAGAACATCGCCGGGGACCACTGCTCGACCCCGAAGAGATCGGCCTCGATCGGCAGTACCTGGTCGATGTGCCACCAGCGGAAGCGTCCCAGGCGTGCGCCCGTCATGGCAGGACCGGCTTGTGGCCGGTGGCCGCGACGGCGTCCGGGCGACGCAGGTAGAGCGGGGTGAGCGGCTCGCCGGGCGCGCCCGCGCGGATCCGCTCGGCGGCGATCCGGGCCAGCGCCGTCGGGTCCGGGTAGCGCGGTTCGACCCGCAGCGGCAGGCCGAGGACGTCCGCGTACCGATGTGCGCCGTCGCCGACGGCGACGGTGACGGCCAGGCCCCGGGCCCGCTCGGCGACGACCGCGGGGGCGTCGACGTTCGGCCCGGCGATCCGCTGGCCGGCGCCGTCGTAGACCGCCCAGTAGACCTCCCGGCGCCGCGCGTCGCTGGCGGCCAGGACCGGCTCGCCGGCGGCCGCCGGGTGGCCGATCCCGTCCAGGGAGCAGACACCGTACGTCGGAATGCCCAGCACCTGCCCCATGGTGGCGGCGGTGACCAGGCCGACCCGCAGCCCGGTGAACGGCCCCGGGCCGAGCCCGGCGACGATCGCGGCGAGATCGCCGGGGCGGGCGTCGACGTCGGCAAGCACCGCGTCGACCTGCGGGGCGAGCAGTTCTCCGTGTGCCCGGGCGTCGACCGTGCACCGCTGCGCGCGGGCCACGACAGCGTCCGCCGAGACCTCGATCAGGGCCGCGGTCACCGCGGGCGTCGAGGAGTCCACCACGAGTACGAGCACGGTGTGCCAGCCTAGCCGCCCCTCCGTCCGCTACTGACGGTGACCTCGCTCAAGAAGGCACACCACTTGTGAGCGATCGTCCGCCACGAGCGGGAACTCCGCCAATTCACTCAGCAGGCGCTGGCCGATCTGGCCGGGCTGAGCCAGGGCGCGGTCGCCCGCATCGAGCGCGGTGACCGGCTGCCGAGCCTGCCCACGGTCGAGCGCCTGTTCGCGGCGCTCGACCGGCAGCTCCGCGTCGAGGTGGAGTCGCTGGACAGCCACCTGGACGCGGCGCTCGACGCACTGGCCGAGTAGCCAGTCTCGGGTCAGCCGGCTGACCGTTCCCAGTCGATGGTGGACAGGCCGACGTCGGCGAGGGCCTTGTTGGCCGCGCTGAACGGACGGCTGCCCAGGAAGCCGCGCGGGTTCATCGGGCTGGGGTGGCCTGCCTCCAGCACCACGTGCCGCGGGTTGGTGACCAGGGCCGCCTTCTTGCGCGCGTAGCCGCCCCAGAGCAGAAAGACCACCCGCTGGTCGAGGGCGTCCAGGGCCCGGATGGTGGCGTCGGTGAACTCCTCCCAGCCCTTGTTCGCGTGCGAGCCGGGGGTGGCCTGCCGGACGGTGAGCACCGAGTTGAGCAGCAGCACCCCCTGCGCCGCCCACCCGGTCAGGTTGCCGCTGCGCGGCTTCGGCACGCCCACGTCCTCGCCGAGCTCCTTGAAGACGTTGCGCAGCGACGGCGGCACCGTCACCCCCTCGCGCACGCTGAAGCTCAGCCCGTGTGCCTGCCCCGCCTTGTGGTACGGGTCCTGCCCCAGGATCAGCACCCGGCACTCCGCCGGCCCGCACAGTCGATACGCGGAGAAGAGATCCTCGACCGGCGGGAAGACGGTCTGGGTGGCGAACTCCCCGGCGACGAACTCGGCCAGCGCCGCGGTGCGGGCCGGGTCGAGGTGCGGGGTGACCACGGCCCGCCACGCGTCGGGCAGCAGCGCCAGCAGGTCGAGGGTGGGGGTGTCTTCGGGCATCGGCAACCTTCCGCCGGTCAGATTTGTCGCGGGCACTGTAGGCGTCGGGTACGACACCGGTCAGTCGAGGGTGGCGAGGCGCCGCGCCCAGTCACCGCCGACCGGTTCCAGGGTCACCACGCGAATGTCGTCGTCCCGGCGGTCGATGCGTACCCGCAGGTGTGCTTCGACCAGCTGCTCGACCATCCCCTCGCCCCACTCGACCACGGTCACCGCCTCGTCCACCGAGGCGTCCAGGTCCAGATCGTCGATCTCGGCGCGCGGATCGGCGGACTCCCCCAGCCGGTACGCGTCGGCGTGCACCAGGGTCACCCGCCCGCCCCGGCTCGGATCCGGGCGGTGCACCCGGGCGATCACGAAGGTCGGCGAGGTGATGTCGCCGCGTACGCCGAGGCCGGCGCCGATGCCCTGGGTCAGCGCGGTCTTGCCGGCACCCAGCGGACCGCTGAGCAGCAGCAGGTCACCGGCGTGCAGCACCCCAGCCAGCCGCCGGCCGAACTCGTGGGTGTCGTCGACCGTTTTCAGCTCCACGACGACGGTCACAGCCCCTCCAGGAACCCTGCCAACGCCGCGTTGACCTCGTCGGCGTGCTCCAGCATCACCACGTGCCCACTGTCGTGGATCTTCACGAACTCGGCGTGCGGCAGCCGCCGAACGATCTCCTCGGAGTGGGTCACCGGCGTGATCATGTCCTTGTCTCCCACGATCACCAGCACCGGCGTGCCGGCCAGCGCGGCCAGCGCCGGGTAGCGGGCGTGGGTGGCCAGCGTACGCAGGTAGCGGGTGACCGTGTCGGCGGAGGTTCGCGAGTTCATCGCCTCGACGTACGACACCAGGGCTGGGCTGGGCTTCTCGGTGCCGAAACCGTACCGGCGGGTGAGCAGCCAGGCGACGTTGGACGTCGACTTCCGGGCCTTGTCGATCATCGTGCCGCCGTACCGGGCGGCGTTGCTCATCATGTAGAGCATGGGCGCGGCGACCCGGCCGAGCAGCGCGGGCGCCACCAGCCTGGTCTCCGCGAGCGCGCCGCCCGAGGTGGCCATCAGCACGGTGCCGACCACCCGGTCGCCGAACAGCTCCGGACAGAGCTCGGCCAGCGCCATGATCGTCATGCCGCCCATGGAGTGGCCGACCAACACCAGCGGCCCCTCCGGGGCGACCTCGTCGAGCACCCGGCGCAGGGTCCGACCCAGCGCGGCCAGGTCGTAGTCGCCGGTCTCCAGCCGCCCGGAGCGGCCGTGCCCGGGCTGGTCGTACGCGACGATCCGGTAGTCGCCGCGCGCGGCGAGCAGCTCGCGCTGGAAGTGGAACGTCCCCATGTCCAGGCAGAAGCCGTGCACCAGCACCACGGTCGGATGCCCGGCGACCGGCCGGGTCGGCTCGACCACCTCCACGTGGATGTCGGTGCCGTCCGGCATCTCCAGCTGGAACGCCTCGTCGTACCGCTGCGCGCCGAAGTCCTCGTGGGTATACGGGTCGGCGGGGTCGCTCTTGAGGCGGCGGACCAGGAGCCGCTCGCCCACCACCCCCGCGGCCAGCCCGGCAGCGGCGACACCCACGGCGGCGCCGATCGCCCCGGCGACCCGGCCGGCGGCGGTACGCGGCCGGGGGACGCGGGAGCGGCGACTCATTCCGGCACTCCCCTGCGCTCGCTCACGGTTTTTCGCCGTCGTAGACGCGGGGCACCCGGACCCCGCCGAATCGGGTCACGATCTCGTAGTTGATCGTGCCGGCCGCCTCGGCCCAGTCGTCGGCGGTGGGCTCCCCGTCCGCGCCGCTGCCGAAGAGCGTCGCCACGTCCCCGGCCGCCACCTCGTCGTCGCCGCAGTCCAGCACGAACTGGTCCATGCAGACCCGGCCGGCGATGGTCCGCCGTTTGCCGCCGAGCTGCACCGGGCCGGCGCCGGAGGCGTGTCGGGGCACCCCGTCGGCGTACCCGAGCGGGACGACGGCCAGGTTGGCCTCCCGCTCGGTGAGGTAGGTGTGGCCGTACGACACACCAGTGCCGGCCGGGACCCGCTTGGTCAGCATCACCCGGGCCCGGGCGGTCATCGCCGGGCGCAGGCCGAACCGCTCACCGGCCACCGGGGAGAGGCCATAGATGGCCAGACCGGGACGAACCAGGTCGAAGTGGGCGTCCGGGCGGGTCAGCGTGGCGGCCGAGTTGGCCAGGTGCCGGTACCGGGGGCGCAGCCCCGCCTTCTCGGCCATGCCCACCCCCTCCTCGAAGACGGCGAGCTGCCGGTCGATGGTGGGGTGGCCGGGCGAGTCCGCGTACGCGAAGTGGCTCCACACCCCGACCACCTCGACCAGGCCGTCGGCCTGGGCCTTCGCCGCGGCCTCCAGCAGGGCGGGCCAGTCGGCGACGGTCGCGCCGCCGCGCGACAGGCCGGTGTCGATCTTGAGGTGCACCCGGGCCGGCCGGTCCGCCCGGAGGCCCGCCGCGACCAACTCGTCCAGCTGGGTGAGGCTCGCGCAGCCCAGGTCGATGCCGCCCGCGACACCGTCGTGCAGCGGCAGCCCCGGGGCGAGCAGCCAGGCCAGCACGGGGGCGGTGATCCCCTGCCGGCGCAGGGTGAGCGCCTCGTCGAGGGTGCAGACCCCGATCCAGTCCGCGCCGGCATCGAGCGCGGCGCGGGCGGCCGGGGCCATGCCGTGGCCGTACCCGTCGGCCTTCACCACCGCCATCAACTCGGCGCTGGTGCCCGCCTTGAGCTGGGCCACGTTCTCCCGAATCGCGTCCAGGTCGACGCGCACCTCCGACTGCCACATACTCCCAGCGTACTTCCGCCGCTGATCACCGCGGCCGTGAGTCGCCTGGTCAGAGCAGGCGGGCGAGCACCGGACGAAGCGCGGTCGCCACGTCGGGCGCGGTCACCGGACCGCTGCGGGCCGCCTCGCGGCCGGCCAGCCCGTGCAGGTACGCCGCCACGGCGGCCGCCCGTTCGGCCGGCAGCCCGGCGGCCAGCAGCGAGCCGAGCAGCCCGGCCAGCACGTCGCCGGTGCCCCCGGTGGCCAACACCGCGGTGCCGGTCGGGTTGACGTACGCCCGGCCGTCCGGCGTGCCGATGATCGTGCGGTCGCCCTTGAGCAGCACCACCGCGTTCATCCAGGCGGCCAGCCGCAGGGCGGCCGCCACCCGGTCCGCGCCCGGGGTCTCTCCGCACAGCCGGGCGTACTCCCGGTCGTGCGGGGTCACCACGATCGGCGCGTCCCGGGCCCGCAGCCGGTCGGCCATCGAGCCGTCGACCAGCAGCGTGAGCGCGTCGGCGTCGAGCACCACCGGCACCGGCGCGGCGAGCACCGCGCGCAGCTCGGCGGCGGCCTCCTCGCCGGTGCCCAGCCCCGACCCGCAGACCCAGGCCTGCACCCGGCCGGCGTCGGCGACCCGATCGGTGGCGATCACCGACGGATGCTGGTGCAGCACCTCCGCGCGGGCGCCGCCCGCGTACCGGACCATGCCGGTCGGCCCGGCCAGCGCGCCGCTGACCGAGAGCACCGCCGCGCCGGGATACGTGGCCGAGCCGGTCGCCACGCCGACCACGCCCCGGCTGTACTTCTCCGAGTACGGGCCCGGCCGCGGCCACCAGTCGGCGGCGTCCGACCATTCGGTGACCCACAGCGCCGGGGTGCCGCGCAGCCACGGTTCCAGCCCGATGTCGACCAGCTCGACGTGCCCAGCGAGCGCGGCGGCCGGGCCGACCACCAGGGCCGGCTTCAGCGCGCCGAAGGCGACCGTCACGTCGGCGCGTACCGCGCAGGGTCGGCCCGATGCGGTGAGTGGCACGTGCCCGGTGTCCACCGCGACGCCGCTCGGCACGTCCACCGCCACCACGGTGGCCTGGGCGCCGTCCCGCCCGCAACGCTCCGCCAGGCTCGCGGCGAGCTGGTCGGCGGTCTCCCGCAGCCCGCCGGTGCCGCCGATCCCGACGATGCCGTCGAGAACCAGGTCCACCAGGGCCGGGGGCCGCTCGACGAGGCGCCCACCGGCGGCCCGCAGCGCGGCCAGCCCGTCGGCGTGTGCCCGGCCGGGGGTGAGCAGCAGGGCGGACACCGCCGCGCCCCGCCGGGCCAGCCGCGCGCCCGCGTACAGGGTGTCGCCGCCGTTGTCGCCGGAGCCGACCAGCAGCAGCACCTGGGCGCCGTACACGCCGCCCCGATCGGCGAGCAGCAACGCGCAGCGGCGTGCCAGGCCGGTGGCGGCCCGTTGCATCAGCGTCCCCGGCGGGAGGGAGGCCATCAGGCCGGCCTCTGCCGCGCGTACGTCTGCGACCCTCCACACCGGTCTCATGCCAACTCACCCTACCGGCGGTCGGGGCCGCAGATTAGCCCTCCGGCGCGCGGTGGGCAACGCCTGTGGACAAGCCGCCGGTACGACCACCGCCGGTTGTCCACAGGGCCCACACCGGCGGTCGCTTGTCGCCTAGCGTCCCCGTTGCCCGATCCGCCCGCCGTTCCGCGCGGGTGTCCGCCTGCCGCCGGCATCCTTCTGCTGACGGCCTGCGCCACGGGGAGGCGCCGATGACCGAGGAGCCGTTCGCCGTCGAGCCGGAGCTGCTACGCGGGGTCGCCCGGGAGTTGGGCGACGACGCAGACCTGCTGGCGCAGTCGCTGGCCGGCACGCCCGGGCTGGTGCCGCCGGCCGCCGGCTGGCGGGTCGGGGTGGCGCTGGCCGAGCTGGAAACCGCGACGCACCGCTGGTGCGGGACACTCGCCGCCGGGGTGGCGGCCACCGCCGAGGCGGTCCGGGCCGCCGCCGACGGCTACGAGGCGGTGGACGAGCGGGCCGCCCTACGGCTGGCCGGGATCCCCCGGTGAACGGCAGCGGGGCGCTCGCGGCCGCGCCGGTCGGCTACGCGCAGCTCTGGGCGGCGGATCCGGGGGCCTGGATCGCGGCGGGGGCGGCCTGGCGCGGGCTCACCGGCCCAGTCCGGCAGCGGGCCGACGGGCTGGACGCCCGGGTCGCCGCCCTGCGCCCCGCCTGGTCCGGTGGGGCCGCCACTGCGGCACGCGGGCGGCTCGGCGGGCTGCGCGGCGCGCTGACCGAGGTGCTGCCCGCGCTGATCGAGGTCGACCAGGTGCTCGCCGAGTTCGCCGCCCGGCTGGGCACGGCGAAGGCTCGCCTCACCGCCGCGGTGGCGCACGCCGACGCGGGCGGCCTGCTGGTGGACCGGGCGGGAGCGATCCGGCCCGATCCGGCCCGCCCCCGCCCCGCGGCACGCCTCGGCCGGCGCTGACCACCGTGTCGGCCGAGCTGCACGGCGCGCTGGCGCTCGCCGGCGCGGCGGACCGGGAGGCCGCCGCCCGGCTGGGCGAGTTGACCACGGCGGCGGTCTCCGGCTGGGTGAGCATCCCGCCCGCCTGGCGGCCGTCGCCCGGAGCCGGTCCGGCCGAGGTCGGCCGCTGGTGGGCCGGGCTCACCCCGGCCGAGCGCCGCTGGCTGATCGGGCACGAGCCGGCCCGGGTCGGCCGCCTCGACGGCGTGCCGGTGACGGCCCGGGACCAGGCCAACCGGCTGCTGCTGGCCGGGCGACGCGAGGAACTGGCCGCCCGGCGCCGACGGCTGCTGGCGCCGCTGCCGCCGGGGCCGGCCGAGCTGGCCCGGGTGGCCCGGCTCGCCCAGGTCGAGGCGGCACTGCACGGCCTCGACGCGCTGGGCCGGCGGCTGGCCGCGCCGCAGGCGCCCCGGGCGTACCTGCTCGGGCTGGATCCGGCCGGGGACGGGCGCGTGGTGATGGCGCTGGGCAATCCCGACCGGGCCGGCGCGGTGCTCACGTACGTCCCGGGGATGACCGCGGACCTCGCCGACGCCCCCGGCGAGCTGGGCCGGGCCGCCCGGGTGCTGGACCGCTGCGCGGCGCTCGGCCCCGGCGAGGAGACGGCGGCGGTGCTCTGGCTGGACTACGACGCGCCGGACTTCCTGCCCGAGGCGGCCCGCTCCCGGCAGGCCGAGGATGCCGGGCCGGCGCTGCACCGGTTCCAGGAGGGGCTACGCGCCTCGCACGAGGGCCCACCGGCCCGGCAGACCGTGCTCGGCCACAGCTACGGCTCGGTGGTGGTCGGCATGACTGCCCGCGACCACGGGCTGAGCGCCGACGCACTGGTCTTCGTCGGCTCTCCCGGGGTGGGCGTCGAGCACGCCGGCGAGCTGCGCATGCTGCCCGGGCAGGTCTGGGCCAGCACCGCGCCGGACGACGTGATCCGGCTGGCCCGGCCGCCGGAGGAGCTGGCCCGGCGGGCGGTGCTGGCCGCCACGCCGCTCGGCCCGGCGGCGGCCGCGCTCGGCGGCCACGAGCTGTGGTTCGGGCGCGACCCGAGCGACCCTGGCTTCGGCGGCCGGCGCTTCCCCAGCGGCCGGTACGGCCACACCGGCTACTGGGAACCCGGCAACCCGGCGCTGGACGGCATGGCCCAGATCGTGCTGGGCCGATGAACGCACGCGTCGCGGCCCGCCCACCGGCAGGCGGAGGGGCCGCGCCGCGATCGACTACTCGACGGTGACCGACTTGGCCAGGTTGCGCGGCTGGTCGACATCGTGTCCGCGGGCGGCGGCGATCTCGGCGGCCAGCACCTGCAGGGGCACCGTGGTCACCAGCGGCGCCAGCAGCGTGGGCGTACGCGGCACGTAGATCAGGTGGTCGGCGTAGCGGACGACGGCCTCGTCGCCCTCCTCGGCGATCACGATGGTGCGGGCGCCCCGGGCCCGCACCTCCTGGATGTTTGAGACGACCTTGTCGTGCAGCATGCCCCGACCGATGGGCGAAGGCACGATGCAGATCACCGGGGTGCCCTTGTCGATCAGCGCGATCGGGCCGTGCTTCAGCTCGCCGGCGGCGAAGCCCTCGGCGTGCATGTACGCCAGCTCCTTGAGCTTCAGCGCGCCCTCCAGCGCCACGGGGTAGCCGACGTGCCGGCCGATGAAGAGCACGGTCGGCTCGGACTTCAGCTCGCGGGCGAGCTCGCGGACCGGCTCGATCCGCCTCAGCAGCTCGCGCAGCTTGCCCGGCATCTCCTGCAGCTGGGCGACGACCGCGCCCACCTCGTCGGCGAACTTGATCCCGCGCACCTGGGCCAGGTGCAGCCCGATCAGATAGCAGGCGACGAGCTGAGTGAGGAAGGCCTTGGTGGAGGCGACCGCGATCTCCGGGCCGCCGTGCGTGTAGAGGACGGCGTCGGACTCACGCGGAATGGTGGAGCCGTTGGTGTTGCAGATGGCCAGCACCCGGGCCTTCTGCTCCTTGGCGTGACGCAGGGCCATCAGGGTGTCCATGGTCTCGCCGGACTGCGAGATCACCACGATCAGCGTGGAACGGTCCAGCACCGGGTCGCGGTAGCGGAACTCGCTGGCCAGCTCCACCTCGCAGGGGATCCGGGTCCAGTGCTCGATGGCGTACTTGGCGACCATGCCGGAGTGGTACGCGGTGCCGCAGGCGACGATGAAGATCTTGTCGACGTCGCGCAGGTCCTGCTCGCTGAGGCGTACCTCGTCGAGGGCGATCTCACCGGTGTCGGTGAGCCGGCCGAGCAGCGTGTCGGCGATCGCCTGCGGCTGCTCCTCGATCTCCTTGAGCATGAACCAGTCGTAGCCGCCCTTCTCAGCCGCCGAGGAGTCCCAGTCGATGTGGAAGTCCTTGCCGGTGGCGGGCTGGCCGGCGAAGTCGCTGATCTCGATGCTGTCCGGGGTGATCAGGACGATCTGGTCCTGACCCAGCTCGACCGCGTCGCGGGTGTGCTCGATGAACGCGGCCACGTCGCTGGCCAGGTAGTTCTCCCCGTCGCCGCGCCCGACGACCAGGGGCGAGTTACGCCGGGCGCCGACCACCGCGCCGGGGATGCCGGCGTCGACGGCGAGCAGGGTGAAGGCGCCCTCCAGCCGCTGGCAGACCACCCGCATCGCGGAGGCGAGCAGCTGCGGGCTGTCGACCTCGCCGGCCGCGCGCAGGTCGGCCAGTGCGCGGGCGAGCAGGTGTGCGGCGCACTCCGTGTCGGTGTCGCTGGCGAACTCGACGCCGTCGTCCTCCAGCTCGGCGCGGAGCCTGGCGAAGTTCTCGATGATGCCGTTGTGGATCACCGCGACCCGGCCGTCGGGGGACAGGTGCGGGTGGGCGTTGCGGTCGGTCGGCCCGCCGTGGGTGGCCCACCGGGTGTGGCCGATGCCGGTGGTGCCGTCACCGATGCCGATCGGGCTGGCGGCGCAGGACTCCGGGTCGCTCGCGGCCCGCTCGGCGAGAACCTTCTCCAGGTTGGCCAGCTTGCCGGCCTTCTTCTCGATCAGCAGCTCGTCGTCGCAGACGACGGCCACGCCGGCCGAGTCGTAGCCCCGGTATTCCAGCCGCCGCAGCCCGTCGAGCACGATGCCGAGCGCTGGGCGCGCGCCGGCGTAACCCACGATTCCACACATGGTCCGCAGCCTAACCCAGTTTCACACATGATGTGTGCTCGAAAGCCGGGTAAATGATCACAGATTTTGAGCGATCTGGTAGGCAAATGGCGCGTATAGGAAGAATCGACCGACGGGACGAAAACGCAGCCGACCGGAGATTGCCGCCGCGCCGTACATTGAAGGCCCTGGTCGGGGTCCCCCACCACCCTTCCCGCGGCCGGTCCGCGCCCGTCCCCTGCGAGCTGAGCTGATGTCTGAGGCAACGCCTCCCCCCGAGCCGCCGGCGAGCGGGGGTTCCACCGATCCCGCCGCCCCACCGCCGCCCGCGCCCTGGACACCACCGGACCCGCTGGCCGCCCCGCAGCCCTGGACACCACCGACGCCCTGGACACCGACTCCCTGGTCACCGCCGGACACGCCCGTCGGGCTCGGCACGCCGGGCGCGTATGAGAACCCGGCCCCCAACGAGTCCCCCGGCCAGTCCGACGCCTACCCACCGGCCGGCGCGCCCACCTACCCACCGGCGGGTGCCCCCACCTACCCACCGGCCGGCGCGGCCCCACCACCCGGTCAAGCCTGGCCCGGGCACCCCGCACCGGCCTGGCCGCCACAGGGCTACCCGCCGCCGTACGCGTACCCCGGAGCGCCGCCGGCCCGGACGAACGGAGGCCGAACCGTAGCGATCGTGGTCGGCGTGGTGGCCGCCCTCCTGGCGCTTCTCTGCTGCGGCTGCGTCGGCCTTGGCCTGCTCGACGACCTGACCGCTGAGCCCGTGGCATCCGGGGAGCCGTACCCCGATTTCGGCGTGCCCGACGAACCAAATGTCACCACGGCACAAGACAGCCCTGCCACCGCTCCGTCGGACGGGCCCGGCGAGCTGACGGTCGTCTACGAGGTGGGCGGCACCGACACTGTGGACCTCCAGTTCTACGACGCCAACGCCGACTTCTTCGAGGTCGACGAGGTGCGGACGCCGTGGCGGATGACGTTCACCGCCAACGACCGCGAGCGGGTACAGGTCCTGGCGGCGCCCATCGGCTCGGGCGATGCGACCTGCCGGATCACCATCAACGGGAAGGTCGTCTCCGAGAACTCGGGCAGGTGGTGGGTGGCCTGCTTCGGCTGGTAGGGCCGATCCGGCACCAGCGGTGCTCTTGCGGCTTCCGTCCGGGGCCGTAGGCTGGCCCGCGTGATGACGACCGATCCCCTGGTGGCCCGGATGCGGCCGTTCGGCACCACCATCTTCGCCGAGATGTCCGCGCTCGCCGTACGCACCGGCGCGGTCAACCTCGGGCAGGGTTTCCCGGACACCGACGGCCCGCCGGAGATGCTCGCGGCGGCCGCCGAGGCGCTGCGCTCCGGGCACAACCAGTACCCGCCGGGGCCGGGCATCCCGGCGCTGCGCGCGGCCGTCGCGGCCCACCAGCACCGCTTCTGGGGCCTCGAGTACGACCCGGACGGCGAGATCGTGGTGACCGCCGGCGCCACCGAGGCGATCGCCGCCAGCATCCTCGCCCTGTGCGAGCCGGGCGACGAGGTGGTCTGCCTCGAGCCGTACTACGACTCGTACGCCGCCTCCATCGCGCTGGCCGGCGCGGTCCGCCGGCCGGTCACGCTGCGTCCCGGCGCCGACGGCCGGTACGCCGTCGACCCGGCCGAGCTGCGCGCCGCGTTCGGGCCGCGCACCCGGCTGGTGCTGCTGAACTCCCCGCACAACCCGACCGGCAAGGTCTTCACCCCCGACGAGCTGGCCCTGGTCGCCGAGCTGTGCCAGGAGCACGACGCGTACGCGATCACCGACGAGGTGTACGAGCACCTGGTCTTCACCGACGCCACCACACCGCACGTGCCGCTGGCGACGCTCCCCGGCATGCGGGAGCGGACACTGCGGATCTCCTCGGCCGGCAAGACCTTCTCCTGCACCGGATGGAAGGTCGGCTGGGTGAGCGGACCCGCGCCGCTGGTCTCCGCGGTGCTGCGGGTGAAGCAGTTCCTCACCTTCGTCAACGCCGGGCCGCTGCAACCGGCCGTCGCGGCGGCGCTCGCCCTGCCGGACGCCTACTTCACAGGTTTCCGGGACGACATGCAGCGGCGGCGGGACCAGCTGGTCACCGGGCTCACCGACGCCGGGTTCGACGTGCTCGCCCCGGAGGGCACCTACTTCGTCACCGCCGACGTCACCCCGCTGGGCGGCCGGGACGGGGTGGAGTTCTGCCGATCGCTGCCGGAGCGCTGCGGCGTGGTGGCGGTGCCGACCCAGGTCTTCTACGACGATGCGGAGGCCGGGCGACGGCTGGTCCGGTTCGCCTTCTGCAAGCGGCCCGAGGTGCTGACCGAGGCGGTGGCCCGGCTGCGCCGGCTGAAGGCGGAACGATGACCGACGCGTACGCCGACCGGCTCCGTCGGGTCACCGCGCAGCGCGGCTGCGACACCGTGCTCTCCGGCGTGCGGCCCGCGTCGGTGCACGAGCAGCTGGCGACGCTCCGGTCCGCCGCGACCGAGGATCTGCTGCCCGACTGCTACGGCGAGGGCGGCCCGGTCGAGGAGCTGGAACGCCGGGTCGCCGAGCTGCTCGGCACCGAGGCCGTCGCCTTCTTCCCCACCGGCACCATGGCCCAGCAGGTCGCCCTACGCTACGGCGCCGAGTTGACCGGCCGGGACACCGTCGGCCTGCACCCGCTCAACCACCCGCTGGTTCACGAGCGGGACGCGTACGCCGTGCTCAGCGGCCTACGGGCGGTGCTGACCACGGGCGCGCCGCGCAACCCGACGGCCGAGGAAATCGGCGCGCTCGACGAGCCGATCGGCACACTGCTGCTGGAACTGCCGCTACGCGACGCCGGTTTCGTCCTGCCGGGCTGGGACGAGCTGGTCGCGGTGGTCGACGCGGCCCGGCAGCAGGGCGTCCGGATACACCTGGACGGTGCCCGGCTCTGGGAGTCGACCGCCCACCTGGGACGCTCGGCGACCGAGATCGCCGCCCTGGCCGACAGCACGTACGTCTCGTTCTACAAGTCCCTCGGTGGCCATTCCGGGGCGGCGCTGGCCGGCTCCACGGAGCTGGTGCGGTATGCCCGCGCCTGGCGACACCGCTACGGCGGGAACCTGTTCCAGCAATGGCCGGCCGCCCTCGCCGCGCTCGCCGGCCTGGCACACGAGCTGCCCCGACTGTCCGACTACGTGACGCACGCCAAGGTGATTGCCGCGGCCCTGGCCACCCTTCCCGGCGCGCGGGTGCATCCGGCACCGCCGCACACCCACCAGTTCCGGCTCTGGCTGCCGCATCCGGCGGAGGCGCTCAACGCCGCCAACCTGGCCCTCGCCGAGGAGGAGAAGGCCTGGTTCGTCGGCGGCTGGCGCGACACCGAGGTACCCGGGATCGCGCTGGCCGAGGTGACGGTGGCCGGCCCGGCGCTGGAGCTGGACGCCGACCAGGTGGTCGACCTGGCCGACCGCTTCCTCCGCCGGGTTTCCCGGTCCTGAGCCGGACGCGGGGGGCCAACCCGCCGCGCCCGGATGAGCCGGAACAGTCGTCAGCCGACCGGACTGGCGGTGCGGACCTGCTCGGCGATCCGCTCCGCGACGGACCGGGCGGTGGCCTCGGTGGCCGCCTCGACCATGACCCGGACCAGCGGCTCGGTGCCGGAGGGGCGCAGCAGCACGCGGCCCGTCTCACCCAGCTCGGCCTCGGCCCGTTCCACCTCGGCCCGGACGGCCGGCGCGGCGGAGCCCACGGTCCGGTCACTCACCGGCACGTTGATCAGCACCTGCGGCAGCTTGGTGATCACGGTGGCCAGCTCGGCGAGTGACTTGCCGGTGGCCGCCATCCGGGACATCAGGTGCAGGCCGGTGAGCACGCCGTCGCCGGTGGTGGCGTACGCGGGCATGACGATGTGCCCGCTCTGCTCGCCGCCGAGGGCGAGGCCGGAGGCGCGCAGTTCCTCCAGCACGTACCGGTCGCCGACCTTGGTCTCGACCAGCCGGATGCCCTGCGCGGACATGGCCAGGCGCAGGCCGAGGTTGCTCATCACGGTGGCGACCAGGGTGTCCTGGGTCAGCTCGCCGGCCTCGCGCATGCCCAGGGCGAGGATCGCCATCACCTGGTCGCCGTCGACCTCGTCACCGTCGGCGGTCACCGCGACGCAGCGGTCGGCGTCCCCGTCGTGGGCGATGCCCAGGTGCGCTCCGTGTTCCACCACGGCGGCCCGCAGCGCGTCGATGTGGTTGGAGCCGCAGTCGTCGTTGATGTTGAGCCCGTCCGGCTCGGCGTAGATCGCGATCACCTCGGCGCCGGCCTCCCGGTACGCCACCGGGGCCACCTCGGCGGCGGCGCCGTTGGCGCAGTCGACCACCACCTTGATCCCGTCCAGCCGGTGCGGCACGGTCCCGACCAGGTGCTGGACGTAGTGGTCGGCGCCGTCGAGCAGATCGTGCACCCGGCCCACGCCGGCGCCGACCGGGCGCTTCCAGGCGGTGGTGGCGTTCGCCTCGACGGCTGCCTCGATCCGCATCTCGATCTCGTCGGGCAGCTTGTGCCCCCCGGCGGCGAAGAGCTTGATCCCGTTGTCCGGCATCGGGTTGTGCGAGGCGGAGAGCATCACGCCCAGGTCGGCTTTGGCCTCGGCGGTGAGGAACGCCACGGCGGGGGTGGGCAGCACGCCGACCCGCACCACGTTGGCGCCGGCGCTGGTGAGCCCGGCCACCACCGCGGCCTCCAGCATCTCGCCGCTGGCCCGGGTGTCCCGGCCGACCACGGCGAGCGGCGGATGGCTCCGGTCCGACTCGGCGAGCGTGTGCGCGGCGGCGACCGCCACCGCGAGCGCCAACTCCGGGGTGAGATCCGCGTTCGCCCGCCCGCGTACGCCGTCCGTGCCGAACAACCGGCCCATACCCCAACCTCCGATGGAACTGCGATGGGAAGAGCAGAACAGCCGGGCCCGACCTCCCGAGGGGGAGGCGGACCCGGCCGTCCGTCAGAAGTACAAGGTGCCGCTGATGATCAGCGCTTCGAGTACTGGGGAGCCTTACGGGCCTTCTTGAGGCCGTACTTCTTGCTCTCCTTGACCCGGGCGTCACGGGTCAGGAAGCCGGCCTTCTTCAGGGCCGGGCGGTCGTCCGGCTCGCTCACGATCAGCGCCCGGGCGATGGCGAGGCGCAGCGCACCGGCCTGACCGGTGGTGCCGCCACCACGGAGGTTGGCGATCACGTCGAAGGCCTCGGCCTTCTCGGCGGTCACCAGCGGGTCCTTGATGAGCTGCTGGTGCACCTTGCTCGGGAAGTAGGCCTCGAGGTCACGGCCGTTGCAGGTGATCTTGCCGGTGCCGGGGACGATACGAACCCGGACAATGGCCTCCTTGCGCCGACCCACGGTCTGGATCAGGCGGTCGCCACGAGGCGCGCGGGCGACGGGCGCCGGCGCCTCGGTGGCCTCGGGGGCAACCTCGGTGACGGTGATGTCGGTCATGCTGCTTCCTTCGCCCGCGCTCACTGCGCGATCTGCTTGATCTCGAACGGCACCGGCTGCTGCGCGGCGTGCGGGTGCTCGGCGCCAGCGTAGACCTTCAGCTTCTTGAGAAGCTGACGGCCGAGCTTGTTGTGCGGGAGCATCCCCTTCACCGCCAGCTCGATGGCCCGGTCGGGACGCTTGGTGAGCAGCTCGTCGTAGCCGACCTGCTTCAGACCACCCGGGTAACCGGAGTGGCGGTAGGCGATCTTCTGCTGGCGCTTGTTGCCGGTCAGCGCGACCTTGCCCGCGTTCACGATGACGACAAAGTCGCCCGTGTCGACGTGCGGCGCGAAAGTCGGCTTGTGCTTGCCACGCAGCAGCGTGGCGGCGTGGGTCGCCAGGCGGCCCAGCACGACATCAGAGGCGTCGATGATGTGCCACTGACGCTCGATCTCACCCGGCTTCGGGCTGTACGTACGCACAGGTCTACCTTGTCTCGTCGTCGGTCTGGGGTCGCGCGCCGAGGTGACCAGAGCTACCCAGTCGGACCAGCGCGCACGAACGACCAAGCGTACCTGATGCGGCACGCCTCTGAATGTCGTACAACAGCAGGCAACGATACCCGGCCGCACGGCAGCAGGTCAAAACGGGGTACCAACCCGCGTGGCCTACTCCATCAGATGGAGTTCTGTCACCAGAAACGGGCAGCGTTGATCATAGAGTGGGCGGCGGCCGAGGACATCCGGGCCGCCGACACCGGGATGTTCCTCGCCGACGGGGCACCGCCGGCGGAGCTCGTCGACGGCGCCCACGGGGTCCTCGTGGTGACCGGTAGGGCCCGGCTGGAGCTGGCCCGTACCGAGGTGCGCTCGAACCACGGCCGTCAGCGCGTGCCGACCGAGCTGGCCGGCTTCACGGCGACGGCCGAGCCGAGGGTGCGCTGAGGGCCGGTGGGCCGAGCCGGCGTCAGCCGACCGGGGCCGGGTAGCCACGTTCGTGCTCGGCCTGAAGGCGGAGCATGGCGTGCTCGACGACGGTCACCAGCACCTGCTTGACCGACTCGCGCTGCCGGGCGTCACACAGCACCAACGGCACGTCCGGCGAGATCGCCAGCGCCTCGCGAACCTCCTCCACCTCGTACAACGGGGCGCCGTCGAACCGGTTCAGCGCCACCACGTACGGCAGGTTGCGGTTCTCGAAGTAGTCCAGCGGGGCGAACGCATCGGTGATCCGCCGGGTGTCCACCAGCACGGCGGCCCCCACCGCACCCCGGATGATCTCGTCCCACATGAACCAGAAGCGGGTCTGGCCCGGCGTGCCGAACAGATAGAGGATCAGGTCCTGGGCCATGGTGATCCGGCCAAAGTCCATGGCGACCGTGGTGGTCTCCTTGCCGGGCACCTTCGACGGGTCGTCGATGCCCACGCCGGCCGCGGTCATCAGCGCCTCGGTCTTCAGCGGAGTGATCTCGGAAATCGCCCCAACCAGGGTGGTCTTGCCCACCCCGAAGCCACCCGCGATCACGATCTTCGCGGAGATGATCTCCCGGCTGCGGTTCGCCCCGTCGGGGTCATAGTTCGCGAAGTCCACTTAGCACCCTTCCAAGCAGGTTCATCCGCTCCTGGAATCCGGTCGCGGGAGCGGCAGTGTGTAGCGTCAGCAGGCCCTCGGCCACCATGTCGGCGACCAGCACCCGGGTGACGCCCAGCGGCATCCGGGTGTACGCGGCGATCTCCGCCAGCGACTGTGCCCGGCCTTCGCAGACCGTGGCGATGCGGTACTTGTCGTGCCCGGCGAACCGCGCCTCGGCCGACTGGGTGAAATTGCACGACAGCACCGCCTCGAGCGCGATGTTCTGCAACGGCTCGGTGCGGCCACGGGTGACCGCGTACGGTCGCACCAGCGCCCCACGCGGATCCCGCCGTGGTTCCATCTCGCGATCACCTCCCCTTCCGTACGGAGCCGGACCGGCTCCGGATCACGTCCGCCGCCCGATCACGACCGGACGGCATCCCTCGGCAGCGGAACCAGGGCCTGACCGACCCGTTCCACCAGCAGCGCCATCTCGTACCCCACCTGGCCGACGTCGCAGCTGCGGGCAGCCAGCACCGCCATCGACGAGCCGTCGCTGATCGACATGAGGAAGAGGTATCCGCTGTCCATCTCGATGACCGTCTGCAGCACCCCACCGGCGCTGAACATCCGGGCGGCGCCCTCGGTCAGGCTCACCACGCCGGAGGTGATCGCGGCGAGCTGGTCGGCCCGGTCCGTCGGCAGATCGCGGGAGGAGGCGAGCAGCAACCCGTCCGCGGACACCGCCACCACGTGGGCGATGCCCGCCACGCTGTCGGCGAAGTTGGTGAGCAGCCAACCCATGTCCTGCATGGCCGCCGGCCTGTTCATTGGTTCGTCTCCTTGTTCGAGGTGCTGTTCAGGTCCGCGCCGGCCGTCCGGCCCCGCTGCACACCGCGGTGGTAGGCCGACAGCAGTCCGCGTACTTCGTCCGGCGTCCGCCGGGTGTGGGACCGGGCGCCCTTGGGCTCGACGCCGCCGGGCACGAGCTGGGCCTGCGGCACCCGCTTGGGCAGGCCGGAGCGGGTGGTGCCGGCGTTGCTGGGCTCCGCGGCCTGGCTGGCCCGTGACCAGCCCTCGTCGGCCGCCGTTCGCCAGGCCTCCGCGTTGGCCGTCGGTGGCGACGGGGGTACGGCGGCGGGCGGGGGTACGGCGGCGGGCGGGGTGGCCGGCGGCGGCACCGCCGGCGGGGTGTACGGCGGGGGCGTGGTCAGCCCCGACGCCTGGGCCCCCGGGGTGCGGCTCGGCAGCGGCGGCCTCGGCGGCGGCGAAGCCGTGGCGACCGGCTGCGTCG
This sequence comes from Micromonospora sp. NPDC048999, assembly GCF_040649295.1. Taxonomy (NCBI): domain Bacteria; kingdom Bacillati; phylum Actinomycetota; class Actinomycetes; order Micromonosporales; family Micromonosporaceae; genus Micromonospora; species Micromonospora sp. NPDC048999. The sequence continues at coordinate 114,827 of NZ_JBEZFI010000002.1, read as the reverse complement.
CGGCGGGCGGCGGCTCGTCGTCGAATCGCGGTCGGGTGAAGATCGTGGTTTCGTCGTTGCCGTGCGAGCGGAACCAGACCGCTTCCATCTCCCGGAAGATCGGCGCCTCGGCCGGCTGCTCGGGCTGGGCCACCACCGGCGCGGCCGGCGCCGGAGGTACCGCCGCGACCGACTGGTACGCCGGCGCGGCCGGGTAGGCCGGCGGAACGGCGGCGGTCGGCGCACCCGTCTCGGCACTGGGAGCCCGCTTCGGTAGCGCATCGAGCGTGGGGTACGTGACGGTGGGGCCACCGGCCGACCAGCCGGCACCGGACACCGGGGTCGACGGCGCGGGCGGGACCGGATCGGCCGTCGGCCCACTCGGCAGGGCGCCGCTCGCCCCGCCCAACTGCACGGCCGGGCCGGTGTCCCGCGCCTCGGCCGCGGTCTGCCAACGGGCGGGCGGCGGCGTTGCGGCGGGCCACTGGTCGGTGAGGGTCGCCGTGCCGCCCCGCCCCGCGCCGGCCAGCGGGTCGGCCGGGGCAGCGCCCCGGCTCGCCGGAGACTGTTCGACAGCGAGCGGCTGGCGCGGCCGGGGCAGCGAGGCCTGGCCCCGGTTCGCCGGCAGCACCACGGCGGAGTTGGGCAGGGTCACCTGGGCGACGGTGCCGCCCTCGACGTTGCGTCGCAGCTCCACCCGGATGCCGTAGCGGGAGGCGAGCCGGCTCACCACGGCGAGACCCATGAGCCGGAACGCGGCCACGTCGACCGTCGGCGGGGCGGCCAGACGCCGGTTCAGCGAGTCGAGCTGCTCGTCGGTCAGGCCGAGGCCGCGGTCCTCGACCTGAATCAGCACGTAGTCCCGGATCCGCCGGCCGTCGGCGACCACGATGGTGTTCGGCGGCGAGAACCGGGTGGCGTTGTCGAGCAGCTCCGCGACGAGACGAACCACGTCGTTGACCGCGTGCGCGGCGACGGAGATGTCGGTGTCGACGGTGCCGAACTCGATCCGGTTGTAGAGCTCCACCTCGGACTGGGCGGCCCGCAGCACGTCGATCAGGAGCGCGTCGTCCCGGCGCGGCACGGCCGAGTCGGCGCCCGCCAGCACCAGCAGGTTCTCGTCGTTGCGGCGCATTCGGGTGGCCAGGTGGTCGAGCTCGAAGAGCTGCGCGAGCCGCTTCGGGTCCTCCTCGCCGCGCTCGATCGCGTCCAGCTCGCCGATCATGCGGTCGACCAGGTTCTGCGAGCGCCGGGCCAGGTTGAGGAACATCGCCGAGACGCTGGTCCGCAGCGCGGCCTGCTCGGCCGCCACCCGGACCGCCTCCCGGTGGACCACGTTGAAGGCCGCCGCCACCTGGCCGATCTCGTCGCGGTTGGTCAGCTTGATCGGGTCCCGGACCTGCTGGACGATCTCGTCCACACCGCCGTCGCCGATCGCCTGGACGTTCTGCAGCTGGCTCACCGCGTCCGGCAGGTCATGGTTCGCCACCGCCAGGGCGCCCTCGCGCAGCCGGCGCAGCGACTCGTTGAGCGAGCGGGCGAGCACCACGGCCAGCGTCACGGCGATGGCCAGCGTGAGCAGGACCAGCAGGCTCTCGACGACGGCCTGCCGGATCACGTCGGCGCGGACCTGGTCGGCCGCGTTGAGCAGCCGCTGCTGGAGCTGGATCTCGGCCCACCGCATCAGGTCGTTGACCGCGCCGATGGCGGTGGCGGCGTCGTCCCTCTTGACCGCGGGCGCCTGCCCGACCGAGCGGGACAGGTCGCTCGCCACCCGGTCGGCGAGCTGCACCGCGTCACCGGAGACGGTGCTGTCCACCAGGGACCGCTGTGCTGGCTCGGCGGCCCGGGAGAAGGCGAGCAGCGCCTCCTGCTGGGCGGTCATCGTGGTCAGGAAGGAGGAGAACTCCTCCTCGTCGAGTCGGCCGCTGGCGAGCGCGGCGAAGACGACCGCCTGCTCCTCGGCGACCTCCGCCTTGGCGTGGGCGAACGCGGCCACCGCGCGGCGGGCGTCGGCGATCTGCTCCGCGCCGGGCTGCTGGGCCAGGGTGTCGCCGTACGCGACGAGGTCCTTGAGGACGATGCCGTAGCGCAGGATCGCCTCGGCCACCGGCATCTGCTGCCGGTCCAGCACCTCCTGCCGGGTGCTGTTCAGCGTGGCGAGGTGGTCGTCGATCACCTGGAGCCGGGAACGGACCGAGGCCGGCACGTCGCCGAGCCGCCCCCGCTCCTGCCGGTACGTCGCGATCCGCTCGTCGGTGCGCCGTACCCGCAGGTTGTAGTTTTCCCCCTTGTTCGACCCGTTGTTCGGCCCGGCCAGGTAGGCGGCCGCCGCCATCCGCTCCTTGTGCAGGTCGTCGGCGAGCGCCGAGACGTCCATCGACAACGCGGTCAGCGATCGGATCTGGGTGGCCTCGTACGCGCCCTGGCCGACCGAAACGAGTCGGATAGTTGCCAGTGCGATGACCGCGGCGACCGGGACGACCAGGATGAGGGCGAGCTTGGAACGGATGCGCGCGTCACGAAGCCGAGGCAGCCGCCGTCGCCGCTTTCGCTGATCGGCGTCGGGGCTCTCGGGCAGGGTCGTAGGTCCGGTGCTCACGACATCGCCTCCGTCGTATCTTCCACGCCCGCCCCGCCGACCCGTGCCTGGTACAGCGGCCAGCGCCACGCGCGGCACGGCCGGAATTTCATCAAAGATGATCCCGTTTGGGAAGCCGCGGCGGGGCAGGAAACGGTCGGCGGGGCTTCAACCCGTGCTCCGGTCAACTAATACCTTCTTTTCCCCAGGCCCCTGAACTGGGCATGTGACCCCAGGTGGCCGGTCGTATCTGCGCGGTGATCACCCGCCGGCTCCCCGCAACCCCAATATGTGGGATGGGCGTCCCGAAAACGGCTTCCGCATCCGCGCTTGACCACAGGGCCCGGCATTGGCAAGGTTTTGCAGGCTTCGCGCACACCGTACGGCAAACAATCCCGTCGCTCCAATGAGGACGGACGAGCGGCGGTGATCGGGCGTAACGCCCGCCCCGCACCTGGAGGACAGAGTTGAGCCCCATCCGCTCCGCGAGCATCGCGGCGCTCGCATCGGCCGTGCTGGCCACCACGCTCACCGGCTGCAGGTTCGGCGGGGAGCAGCAGAACATGAGCCCGATCGTGATCGCCGCGGACCTCGAACTCTCCGGCGCCTCCGCGCCCGCCGGCAAGGTGTACCAACGGGCGCTGGAACTGAAGGTCGAGCAGTTGAACTCCTCCGGCGCGCTGGGCGGCCGGGAGATTAAACTCAAGGTGAAGGACAATCGCTCCGACGCCGCCGAGTCCCTGCGCAACATCAACGAATTCAGCGCGGACTCGAGCGTCAGCGCCATCATCATGGGTGGTTGCAACGAATGTGCGGTCGGCGCCGCCCGGACGATCGGCGACAAGGGGGTGCCGACCATCGCGCTCGCCTCCTCCGCCGCCGTCACCGAACCGATCGCCGACCGCCACTACATGTTCAAGCTGGCACCGAACGCGACCGACAGCGCCGCGACCCTCACCGTCGAGCTGGGCCGCCGCAAGATTCGCAAGGTGGCCGTGCTGCACAGCTCCGACAGCTACGGCGAGGAAGGGCTCGCCGCCCTGCAACGTGAGTTCGACAAGACCGGCGTCAAGCTGCAGCAGGCCGAGGCGGTACGCCCGACCGACACCGACGTCAGCGGCCAGGTCGGTGACCTGCTCGCGAAGAACCCGCAGGCGCTGATCGTCTGGGCCTCGTCCGAGCAGGCCGCGCGGGCGGCCGCCCGCGCCCGGCAGGCCAACTTCGAGGGCTCGCTGTTCTTCGACGCTGCGGCGGCCGGCGAGCTCTTCCTCGGCGCCTCGGCCCGCTCGACGGAACAGGCCACGCTGATCTTCACCCAGACCATGGTGATCGACGACGTCATCGCCACCACCCCGGCCAAGGCCGCACGCCGGCAGTGGTTCCAGGACTACACCGCCCGCTTCGGCGGCTACCACGGCTCCTCGTCGTTCGCCGCCGACGCGGTCCAGCTCATCGCCGAAGCCGAACTGCGCGCCGGCGGCAAACCCGGCACGGTGGACCGGAGCACGCTGCGCGACATCCTGGAGACCTCGCAGCTCGACGGGCTCACGGGCCCGATCCGGATGACCCCGGACAACCACTCCGGGCTGATGCCGCAGGCGCTGACGACGCTCGTGGCTCGGGGTGGGCGCTGGCGACTGGCCGGCTAGGGGTTGCTCTTGGTGGTGTGGCCCGACCGCAACCGGCTCCGGGCGGTCAGGCTTGATCCCTCCGCCGGTTGCGGTCGGGCCACACCTTCGGTGGTCAGCGGGCGGAGGTGGTGGCTTTCACCCAGGGGAGGGCGAGGCGTTCGACGAGGGTGAGGGCGGCGTAGAGCAGGATGCTCATCATCGCGACCAGCATGATCGCCGCCCAGGCCGTCGAGAATTCCCCCACGCCGTTGTACTGAAGGATCTGGTAGCCCAGCCCGGGCCGGTCCGAGTAGAACTCTCCGATCACCGCGCCGATCGCGGCGAGCGGCATCGCCACCTTCAGCCCGACGAAGATCTGCGGCAGGGCGGCCGGCAACCGCACCTTGCGGAACGACTGCCACCACGACGCGTTCAACGCCCGGGCCAGCTCGGCCAGGTCGGCCGGGGTGGTGGTCAGCCCGGTCACGGTGGAGAGCACGATCGGGAAGAAGCACAGCAGGAACACCATGGTCAGGATCGGCTTCTGTCCCCAGCCGACCACGACCACCAGCAGCGGGCCGAACGCGATCTTCGGCACCGCGTTGACCGCCACCAGCAGCGGGGCGAACATCCGCTCCACCCGCCGGGAGGCGGCCAGGGCCATCCCGATCAGCACGCCGGCGACCGTCGACAGCAGGAAGCCGTAGAGCGTCATCCAGGTGGTGCTCGCCAGCGCCGGCAGCAGCACGTGGGCCGTCCCGGTCAGCGCGGCCCACACGTCCTGCGGCGGCGGCAGCGCCGCCGAGGGGACCAGGTGCAGGCCCGAGGTGACCAGCCACCAGGCCGCCACCACGATCACCACCCCGAGCGCCGGCAGGGCCACCACCGCCGGGCGTACCGTGAGCCGGCGCGACGTGGCCCTAGGTGGTGCCCCGCCCGGTGTCCCGGGGGCGGCCTTGGTCAACTGCGTCAAGGTGTCCTCCTCTCTCGGCCGGCCGAACGACCGGCACGCGAAGGGGGTGCGCCCCGCCATGACGGCGGAGCGCACCCCCGATGTCCGAGCCGGCCGGTCAGGCCTTCGGCACGAGGTCGAAGTCGATGAACTGCTCGGGGGTGAGGTCCTGCTTGAGCGCGCCCGCGCCCTGCAGCAGGGCGATGCTCTTGGCGACCCGGCCGCTGTCCAGGGTGCCGATCGCGGTGCCGGAGTTGCTGGACCGGACGTACGCGGCCATCAACTCGAGCTCGGCCTTGGCCGCGGCCGGGTTGGTCGCATCCACGTTCTGCTTCAGGATGTCCGCCGCCTCCTGCGGGTTGGCCAGGGCGTACTCGAGGCCCTTGAGCAGCGCCGCGGTGAACTTCTTGACCATCTCCGGCTTCTCCTTGGCAATCTTCGCGGAGGTGATCAGCGCGTTGCCGTAGAGGTCCTGCATGACGTTGCTGTAGGGCAGCACGACCGGCGTCTTCTTGGTCACCGCCGCGACTGTGGGCTGACCGACGACGAACTGGCCGATGCCGTCGACCGAGCCGGAGCCGAGCATGCCCATCAGGGCCTGCGGTTCACCGTTGACCCAGGTCACCTTGCTGCCGTCGATGCCGGCCAGCCGCGCGTACGTCGGGAAGAGGTTGCGCACGACGGAGCCGGGGGCGTCGGCGAGCTTCTTGCCCTCCAGGTCCTTCGGGGTCGCGATGTTGTTGCCGTCGACCGAGACGATGGCGGCCATGGTCCGCTGCTGGATCGCGGCCACCACGACGAAGTCCTTGGCATCGCCGTTGCCCACCTGGAGAATGCCGCCGGTCAGGTCGATCGGCCCGAAGTCGGCCTGACCGCCGGTGACGGTCTGGATGACCCCGCCGGTGCCCTGCCCGGGCTTGATGTCGACGTCGAAGCCGGCCTCCTTGAAGAAGCCCTTCTCCTTCGCCACCCAGGCGTACGAGTCACGGCCGAAGTTGCCGAACGAGGTGAGATAGGTCACCTTCTCCAGCGCGCCGCCCGTGCCCTTGGCGTCATCGGACTTGCCCGAGTCGCTGCTGCAGGCCGAGACCAGGGCGAGTGCGGTGGCCAGCGCGGCGGCGGCGACCGTACGGGTCAGCCTTCTCATCTATGCACCATGTCCTTTCCGGCCGGGCCATGTTCGCCCGGACGGGTCGTTTGATCCGACGGTGCCGGCGGTAGGAGCGAGCCGACAGGACCGTCGTGGGGGGACTCTTCGCGCGCAACAGCGTACGAGAAGGCCACTGAACGCCGTCAGGCGTACGGGTTGCGGAACGGAAACGAAGTTGTCCGACGGAAAGTGGGCTGCCGTCCACCCCTGACAGTGCTAAGGGGAACAAGCCGATACGCTAGGCCGGCTCGCGTTCGAGACGTGGAAGGAGCCGGCGGCAGATGATCCGACTGTCCGGGGTGTCCCGCACCTTCGACGGCCGTTCTGGGCGGGTCGAGGCGGTGCGCGGCATCGACCTCGACGTGGCGGAGGGCGAGTTCGTCGCCATCCTCGGCCGATCCGGCTGCGGCAAGTCGACCCTGCTCCGCATGATCGCCGGGTTGCTCCCGGTGACCGGCGGAGAGATCACCGTCGGCGGCACGCCGATCACGAAGCCACGCCGGGACATCGCCATGCTGTTCCAGCGTCCGGCGCTGCTGCCCTGGCGCTCGGTGCTGGACAACGTCCTGCTTCCGGTCGAGATCTTCGGCTGGAGCCGGGCGAAGCACCGCGACCGGGCCCGGGCCCTGCTGGAGATGGCCGGGCTGGGCGGCTTCGAGAAACGCCTGCCGCACGAGCTGTCCGGCGGCATGCAGCAGCGGGTCTCGCTCTGCCGGTCGCTGATCGGCGAACCGCGCGTGATGCTGATGGACGAGCCCTTCTCGGCGCTCGACGCGCTCACCCGGGAGGAGCTCTCCGGCGAGCTCCAGCGGGTGCACATGGAGACGAGGGCGACCATCGTCTTCGTCACCCACTCGATCGACGAGGCGGTGCTGCTCGCCGACCGGGTGGTCGTGCTCAGCCCGCGGCCCGGCCGGATCCGCAAGGTGGTCGAGGTCGACGTACCTCGGCCGCGCACCCTGGGCCGCAACGCGCACCTGGCCGACGTGGCCCGAATCAGCGCCGACCTGCACGAGCTGCTGATGGAGCGGAACCCCCCGGACGTACCGGCGCCGGCCGGCCCCGGCGGAGCCGTCAACCCGACGCAGACCCCGGCGCGGGCCGGCTCCGGAGGTCGCTGACCATGCGCGTGTCCGTGTTCACCGAACCGCACCGCGGGGCCAGCTACGACGACCAACTCCGGTTCGCCCGGCGGGTCGAGGAGACCGGCTTCGAGGGCTTCCTCCGCGCCGACCACTACCGGTCGATGGGCGACGACCCGGGGCTGCCCGGCCCCACCGACGCCTGGCTGACGCTCGCCGCGCTGGCCCGGGAGACCTCCCGGATCCGGCTCGGCACCCTGGTCACCTCGGCCACCTTCCGGCTGCCCGGGCCGCTGGCCGTGCAGGTGGCCCAGGTCGACCAGATGAGCGGCGGCCGGATCGAGCTGGGCATCGGCGCCGGCTGGTACGAGCGGGAGCACACCGCGTACGGCATCCCCTTCCCCGCCATCGGTGAACGGTTCGACCGGCTGGCCGAGCAGCTGGAGATCATCACCGGGCTGTGGGGCACCCCGGCGGGCGAGACGTACAGCTTCAAGGGCGAGCACTACCAGCTCGTCGACGCGCCCGCGCTGCCCAAGCCGGTGCAGCGCCCCGGCCCGCCGGTGATCATCGGCGGCCGGGGCCCGAAGCGCACCCCCGAGCTGGCCGCCCGGTACGCCGACGAGTTCAACGTGCCGTTCAAGGGCGTCGCCGAGACGGCCGACGCGTACCAGCGGGTGCGGGCGGCGTGCGACCGGGTCGGGCGCACCGGGTCGGGGCGGGAGCCGCTGGTCTTCTCCACCGGGATCGTGGTGGCGATCGGGCGTACCGACGCGGAGGCGCAGCGGCGGGCCGCGCCGCTGCACGTCAAGAGCGCCCTTCCGCCGGAGGATCCGGTGGTCGGCTCCCCCGCGCAGCTCGTCGACCGGCTCGGCGAGTTCGCCGCGATCGGCGCCACCCGGGCGCACCTGCGTCTCATCGACTTCGACGACCTCGACCACCTGGAGCTCATCGCCGCCGAGGTGCTCCCCCAACTGAATGGGACCCGATGACCGACCTCTCCGCCGACGTCGAGCTCGGCCCAGTGGGCCAGGAGATCGTCTACGAGAACGACAAGGTACGCGTCTGGCACATCCGCCTGGAGCCGGGCGAGCGGCAGCCGCTGCACCGGCACGACCACCCCTACCTGGTCATCGCGATCCAGGGGGCCAAGAACGTCGTGCAGACCATCGACGGGCTCACGATCGACGCCGACGAACCAACCGGCGGGGTGGTCTACCGTGACCCGGGCGCGGTGCACATGCTGACCAACGTCGGAGACACGACCTACCTGGCACGTCTGGTCGAACTGAAGTAGCCACCCGGCGTAACCAGGCCGACGCGCCGCGCCGCGCGGCGGCATTGGTGGCGATCGCGGTCACCGGGCCGTAACGTGCCGGGCATGGCCTTTCGGACGTGGGGCAGGCTGCTGCTCACGGCGCTCGGGGTGAGCGTGCTGGCCGGGGCTGGTCAGCTCGGCATCGCGTACGGGATCGGCGTCGTGCGCCTCGACGGCGCGTTCACCGACGACGCGGTCAACCGGTGGCCCGCCCAGCTCGCCTGGGTCGGCTGGTTCGCGGCGGTCGCCGCGGTGGCCGGTGCCGTCGGCACCGCACACCTCGCCCGCCGGGACGGCACCCCGGGTGGCACCAACGAACAGCTCGCCGTCGCCGGCGCCGCCGCGCTGGGCGCGACCGTGGTCGCACCGCTGTGCATGCAACCGGCCCGAGCCGCCGAACTCGGCGGCACCGTCGACCCGGTGTGGGCGGTCGGCATCTGCGCGATCCTCGGCGCGGTGCTCGGGGCGGGAGCGGCGGTTATCGTCCTGCTCAAGCCGCCGTTCGGATGGAACATCGCGCTCACCGCGGCAGCCGTCTGGCTGTTCGCGCTGGTCTCCGTCGCGCCGGCGGTGTCCTCGACTGGGCCGCTGGTCACCGTACGCCTCGGGGTCCTCGAACCGTCGTGGCTGGATGCCGAAACCGCACAGCGCCTGGCCGTGCTGCTCCTGCCCCTGATCGCCCTGCTCGCCGGCGCGGCCGTCGGCGGGCTGGCCCGCCGGCGCGGTCACCTGCCGCTGGTCGGCGGGGCGGCCGGGGCAGCCGGGCCGGTGCTGCTGGCTTTCACGTACCTGACCGCCGGCCCGGGCACCGCTGCCGACCGGTACCAGCTCACTCCCTACTACGGGGCGCTGATCGCGGTCGCCGCCGGCGTGCTCGGCTCGGCCGCCACCACGGTGCTGCGCCGGCCGATCGCGGAGCCGGAGGTCACCGCGCTCCAACCCACCGACATCCTCCAGGCCCTGCCGTCGTTGCCCGCCGCTCCCGGCAACCTGGGCACCGTCGCCGGGCCGGACGCCGACTTTCCGTCGACGGCGGTCGGTGCGGTCGGCGAACCGAACCACCCCGGGGCCGGACCGGAGGGCAGCCCCACCGGAGCGGTGGCCGCCACCCCCGCCCACTGGGACTGGCCGTCGCCCACCGCCGTCACGCCGTCGCCCCGTCGGCCCGAAACCGTTCGGCCGGCCCCCGATCGCACCACCATGGACGAGCCGGGACCGGTGGCCACGATTCCCACCCCGGTCCCACCGGACCCGGACGCTCCCCCGAGCGCCGACCACGACGACGCCGGCATCGACGAGCCGGTCGTCGGACGAAACGCGGAGGACCCGAGGCGGAGCCTGCCGGTGCCGGCGCTGCCGCCCCCGAGGCGGCGTACCTCCGCCATCGACGTGCTCGCCGCCGGCCGCCCGGCACCGCAGCCGCCCGCCGAGCCCGACGAAGGCGCCGCCGCTTCGGCTTCGGACAGGGTTCCCGAGCCGGTGCCCTCGCCGCAACCGAACGTCGCCACGGCGGCGCTGCCGGGTTCGGCGTCGTCGCCGGTTACCGAGGAGCCGCCGGCGAGCCCTCCGGCGGCGGAAACACCAGTGGCGGAAGCGCCGCTGGCGAACCCTCCGGTGGCGGAAGGGCCGGTGGCGGAGGCGCCGCCGGCGAGCCTTCCAGTGGCGGAGACGCCGGTGGCGAGGCCTCCGATGGCGGAGGCGCTGGTGGCGAGGCCTCCGGTGACGGAAGCCCTGGTGGCCGGTGCCACCGAGCCCGACTCGACCGACCCGCGACCGGGCGCGCGGTCCCCGCGCGGCAGCCGTGCGCCGGGCCATGGCGATGAGCCGGCCGGTGCCCCGCCGGATCCCGCGCCCGACCATGACCGAAGGACGCGGAGCTACTTCTTCTCCGACGGCGAACCGGTCGCGAGCAACCTCCCCACCACCGTCGAGGCTCCGGCGTCACCACGCCCGCGCTTCCCGATCTTCGAGGATGCGCCGGACCGGCGAGGCAGCATCCGGCCGGCCTGGCCGGTCGCACCCCCGCCGGCCCGGTCGGTAGTGCCCCCGCCGGGCCGGCCGGTCATCCCCGCGCCGGGCCGGGCGGTCGCGCCGCTCGGCAGCACCGGACCGGACAGCGGCGTCACCACGGACGGCGGCGCCACCACGGACGGCGGCGCCACCACGGACGGCGGCGCCACCACGGACAGCGCCACCACAGACGGCGGCACCACCACGAACAGCGCCACCACAGACGGCGGCACCACCACGAACAGCGCCACCACAGACGGCGGCGCCACCACGGACAGCGCCACCACAGGCGGCGGCGCCACGGACGGCGGCACGCCCGAGCGGACCGGCGCAGCGGCGGACGAGACCAAGGGCGAGCCGATGCCACGCCCTCGACACCAGACCCTCCCTGACCTGAGCCGGGAGGCCCGTTGGGACGCCTTCGCCAACGCCCGGCGCGCGGCCCCGGTCGGCCCGCCGATGGCCGACCGGCACGCCGGCTACGGCGAGGCCGTCGCGACGGGCCCCGCCGCCGAGGTGGAGCCGGCCGGCGGGAAGTCGAAGCTCCGTGGCCTGTTCCGCCGCAACCGGGCCAAGGACGGCGGGCCGGATGACGCCGGCCGGACCGAGCACGCATCGGAGTCGCTGGCGGCGCAGGACGAGGAGTACGTCGACTGGGTCGCCGGACTCGCCTCGGACGGCGACGGGACGGGCGTTCGCTCCCCGCACACCGGCCGCCACCACCGCGACTGATCGGGAGCCGGGCCGGCCCGGCCCCGGACACGCTCAGGCCAACGGCAGGTACACCCGGGCACCGGCGGACCGGAACTCGCCGGACTTGTCCCGCATGCCGCGCGCCGCGTAGTCCTTCAGCTCCTGAGTGATCTTCATGGAGCAGAACTTCGGGCCGCACATCGAGCAGAAGTGCGCCGTCTTGGCCGGCTCGGCGGGGAGCGTCGCGTCGTGGTAGGACCGTGCGGTCTCCGGGTCCAGCGAGAGGTTGAACTGGTCCTCCCAGCGGAACTCGAACCGGGCCTTGGACAGCGCGTCGTCCCAGGCCTGCGCTCCCGGGTGCCCCTTGGCCAGGTCCGCCGCGTGCGCCGCGATCTTGTACGCGATCACGCCCGCCTTGACATCGTCCCGGTCCGGCAGGCCGAGGTGCTCCTTCGGGGTGACGTAACAGAGCATCGCGGTGCCGAACATGCCGATCATCGCGGCGCCGATCGCCGAGGTGATGTGGTCGTAGGCGGGCGCGATGTCCGTGGTCAGCGGGCCCAACGTGTAGAACGGCGCCTCGTGGCACCACTCCTGCTGGAGATCCACGTTCTCCTTGATCTTGTGCATCGGCACGTGCCCAGGCCCCTCGATCATCACCTGCACGTCGTGTGCCCAGGCCACCTCCGTCAGCTCGCCGAGGGTCCGCAGCTCGGCGAACTGCGCCTCGTCGTTGGCGTCCGCGATGGACCCGGGCCGCAGCCCGTCGCCGAGCGAGAACGTCACGTCGTAGCGGGCGAGGATCTCGCACAGCTCCGCGAAGTGGGTGTAGAGGAAGTTCTCCTCGTGGTGGGCCAGGCACCAGGCCGCCATGATCGAGCCGCCTCGGGAGACGATCCCGGTCACCCGGTCCACGGCCAGCGGCACGTACGGCAGCCGCACCCCGGCGTGCACGGTCATGTAGTCGACGCCCTGCTCGGCCTGCTCGACGACGGTCTCCCGGAACACCTCCCAGCTCAGCTTCACCGGGTCGCCGCCGACCTTCTCCAGCGCCTGGTAGATCGGGACGGTGCCGATCGGCGCCGGTGAGTTGCGCACGATCGCCTCGCGGGTCTCGTGGATCCGCTTGCCGGTGGACAGGTCCATCACGGTGTCCGCGCCCCACCGGGTGGCCCAGGTCAGCTTCTCCACCTCCTCGCTGACCGAGGAGGTGACCGCCGAGGTGCCGATGTTGGCGTTCACCTTGACCAGGAACGCCTTGCCGATGATCGCCGGCTCGCACTCGGGGTGGTTGACGTTGAGCGGCAACACCGCCCGCCCCGCGGCGATCTCGTCCCGGACGAACTCCGGCGACATGCCCTCCCGGATCGCCACGAACTCCATCTCCGGCGTCACCAGCCCGGCCCGCGCGTACGCGAGCTGGGTCGGGCGTTTTCCGTCGGCGCCGGCCAGCGGGGTGCCCGCGCCGCGCGCCGGCGCGACGTCACCCCGTTCGGCGATCCACGGTCCGCGCAGCGGTGGCAGCCCCACCACCGGGTCGGAGCCGGGGCCCGAGGTGTCGTAGAGCCGCACCGGCGGGTTGTCCCCGGTCAGCGTCACCTCGGCGAACGGCACCCGGATGTCCGGCCGTGACCCCTCGACGTAGACCTTGCGTCGTGCCTGCATGGCAGTCTCCTGTCGCCTCATGCGGACCAGCCGAAGTGGTCCAGCGGGCCGGGTCCCGCGCCCAGCTCCCAGTCCCGCGCGCCGGCCAGCGCGCGGGTGACGTACTCCTTGGCGGCGGTGACCGCGACCAGTACCGGGTCGTCCGCCGCCAGCCGGACGGCGATCGCCGCCGAGAACGAACAGCCGGTGCCGTGGGTGTGCCGGGTGTCGACCCGGTGCCCCCGCAGCAGCGTGGTTCGCCCGCCGCCGACCAGCACGTCCACCGACTCACCCGCCACGTCCGCGTCGCCGCCGGTCACCACCACGTGCGCCGGGCCGGCGGCGGCAAGGGCCTCGGCCGCCGCGACCATCTCCTCGACCGTGGTCACCGGGTGTCCGGTGAGGGCTGCGGCCTCCGCGCAGTTCGGCGTCGCCACCTCGGCGTACGGCAGCAACCGCTGGACCGCCTCCACCACGCCGAGCCGGTGCCCGCTGGTAGCGACCAGCACCGGGTCGACGACGAGCCGGGGCAGCCGGCCCGCCTCCGCCGCCTCGGCCACCGCGTCGGCGACCGCCGGGGTGCCGAGCATGCCGGTCTTGACCGCGCGTACGTCGAAGTCGCCGAGCACGCTGTCGAGCTGGTCCCGGACGGCCTGCGGGGGCAGTGGCAGGACGGCGTCGACGCCGCGGGTGTTCTGCGCGGTGATCGCGGTGAGCACGCTGGTGCCGTACGCCCCGAGGGCGGCGAAGACCTTGAGGTCGGCCTGGATGCCCGCTCCCGCGCCGGAGTCGCTGCCGGCGATGGTGAGGACTGTCTGCGGTGTCACGTCTCCCCCTTGGTGGTTGCGGTTGGGGGCGGCGACCGCCTCGTGAAAGGCGCTGCCCAGCGGGGTGGTGGCGTTGCGGAAGCTTTCGGTCAGCGTGGTGGCTGCTTCAGCTGGGTCTTTGGCGCGCATGATGGCGCCGAGCACCGCGACGCCGACGGCTCCTGCCTGGACGCACGCCTGCACCTGTGCCGGTGTCTCGATTCCGCCTAGGGCGAGGATCGGCACCGGGCTGAGCCGGGTCAGGTCGGTAAGCCCCGCCGGGAGGAGGGGTGGGCCGTAGCCGGGTTTGGTCTTCGTGGGGAAAACGGGCGAGAGGGTGGCGTAGTCCTCTGTGGTGAGCCGGGCCAACTCGGTGGTGTCGTGGCAGGAGCGGCCGACGAGTCCGACGGCCGGCGGCGGGTACGGGCCGGCGGCGGGCAGGTGCACGGCGTCACCGTCGAGCGGGTCCGGCCCGGCGACGATCAGGGTGCCGCCCACCTCGGCCAGGACCGCCCGCAGTTCGGCGGCGAGCGCGGCCCGTTCCGGGCGCGGCAGGTCCTTCTCCCGCAGCACCACCCACCGCACTCCCCCACCCACCGCCGCCGCGACCACCTCACCCAACGCCCCCCGCGCCCCCCACCGATCCGTGAGCAGCACGACGCCGGACGGCACGAGGCCCGAGATCTTGGAAGATAGCGGCCCCTCCAGGGGCCATTTCCCACCAAGATCCAGAGCCGAAGCCGCGATGTGCGACATCCGGCTCACAGGGTCGGCCTTCCCTCGTGGGGAGTGGAGGGGAGGGCGTGGAGGCGGTGGGGGATGCGGCCGGCGTTGTGGGCCAGGTGCCCGGCTTCTACCGCGTATCGCATGGCCGTGGCCATCGCCACCGGGTCGGCGGCTCGGGTGACCGCGCTGGCCAGCAGCACCGCGTCGCAGCCCAGCTCCATGGCGAGCGCGGCGTCCGAGGCGGTGCCGATGCCGGCGTCCAGGATCACCGGCACGTCCACGCTCTGCCGGATCAGCCGGATGTGGTGCGGGTTGCTCACGCCCAGGCCGGAGCCGATCGGGGCGCCGGCCGGCATCACCGCCGCGCAGCCCACATCGGCCAGCCGCCGGGCCAGGATCGGATCGTCCGAGGTGTACGGCAGCACGGTGAACCCATCCGCCACCAGGTCCTCGGCGGCACGCAGCAGCTCCACCCCGTCGGGCAGGAGTGTGCGCTCGTCGCCGATCACCTCCAGCTTCACCCAGTCCGTGTCGAACGCCTCCCGGGCCAGGTGGGCCACCTTCACCGCCTCTGACGCGGTGTAGCAGCCGGCTGTGTTCGGCAGCAGCCGTACGCCGCACCGGTCGAGCAGGCCGAGCAGGCCGCCGGCGGTGCCCGGCGCGGTGTCCACCCGGCGTAGCGCCAGCGTGACCATCTCGGTGCCGGAGGCACGGATCGCCTGCTCCAGCACGTGCAGGTTGGCGGCACCGCCGGTGCCGAGGATGAGCCGGGAGCCGAAGGCGACCCCGCCGAGTTCGAACGGCATCGCGCTCACCCGCCCTGGGCGGCGCTGAGCACCTCGACGCGGTCGCCGTCGCGCAGCGTGGTCGCCGACCAGCCGCCGCGCGGCACGACCTCGCCGTTGACCGCGACCGCCAGGCCGCGCCGCTGCTCGGTGACCTCCCGGACCACGTCGGCCACGGTCGCTCCGCCGGGCACGGTCCGCCCGACGCCGTTGACGATCAGTTCCACCTGCGCTCCTTCTGGGGTACGAACCGGTCCGGGCTGAACGGGGCGAGCAGCGGGTCCGGCCGGCCGGTGACGATCATTTCGGTGACCAGGTCGGCGGTGACCGGGGTGAGCACGATTCCGTGCCGGTGGTGGCCGGTGGCGGCGAGCACCCCCGGCCGGCCGGGGAGCGGCCCGATGATCGGTGCGTTGTCCGGCGTACCGGGGCGCAGCCCGGCGGACGCCTCGACCAGGTCGTACTCGGCCAGTTCGGGGACCAGGTCGACGGCGGCGCGGAGCAGCCGGAGCACCGCACCGGCGGTCACCTCGGTGTCGACGCGTTCCTCGACGGTCGCCCCGACCACCACCTCCCCGCTGTCCCGGGGCACCAGGTAGATCGACTCGCCGTCGGCGTACCCCCGGATCACATGCCGGAAGCCCGGCGCGCCGCGACCGGGCGCGCGGAGCCGGAGCACCTGCCCCTTCACCGGCCGGACCGGCAGCCCGGTGAGCGCCGCCGCGCCGCAGCCGGCGGCGACCACGGTGACCCGGGCGTCCACGTCGGAGAGCCGGGCGACCGGGGCGGGGCGCAGCGCGACGCCGGCACGCTCGGCCGCCGCCCGCAACGCGGCCACCAGCCGACGCGGGTCGACCTGGTGGTCGCCGGGAGCGACCGCGCCGCCGCGCACCCGCGGGGCCAGCGCCGGCTCCCGGTCCCGCAGCGCCGACGGCCCCAGCGGCGTGATCGACAGCCCCAACCCCTGCTGGTACGACCAGAGCCGACGCGCCTCGGCCAGGTCGTCGGCGGTCAGCCCGACCACCAGCGTGCCGTCGGTGCGGTACCCGATGTCGGTGCCGGCGGCGTCGGCCAACTCGGCCGCGAAGGCCGGCCAGCGGGCGGCGGAGTCGACGAGCAGACCGGTCAGCTCGTGCTCACCGAAGTACGCCTCGGCTACCGGCGACAGCATCCCCGCCGCAACGTGCGCCGCCCCGGAACCCGGTGCCAGATCATGGACGACCACCCGCAGCCCGCGCTGCGCGCACCGCCACGCGATCGCCAGCCCGACCGGCCCCGCCCCCACCACCGCCACATCCGGAAGGAGGGGCCCCCTGTTAACGCCTGCGGTAGAGGAGGGGTCCCCTGTCAACACGTCAGCGCCCCGAGCAGCTCGGCCGTGGTCCGAGCGGGGTCGGCCGCGTTTGACAGCGCCCCGACCACCGCCACCCCGTACGCCCCGGCGGCGCGCAGCGCCGGCATCGACGCGACGGTCACCCCGCCGATCGCGATCACCGGTACGTCCACCGCGTCGGTGACCGCCCTTACCCCGTTCGGGCCGATCGGGTCCGGCAATCCCGCCTTTGTGGTGGTGGCCTGGCAGGGGCCGACGCCCAGGTAGCTGGCTCCGGCGGCGACCGCGGCGAGCGCGGCGACCGGCTCCCGGGCGGTGGCGCCGAGCACGGCGGTGGGGCCGAGCACCCGGCGGGCGGCCCGCACCGGCAGGTCGTCCGCGCCGACGTGACCACCGGCGGCGTCCACCGCGAGCGCCACGTGCAGCCGGTCGTTGACCAGGCACGTCGCCTCGTACGGCCGGCACAGCGCGACGACCCGGCGGGCCAGCTCGTACGCCTCTCGGTCGGTGGCGTCGTCCGCCACCCGGACCTGTACGACCAGCTCGGAACGGGCCACCGGCAGCGCGGCGCGCAGCACACCGAGGGGGTCCCGCCCCGGGCGGGTATCGGTGATCAGATGCAGTCGTCCCAGGGACGGCACGGCAACACTCCTCCCTGCGCCGGCATTACCCGGATCAGGTTCGACGGTCGGAGGCTGCATGCCTCCCTCTCAGCCCGATGCACCGGGCTCCCGTGGGTCACTTGTGGCCTACCGTACGACGCCGATCCGGATCCACCAAGATCGGGTGACGTTTCTCCCACCCACTGTCAGCTGTGGAGGGTGCTGGCGGTGCGTGCCGGCCCAGTCACGCCATGCTGTCCGGCCGAAACGGCGCTGCCCCGGCACCGTCGCGCGGAGCCGGGGCAGCGAGGGGGTCGCTGGGTCAGAGGATGGCGTCGAGTGCGTCGAGGTCCTCGTCGGTGGGCTGCCAGGCGCCCGCCTCGGCGTTGGCGCGTACCTGATCGGGGGTGGTGGCACCCGCGATCACCGAGGTCACCGCCGGCCGGGCGGCGAGCCCGCCGATGGCCACCTGGAGCACGGTGAGCCCCCGCTCGGCCGCGTATCCCTCGATCGCCTCAATCGTGTCCCAGTTCGCGGCGGCGAGCCGCTCGGCGTACCGGCCGCCGCCGGAGAGCCGGCTGCCGGCCGGCGGTGCCTCACCGCGCTTGTACTTGCCGGTGAGCAGGCCGTTGGCCAGCGGGAAGAACGGCAGCATGCCCAGGCCGAACCGCTCGCAGGCGGGGATGACCTCGGCCTCCACGCCGCGCTCCAGCAGTGAGTAGTGGTTCTGGGCGGAGATGAACCGGGCCCGCCCCTGGGAGGAGGCGGTCCAGTCGGCGTCGGCGATCTGCCAGCCGGCGAAGTTCGAGTTGCCCAGGTAGCGGACCTTCCCGGCGCGGACCAGGTCGTCCAGCGCGGCGAGCGTCTCGTCGATCGGGGTGCCCGGGTCGGGTTCGTGCATCTGGTACAGGTCGATGTGGTCGGTGCCGAGCCGGCGCAGCGAGGCCTCGACCGCCCGGGCGATGTAGCGGCGAGCGCCCCGGGCACCGTGGTCCGGTCCGTTCAAGCCGTGCATGTCCATGCCGAACTTGGTCGCGACCACCACGTCGTCGCGGCGGCCCTTGAGCGCCTGCCCGAGCAGTTCCTCGGAGCTGCCCTGCGGCTCGCCGTAGATGTCCGCGGTGTCGAAAAAGTTGATCCCGGCGTCGAGCGCGGCGTCGACCACCGCCCGGGTGCCGTCGAGGTCGAGCTTGCGGCCGAAGTTGTTGCAGCCGATGCCGACCACGGACACCACGAGCCCGGAGTCGCCCAGCCGGCGGTACATCATGTCACTCACGAGATCCACTCTATGCCAGCCGTTATCAGGGGGCCCCGGTACGACAGAAGGCGTTAACAGGGGTCCCCTTCTTTCACGCCACGTCCCAGACCGGGTCGGGGGTTTCGATTACCTCACCGTCGTTGCGGAACAGCACGAATCGGTCGAAGGATCGGGTGAACCAGCGGTCGTGGGTCACCGCGATCACCGTCCCCTCGAACGCGTTCAAGCCCGCCTCGAGCGCCTCGGCGGAGGCCAGGTCGAGGTTGTCGGTGGGCTCGTCGAGCAGCAGCAGGGTCGCGCCGGAGAGCTCCAAAAGCAGCACCAGGAAACGCGCCTGCTGCCCGCCCGACAGGGTGCCGAACCGCTGGTCGCCCTGCCCGGCCAACTCGTACCGGGACAGCGCCGCCATCGCCGCGTGCCGGTCCATCCCGGCCCGGTGGTCGTCGCCCCGCCACAGGATGTCGACAAGCGTCTTCCCCATGAGCTCCGGACGGTCGTGGGTCTGCGAGAAGTGGCCGGGCCGGACCCGGGCACCGAGGCGTACCACGCCGTCGTGGGTGACCGGCGCGAGCGCCGCCGCCCCGTCGACCGGGGTGTTGGCCGGGTCCGGGTCGGTGCCGCCGCGGGCCAGCAGGCGCAGGAAGTGCGACTTGCCGGTCCCGTTCGCGCCCAGCACGGCGACCCGGTCGCCGTACCAGAGTTCCAGATCGAACGGGTAGGTCAGGCCGTCGAGCTCGAGCTGCTCGGCGATCACCGCGCGCTTGCCGGTTCGCCCGCCGGTCAGCCGCATCCGGATGTCCTGGTCCTTCGGGGGTACGGGCGGCGGACCGGCCTCCTCGAACTTGCGCAACCGGGTCTGCGCCGACTGGTAACGCGAGGCCATGTCGGAGTTGTACGCGGCCTTCTGCTTGTACATGAGCATCAGCTCGCGCAGCTTCTGGTGCTCCTCGTCCCAGCGCTTGCGGAGTTCGTCGAGGCGGGCGTGCCGGGCCACCCGCGCCTCGTGCCAGCTGGCGAAGCCGCCCGGGTGGACCCAGGCGCTGCCGCCCTCGACAGCGACGACCCGGTCGGCGGTCTGGGCAAGCAGTTCCCGGTCGTGCGAGACGTAGAGCACCGACTTGCCGGATTCGCGCAGCCGCGCCTCCAGCCAGCGCTTGCCCGGCACGTCGAGGAAGTTGTCCGGCTCGTCGAGGAGGAGCACCTCGTCGGTGCCCCGGAGCAGCAACTCCAGGGCGAAACGCTTCTGCTGACCGCCGGAGAGGGTACGCACCGGACGGTCTCGGGCCGCGTCCCACGGCAGGTCGAGCACGATCGTGGCGACGGTGTCGAAGAGCACCTCGGCGTCGTACCCGCCGAGCTCGCCCCAGGCGGCCAGGGCATCCGCGTACGCGAGCTGGGCCTTGCCGGCGGCGGTGCTGTACTTGCCGCGGACCTCGGCCGCCCGCATGGCCGCCTCGGTCTCGGCCAGGCGCTGGCCGGCGTCACGCAGCGGCGGCGGAGCGAGCGAGAGTGCCAGGTCGGCGAGCGTCGAGTCGTCACCGATCATGCCGATGAACTGCCGCATCACGCCGAGGCCGCCGGCGCGGGCGATCGCCCCGGTCTTGACCGGCAGGTCACCGGCGACCATCCGGAGCAGGGTGGTCTTGCCGGCGCCGTTCGGCCCGACCAGGGCCACCTTGGCACCCTCCCCGACCCGGAACGACACCTCGGCGAAGAGCTCTCGACCGTCCGGGAGGATGTGCCCGGCGCCTGCCACGTCCACGTAACCCACGCGGGAATCGTGCCCGAGCGACCGGCCGGGCGACACTCGATTATCGGGTGACCCGCAGCACCCGGTATCCCTTCTGGCTGGCGTGCCGCTCCACCTGCCAGCCCTGCTCGACCAGCCAGCGGTGCAGCGAGTCCCCGCCGAGATGCCGGGCGACGACCAGCCAGGCCACCCCGTCCGGGGCGAGTCGGGGCAGCCAGCGCAGCAGCAGTTCGTGCAGCTCCGGCTTGCCGATCCGGATCGGCGGGTTGGACCAGATCTGGGCGAATTGAACATCGGCCGGTACGTCGTCCGGCGCGACCACCCGAACCCGGTCGGCGGCCCCCACCCGGGCGGCGTTCGCGACGGTGAGGTCGCGGGCCCGTTCGTTGACGTCGACCGCCCACACGGCGGCGGACGGCGCGCAGGTGGCCAGTACGCAGGTGATCGGCCCGAAGCCGCAGCCGACGTCGAGCAGCGGGCCGGTGGCGTCGCCGGCCGGCAGTTCGGCCTTGCGCAGCAGTACGGCGGTGCCGGGATCGAGGCGGTCGGCCGAGAAGACACCGGCGGCCGAGGCGAGGGTGTAGTCCCGGCCGGCGACGTCGAACTCGACCTCGCGCGGCTGGGCGGCGGTCGCGGGTTCAGCGGTGAAGTAGTGGTCGCCGGTCACGTCGGCATTGTCGCACCGCCCCGGGTCGGGGCTGGCGATGGTACGACCGGCTCCGGCACGCCACTCCGCCGGGATTTCCCAAAATTCCCCTCTAAAGGGATAATCGGCCCTACTGTAACCCACATGGTGTATCGGTACGAGTCCGATGAGGACGCCTTCCTGGATTACCCGAGGCCCGGGTCGGATCCGTCCGCGCCCGGCGCACCGGTGCCTCCGTCCGCCGGCCCCTCACCGTCCCGCTTCCCCACCCCGTCGCTGCCACCGCCGGTCCGACCCGCCCGGCCCGCCCGGCCCGCCGCCGCCGTCACCCCGGCGCCGCCCCGATCGCTGGCCGCCCCGGCCGCGCCCCGAACGAACGCTCCGGCTCCGCCGCCGGCGACCGCGCCGCTCCCGACGCAGTCCGCGCCACCCCAGGCATACGCCGCGCCGCCCCCGACCTATGCCGCACCCCCGGCATATGCCGCGCAGCCCCCGATGGACACCGCGCCGCCGCCAACGCAGTCCGCGCCGCCCCCGGTGCAGTCCGCGCCACCCCAGGCATACGCCCCGTCACCCCCGACGCAGTCCGCGCCACCCCAGGCACATGCCGCGCCACCCCCGATGCAGTCCGCGCCACCCCAGGCATACGCCGCGCCGCCCCCGATGGACGCCGAGCCGCGCCCGGTGCACGCCGCACCGCGCCCGGTGTCGGCGCCCCCGGTGTCGGCGCCCCCGGTTCCGGTCCTTTCGGCGACCGACCCGCTGGACCTGCCCCAGTCCCGCCGCGTGGGTCGCCAGCGCGGCGGCGGCCGGGCCTGGCAGGTGCTGATCGGCGGCGCGGCCGTGGTCGCGCTGCTCGCCCTCTGCGGGTTGGCCGCAGCCACCCTGCTCCAGGATCAGTCCAAGACACCGCCGTCCTCCCAGCCGAGCGACCAGCCCGTGGCCGAGCAGTCCGCCACGGCCGACACGCGGGACCTCGCCTCCCGGGACACCGACCAACTGGCGCTCACCGTCAAGGAGGTCTTCCCCGGCAACAGGCTGGTGGTCGGCGCCGGCGGGGCGGCGTATCAGGTGCTCAAGACGCAGGCCAGCGCCAACTGCACGGTCGCGGCGACCGGCGAGGTCGGGGACCTGCTGGTCCGACTCGGCTGTAACCAGGTGGTCCGGGCCACCCTTCGCTCCCCGGACGGCGATCACCTGCTCACCGCCGGGCTGCTCAACCTCACCGACGTGGCCGACGCACAGCGGGCCCGGGACCGGATCCGGCAGATGCTCGATGAGCGACAGGGCCGGTTCCAGGGCCTGGCCGCCGGCAGCGACACCGAGTCCGTGACCCGGGCCGCGGCGCGGGTCGGCTGGCAGGTACGCGGCCACTACATCGCCTACTGCATGGTCACCCGGGTCGACGGCGAACGGATCAGCTCCACCGACGCCAAGAGCCGCGACATCCTGTACGACATGATCGAGGTCTACCTGAACCGCAGCGTGCTGGATCGGCGGGCGAACGGCGGGGTGGCCAGCCAGCCCACCGCGGGCCCGACGGACGGCATCGCGAGCCAGGGCGGCCCGTCCGGTAACTGACCCTGACGCGGGGGCCCGTCGTCCACAACGGGACGGCGGGCCCTTGTGGTCAACTCACGCGGACCCGTCGTCGGCGGTGGTGCCGGTGCGGTCAGCCCTCGGCGACCGGCACGCGGAGCCGGCGGGTGAGCACGGCGCGGCGCGCGTACTCGGCGGGGTCCGCCGGGTAGCCGACCTCGACCAGGGCCAGCCCGTGTGCCGGCGCGACGGTGACCTCACTGGACCGTTCCCGGCGGGTCAGCAGGCCGGCCGGCCACTCGACGGGCCGACGGCCGTCCCCGGCGACCAGCATCGCGCCGACCAGGCTGCGCACCATGTTCTGACAGAACGCGTCGGCCTGCACGGTGGCGACGAGGATGCCGTCCGGGTCCCGCCGCCAGTCCAGCCGGGTCACCTCACGCAGGGTGGTGGCGTTCTCCTTGCGCCGGCAGTACGCGGCGAAGTCGTGCTCCCCGACCAGGCCGGCCGCCGCGTCGTTCAGCGCCGCCACGTCGAGCGGCCTCGGCCAGGCCAGGGTGTCCGTCCGGCGCAGCGGCTCGGCACCCCAGGGGGCGTCGGTGACCCGGTACTCGTAGCGGCGGAAGGTGGCCGAGAAGCGGGCGTCGAAGTCGGCGGGCACCTCAGCCATCGCGCGTACCCGCACGTCGGGCGGGAGCAGCCGGGCCAGCCGGCGCAGCAGCCTTCCCTCGTGCTGCCGCCAGACCTCGGCCGGCAGGTCGAGGTGGCAGACCTGGCCGGTGGCGTGCACGCCGGCGTCGGTCCGGCCGGCCACGGTCAGCCCGGTCGCGGTGCCCGCGCCGAGGACCAGGTCCAGCGTCTCGACGAGCATCCCGGCGACGGTACGCCGGGCGGGCTGGGCGGCCCAGCCGGAGAAGTCGGTGCCGTCGTACGAGACGTCCAGCCGCAGCCGGGTCCGCTCGTCCACCTCGTACCTCCCGTTGACGCCGTCGGGCCCGGCACCCCAGACAGGGGTGCCGGGCCCGACGATGCTGACTCTGCTCAGGCCTTCTTCTCGGTGGCCTCGTCGTCGTCCTCGCGCGCCTGGGCGGTGTCGCCGGAGGCGTGCACCGGCGGCTCGGAGTCCTGGTCGGCCGGGGCCGCCGGGGTCTCCTCGGCCGGGGCCAGCGCCTCGACCTTGTCCTGCTGCGCGGCCTTGCGGGCGGCGGTCTTCTTGTTCGCCTTCGGCTCGGCGACCTGAAGCTCCTCCACCAGCTCGATGATCGCCATCGGAGCGGCGTCACCCTTGCGCGGACCGGTCTTCACGATCCGGGTGTAGCCACCGTTGCGGTTGGCGTACCGGGGCGCGATCTGGTCGAACAGGGTGTAGACCACGTCCTTGTCCTTGACGACGGCCAGCACCCGCCGACGCGAGGCGAGGTCGCCGCGCTTGGCCTTGGTGATCAGCTGCTCGGCCAGCGGACGCAGCCGCCGGGCCTTCGTCTCGGTGGTCTGGATCTTGCCGTGCTGGAACAGCGACATGGCCAGGTTGGCCAGCATCAGCCGCTCGTGCGCGGGGCTGCCGCCGAGGCGGGGGCCCTTGGTGGGCGTGGGCATTGTTGGTGCTCCTCAGATGTGGCGGCAGCCGGACTTAGAGCTGCTCGGTCTCGCGGTAGTCGTCGGTGTCGTAGTCGGCCTCGCCGAAGGCGTCCACGACGTGCGCCGGGTCGAAGTTCGGAGCCGAGTCCTTCAGCCCCAGGCCCATCCCGGCGAGCTTCATCTTGACCTCGTCGATCGACTTCTGACCGAAGTTCCGGATGTCGAGGAGGTCCGCCTCGGTACGCCCGATCAGCTCACCAACGGAGTTGATGCCCTCGCGCTTGAGGCAGTTGTAGGAGCGGACGGTGAGGTCCAGCTCCTCGATCGGCAGAGCCAGGTCCGCCGCCAGCTGGGCGTCCTGCGGGGACGGCCCGATGTCGATGCCCTCGGCGGTCTCGTCCAGCTCCCGGGCCAGCCCGAACAGCTCCACCAGCGTCGAGCCGGCCGAGGCCAGCGCGGTACGCGGGCCCATCGACGGCTTGGTCTCGACGTCGATGATCAGCCGGTCGAAGTCGGTCCGCTGCTCGACGCGGGTCGCCTCCACGCGGTACGTCACCTTGAGCACCGGCGAGTAGATCGAGTCGACCGGGATCCGGCCGATCTCGGCGCCCGCCTGCTTGTTCTGCGCCGCCGTGACATAGCCCCGGCCCCGCTCGACGGTCAGCTCCATGTCGAGCCGGCCCTTGCCGTTCAAGGTGGCGAGCTTCAGGTCCGGGTTGTGCACCGAGACACCGGCCGGGGGCTGGATGTCACCGGCGGTCACGTCGCCCGGGCCCTGCTTGCGCAGGTACATGCTGACCGGCTCGTCGTGCTCGGAGCTGACGCAGAGCTCCTTGATGTTCATGACGAGCTCGACCACGTCCTCCTTGACCCCGGGGATCGTGGTGAACTCGTGCAGCACACCGTCGATCTTGATCGAGGTGACGGCCGCACCCGGGATGGACGACAGCAGCGTACGCCGCAGCGAGTTGCCCAGGGTGTAGCCGAAGCCCGGCTCCAGCGGCTCGATGGTGAACCGGGACCGGGTCTCGTTGATCGACTCCTCGGAGAGGGTCGGTCGCTGGCTGATGAGCATCTTTTCTCTTCTCTTCCGGGGCGCCCGCCATATGACGCCCACGACACAAACTGTTCCGGTGGCCCGCCCCGGGCGGGGCGGACCACCGCAACGAGCCCTTACTTGGAGTAGAGCTCGACGATCAGCTGCTCCTGGACCTGGGTGTCGATCACCTGGCGGGCCGGGAGCGAGTGCACAAGGATCTTCAGCTGGCTCGGAATGGCCTCCAGCCACGCCGGGACGGTCCGCGAGCCGGCCTCACCCTGCGCCACCAGGAACGGGGTGAGTTCCTTGCTCTTCGCACGCACCTCGACGATGTCGTGCTCCTTGACCCGGAACGACGGGATGTCGACCTTCTTGCCGTTCACCGTGAGGTGACCGTGCTTGACCAGCTGACGGGCCATGTCCCGGGACTTGGCGTAGCCGGCCCGGTAGACCACGTTGTCCAGCCGCGACTCGAGGATCTGCAGGAGGACCTCACCGGTCTTGCCCGGCTTGGCCACGGCCTCCTCGTAGTAACCGCGGAACTGCTTCTCCAGCACGCCGTAGACCCGGCGGGCCTTCTGCTTCTCGCGGAGCTGGAGCAGGTACTCCGTCTCCTTGGTGCGGCCGCGGCCGTGCTGCCCGGGCGGGAACGGCCGGGACTCGAACGGGCACTTCGGGCCATCGCACTTGCTGCCCTTGAGGAACAGCTTCATCTTCTCCCGCCGGCAACGGCGGCAGTCAGCACCGGTGTAACGAGCCATCTCTCTCTACCTCTCAGACCCGGCGACGCTTCGGCGGACGGCACCCGTTGTGCGGCTGCGGGGTGACGTCGGAGATCTGCCCGACCTCCAGCCCGACGGCCTGCAGCGAACGGATCGCGGTCTCCCGGCCGGAGCCGGGGCCCTTGACGAACACGTCGACCTTGCGCATGCCGTGCTCCATGGCCCGACGCGCGGCGGCCTCGGCGGCCAGCTGCGCGGCGAACGGAGTCGACTTGCGGGAGCCCTTGAAGCCCACCTGTCCGGCGGAGGCCCAGGAGATGACAGCACCGGTCGGGTCCGTGATGGACACGATGGTGTTGTTGAAGGTGCTCTTGATGTGCGCCTGCCCGTGGGCGACGTTCTTGCGTTCCTTGCGCCGGACCTTCTTGACGGCGGCCCCGGCACGAGCCTTCGGTGGCATAAGTCTGTGCGCTCCTAATTACTTCTTGCCGGGCTTCTTCTTGCCGGCGACGGTCCGCTTCGGGCCCTTCCGGGTCCGCGCGTTGGTCTTGGTCCGCTGGCCACGCACGGGCAGGCCCCGGCGGTGCCGGATGCCCTCGTAGCAGCCGATCTCGACCTTGCGGCGGATGTCAGCGGCGACCTCGCGGCGCAGGTCACCTTCAACCTTGTAGTTGCCCTCGATGTGATTACGGAGCTGGACCAGCTCCTCATCCGTGAGGTCCCGAGCGCGCTTGTCCGGCGAGATGCCGGTGGCGGCGAGCGTCTCCAGGGCGCGGGTGCGGCCGACCCCGAAGATGTAGGTGAGCGCGATCTCCATCCGCTTCTCGCGGGGGAGATCCACGCCGACTAGACGTGCCATGTGCGGGCGTACTCCTCGTGATGTTGTGGCGGAGGTGTGGACCCGTCCCACCCCGCTACCGACCGGCCCTGTCCTTCCGGCGCGATCCGCGCCGGCGACCGGGTTCGGTCGCTGCCCGAGCGGGCCCCGGCCTCCGACCGGGGGTCAACCACGAGGGGAGTACGCAATGCGTACCGCTCGCGGCTGGGACGAGCTGATGATGTTGTCAGGATCTGCGGCCCGGACCGAATCCGACCGGCCGTGTCACGGCCGGTGGGACTGGTTCAGCCCTGGCGCTGCTTGTGGCGCGGGTCCTGGCAAATGACCATGACCCGGCCGTGCCGGCGGATCACCCGGCACTTGTTGCAGATCCTCTTGACGCTCGGCTTGACCTTCACGGTTGCCTTACTTCCCATCTGGCCCGGAGGCGCGACGATGCGCGACGCCGGACGTCGAAGACGGACACGGGACGTCCCGGCCGTCGTCAGGATTACTTGTAGCGGTAGACGATGCGCCCGCGGGTCAGGTCGTACGGCGAGAGTTCGACGACGACCCGGTCTTCAGGCAGGATGCGGATGTAGTGCTGCCGCATCTTGCCGCTGATGTGAGCCAGCACCTTGTGGCCGTTCGCGAGCTCCACGCGGAACATGGCGTTCGGCAGGGGCTCGATGACCCGACCCTCGATCTCGATGGCTCCGTCTTTTTTCGGCATGTCCTCCGCTGTCCTGACGTCGGTTGCTTCCGGACGGCCCACAACGTCTTACACGGGTGAACTGACCAAGATCAGAGAACCCGCGCCAGCCGCGGCTCCGAATCCCACCGAAGCGCTGGTGGGCATGCCGGAGTGGACGCTGTGCGCCGATCCAAAAGTGTACGCCCGCCTGCGGGCCGTCGCCAAACCGACCGAGCATCCGGCCACGCGGCGAGTGGAAATCCGTCAAGCCGCGCCGGGCTGTTGTGACGCCAGCCACATCGGCGCCTGTCGCGGGGGCTGCCGCTACCGGTCCCCCGCGTCACCCGCCCGCCGCTCCCGACGGGCCTCCCGCCGCTCCCGGCGCTCCGTCTCCCGCCGCTCCCGACGGTCCTCCCGTCGTTCCTGGCGCTCCGCCTCCCGGTGCTCCCGGCGCTCGGCCGCGCGTCGGGGCTCGCCGGTGGCCAGGCCGCCCGCAGTACGCATCAGCAGCACAAAACCCCAGGGGCCGAGCGCCCAGACCGGCCAGTAGAAAAACAGCTCCCGCGCGCCGAGACAGGAGAACAGCCAGACCGCGGTCAGGATCCCGGCCACCCGCAGCCAGGGCAGCCACGCCTCGATCAGCCACCGGGTCGCGCTGGCGGCCGGCGCCGCCACCGGCTCGTCCTCGGGCACCGGGGCGGGCTCGGTGCCGCGCTGCACGGGCGCCAGGGCCGACCGCTCGGCCGGCGCAGGCCCGGGCAGGTCCGCCAGCACCGCGTCCAGATCGCCGTACGTCTTCGCACCGTAGGCCCGGCCCAGGCGTTCGTCGTACTCGTGCAGGTTGAGCCGGCCCTCCTCCAGGGCCACCCGAAGCCGCTCCGCCGTGGCCTCACGGTCGGCGTCGGCCGCCCGCATCCCACTCCGCCCGTCCATGACGGCAAGCATGACATCGGCACACCACTTGCCGTCAGGGCCCCCTACCGAACCAAACGGCTCAGCCGTCGGCGAGCACGACAGGGGTGTGCAACCGGGGCGGAACCGCGCAGTCGACGCCCTAGGGACCCGACGGCGCAAACGGATCGGGCCGCGCGGGGCTGATCAGACGGCCGGAGAGCTCGCCGGTTGACGGGAAGTGACCAGGTCGCCGAGCCGGGCCCGGCCGCCGTCCTCGGCCGTCAGCACCCACACGCCGTCCTTCAGCAGGGCCATCGAGTGCTCGACGTGCACCGCCATCGACCCGTCCCGGGTCACCACCGTCCACCCGTCGGCCAGCTCGACGGTGCGTGGCGAACCCATCGTGATCATCGGCTCGATGGCCAACGCCATGCCCGGCACCAGCCGGGGGCCCTTGCCCGGGCGGCCGTGGTTGAGCACGTGCGGATCCTGGTGCATCTCGGTGCCGATGCCATGCCCGCCGTACCCGTCGACGATGCCGTACCGCCCGGCCTTGCGGACCGCGTGCTCCACCGCGTGCGAGATGTCGGTGAGCCGCCCCTTCCCACTCGCCGCGCCGCGGGCGGCGGCGGCGATCCCGGCCCACATCGCGTCCTCGGCGACCGCAGCCATCTTGAGCAGGGCCGGGTCGGTCTCGCCGACTCCGACGGTGATGGCCGCGTCGCCGTGCCACCCGTTCAGCACCGCGCCGCAGTCGATCGAGATCAGGTCGCCGTCACGGAGCACCTGCTTCGGCGAGGGGATGGCGTGTACCACCTGCTCGTTCACCGAGGAGCAGATCGACGCCGGATAGCCGTGGTAGCCCTTGAACGACGGGGTCGCGCCCGCCTCGCGGATGGTGGACTCGGCGATCGCATCCAGGTCGGCGGTGCTCACGCCGGGGGCGACCGCCTCCCGCATCAGCCGCAGCGCACGGGCGACCACCAGACCGGCGGCCCGCATCATCTCGATCTGGTCCGGGGTCTTCAGCTGGATGTCCAGCTGGGGACGACGCATGGGTGGCGTTACCTTTCGTTGCGCGGAACAGCGGGGCACGTCGGACGTACCCCGCTGTTCGCACTCTATCCGTCGGAGATCCGGCGGGACGTCAGTCAGCCGCTGTACGACCGCAGGGCGTCGATGGCACGGACGGTGACGTCCTCCACCGGCCCGGTCGCGTCGATGCCGACCAGCTTGCCCTGGGCGCCGTAGTAGTCGACCAGCGGCGCGGTCTTCTCCGCGTACTCCCGGAGGCGGGCCGCGATGGTCTCCGGCTTGTCGTCGTCCCGCTGGAACAACTCCCCGCCGCAGCGGTCGCAGATCCCGTCCCGCGTGGTGGCGTCGAACTCGACGTGCCAGATCTTGCCGCAGCCGCGGCAGGTCCGCCGGCCGGAGAGCCGCCGGATCACCTCGTCGTCGTCGACCACCAACTCCAGCACCAGGTCAAGCGCGGTGCCGAGGTCAGCGAGAAGCTTGTCCAGCGCGGCGGCCTGCGGCGTCGTACGCGGAAAGCCGTCGAGCAGGAAACCCTCGCTGGCGTCGGGCTCGGCGAGCCGGTCGCGCACCATGTTGATGGTGACCTCGTCCGGGACGAGCTTGCCGGCGTCCATGTAGCGCTTCGCCTCGACCCCCAGGGGCGTGCCCTGGGAGACATTGGCTCGGAAGATGTCGCCCGTCGAGATCTTCGGCACGGAGAGGTGCGCGGCGATGAACTCCGCCTGTGTGCCCTTGCCCGCGCCCGGCGGGCCAACCAGAACGAGTCGCATCTACCGCAGGAACCCTTCGTAGTTCCGCTGCATGAGTTGGCTCTCGATCTGCTTCACGGTCTCCAGACCGACGCCGACCATGATGAGCACAGCGGTGCCGCCGAACGGGAAGTTCTGGAACTGCTGGTTGTCGAGCCAGATGAAGAAGAAGTTCGGCAGGATCGCGATGATGCCCAGGTAGAGCGCGCCCGGCAGGGTGATCCGGCTGAGGATGAAGTCGAGGTACTCGGCGGTCGGCTTGCCGGGGCGGATGCCCGGCACGAAGCCGCCGTACTTCTTCATGTTGTCCGCGACCTCGGTCGGGTTGAACGTGATCGACACGTAGAAGTACGTGAAGAAGACGATCAGCAGGAAGTAGACCGCGATGTGCTCCGGCGCGCTGGCCTTCACGATGTGGTTCTGGATCCAGGCCTGGGTCTTGCCCGGGTTGGTCTGGTCGAAGAACTGGAGGGCGAGCGTCGGCAGGTAGAGCAGCGACGAGGCGAAGATGACCGGGATAACGCCGGCCTGGTTCACCTTCAGCGGGATGTAGGTGGACGTGCCGCCGTACATCCGCCGGCCGATCATGCGCTTGGCGTACTGCACCGGGATCCGGCGCTGGGCCTGCTCGATGAAGGTGACCGCGCAGATGACCAGCAGGACCAGGGCGATGACGAGGAAGAACATCCCCCAGCCCTTGGTGGTCTTGATCTTCCAGCCCTCGCTGGGGAGCCGGGCGGCGATCGAGGTGAAGATCAGGACCGACATGCCGTTGCCGACGCCGCGGTCGGTGATCAGCTCACCGAGCCACATCACCACACCGGTGCCAGCGGTCATGGTCATGACCAGGAGGCCCAGGGTCAGCCAGTCCGGGATGCCGGTGTCCCGGGGGATGATCGGGAACTGGTCGCAGCGGTTCTGGAACAGCTGCCCGGAGCGGGCCAGCGCCACGAACGCGGAGGACTGCAGGACGCCCAGACCCAGGGTCAGGTACCGGGTGTACTGGGTGATCTTCGCCTGGCCGGCCTGACCCTCCTTGCGGAGCTGCTCCAGCCGCGGAATGACCACCGTCAGCAGCTGCAGGATGATCGACGCGGTGATGTAGGGCATGATGCCCAGCGCGAAGACCGAGAGCTGCAGCAGCGCCCCGCCGGAGAAGAGATCCAGCAGGTTCAGCACCCCGGTGCCGCCGCCCTGGATGATGTCGAGACACTTCTGGACGTTGCCGTACGAGACGCCTGGGCTGGGCAGCGTGGCGCCGAGCCGGTAGACCGCGATGATGCCTACTGTGAACAGCAGCTTCTTGCGCAGGTCAGGCGTACGGAACGCACTGAGAAAGGCGGACAGCAACTTCTTCCTCCTGCGCGACGCGGGCCGCCGGGACGATCCGGGCGGGGCGGTTTGGGTGCCGGGCGAGTGCCCGATATCCATGGCTGGGAAGGGACTCTAACAGCCCGATCCCTACCGGGGCAGATGCGCCCGGCTACATAAAAACGAATCCGATGTTACCCGGCCCACATTCGCCGGGGAGACCGAGGCGCCCGCCCAGTCACGGACAACTGGGCGGGCGCCTCGGATCGTGCCCTACAGCTCGGTGACGGAGCCACCGGCGGCGGCGATCTTCTCCTTGGCCGAGGCGCTGAACGCGTGCGCCGAGACCTGGAGAGACACCCCGCCGAGGTCGCCCGTGCCGAGCACCTTGACCGGCTGGCCCTTGCGGACCGCGCCGGCCTCGACCAGCTCGATCGGGCCGACCTGGCCGCCGTTCGGGAAGAGCTCGGCGAGCCGGTCCAGGTTGACCACCTGGAAGACGACCTTGAACTTGTTCTTGAAGCCCTTCATCTTCGGCAGGCGCATGTGGATGGGCATCTGCCCACCCTCGAACGCCGCCGAGATGTTCTTCCGGGCCTTGGAACCCTTGGTACCGCGACCGGCGGTCTTGCCCTTGGAGCCCTCACCGCGACCCACGCGGGTCTTGTCGGTCTTGGCACCGGGCGCCGGACGCAGGTGGTGGACCTTGATCGTCATTACTCGACCTCCTCGACCTTCACGAGGTGGTTGACCGCGAAGATCATGCCGCGAATCTCCGGCCGGTCCTCCTTGACCACCACGTCGTTGATCCGCTTGAGACCGAGCGAACGCAGCGAGTCACGCTGGTTCTTCTTGGCCCCGATGTCGGACCGGAGCTGGGTGACCTTCAGGCGCGCCATCAGGAAGCCACCCCCGCCCGCGACGCCAGCATGGCGGCCGGCGCGACGTCCTCGACCGGCAGACCACGACGGGCCGCGACCGCCTCCGGCGACTCCAGCGCCTTCAGGGCCGCCACCGTGGCGTGCACGATGTTGATCGGGTTGGACGAGCCGAGGCTCTTGGAGAGCACGTCGTGGATGCCCGCGCACTCCAGGACGGCACGCACCGGACCGCCGGCGATGACACCCGTACCGGCCGAGGCCGGCTTGAGCAGCACCACACCGGCCGCGTCCTCGCCCTGCACCGGGTGCGGGATCGAGGCGCCGATCCGCGGCACCTTGAAGAAGTGCTTCTTGGCCTCCTCGACACCCTTGGCGATCGCCGCGGGCACCTCCTTGGCCTTTCCGTAGCCCACACCGACGGTGCCGTCGCCGTCGCCCACGATCACCAGGGCGGTGAAGCTGAAGCGACGACCACCCTTCACGACCTTGGCGACGCGGTTGATCGCGACGACCCGCTCGAGGTGCGGGGTCTTCTCGACGGGCGCGTTTCCGCGGCCGCCCTCACGGCGGTTGTCGCGGCGACCACCCTCGTTGCCACCGGACCCGCCGCCACGGCGCTGTTGACCTGGCATCAGCAGCCTTCCTTCTCTCTCGTGACGGGGTTTCTAGAACTCGAGCCCGGCTTCGCGGGCGGCGTCGGCAAGCGCGGCGACCCGCCCCGCGTACCGGTTGCCACCACGGTCGAAGACGACCTTCGAGACGCCGGCGGCCTTGGCGCGCTCGGCGAGCAGGGCGCCGACCTTGCCGGCCAGGGCGCTCTTGTCACCCTCGGCGCCGCGGAGCGAGGCGTCCATGGTCGAGGCCGACGCCAGGGTGTGCCCCTTGGTGTCGTCCACGATCTGGGCGACGACGTGCCGCAGCGAACGGGTGACCACCAGGCGGGGGCGCTCGGGGGTGCCGCTGATGTTCTTGCGGACCCGGAAGTGCCGACGCGCACGCCCGACGGCACGCTTGGCGGCGACGCCGCGGCGGCGCTTGAGCAGCGTGGCGCTCACTTCTTACCTGCCTTTCCAGCCTTGCGGCGGATGACCTCGCCCTGGTACTTGACGCCCTTGCCCTTGTAGGGCTCCGGCGGGCGGATCTTCCGGATGTTGGCGGCGATCTCGCCGACCTGCTGCTTGTCGATGCCGGCCACGTGGAACAGCGTCGGCTTCTCCACCGTGAAGGTGATGCCGTCCGGTGCCGGCACGAGGACCGGGTGCGAGAACCCGAGCGCGAACTCCAGGTCCTTGCCCTTGGCGGTCACGCGGTAACCGGTACCGGCGATCTCCAGGCTCTTGCGGTAGCCCTCGGTCACCCCGACGATCATGTTGGCAACCAGCGTACGGCTCAGGCCGTGCAGTTCCTTGGCCTTGCGCTCGTCGTTCGGCCGGTTGACGTGCAGCGCACCGTCCTCGCCCCGCTCCGCCGTGATCGGCTCGGCCAGCACGTGGCTCAGCTCGCCCTTCGGGCCCTTGACCTTGACGGTCTGGCCGTCGATCGTGATGTCGACGCCGGCAGGCACCGGGATCGACTTACGTCCAATACGCGACATTTCTACCTGTCTCCCGTTACCAGACGAAGGCGAGGACTTCCCCGCCAACGCTCCGCTTGCGGGCCTGCCGGTCGGTGAGCAGCCCCTGGGACGTCGAAATGATCGCCACGCCCAGCCCGCCGAGCACCCGCGGGAGCCCGTCCGACTTGGCGTAAACCCGCAGACCGGGCTTGGACACACGCTTGATGCCGGCCAGGCTCCGCTCCCGGTTCTGGCCGTACTTCAGCTCGACGACCAGTCGCTTGCCGACGGCGCCCTCCTCGGGCTCCTCGACCGACCAGGTGGCGATGTAACCCTCGGCCTTGAGGACCTCGGCGATGTTCGCCTTGATCTTCGAGTAGGGCATCGTCACCCGGTCGTGGTACGCCTGGTTGGCGTTACGCAGACGCGTGAGCATGTCTGCGATCGGGTCGGTCATCGTCATGAAATTCGTCAACCTTTCTCGCCGCGGTTCCCCGGGCCAGGCCCGGGGCCTGCGGCGAAGAGACAGTTCAGCTGACGCGCGAAGCGCGCCGGGCTAATTACCAGGAAGCCTTGGACACGCCGGGCAGCTCACCGCGGTGGGCCATCTCCCGGATACACACCCGGCAGAGACCGAACTTGCGGTAGACCGCCTTCGGACGCCCGCACCGCTGGCAGCGGGTGTACGCGCGAACCGAGAACTTCGGCTTCGCGGCCGCCTTGAGGATCAGCGCCTTCTTGGCCATCTCAGTTCTCCTTGAACGGGAAGCCCAGGAGCTTGAGCAGCGCCCGGCCCTCGTCGTCGGTCGTGGCGGTCGTGACCACCGTGATGTCCATGCCCCGCTGGCGATCGATCCTGTCCTGGTCGATCTCGTGGAACACCGACTGCTCGGTCAGACCGAACGTGTAGTTGCCGTGCCCGTCGAGCTTGCGCCCATCCAGGCCACGGAAGTCGCGGATACGCGGCAGCGCGATCGACAGCAGCCGGTCCAGGAACTCCCACATCCGGTCGCCCCGCAGGGTGACCTTCGCGCCGATCGGCATGCCCTCGCGGAGCTTGAACTGCGCGATGGACTTGGTCGCCCGCCGCACCTGCGGCTTCTGGCCGGTGATCGTGGCCAGGTCGCGGACCGCGCCGTCGATCAGCTTGGCGTCCCGGGCGGCCTCGCCGACACCCATGTTGACGACGATCTTGACCAGCCGCGGCACCTGCATCGGGTTGCCGTAGCTGTACTGCTTCTGCAGTTCGGCCGCGATCTCGCTGCGGTACCGCTCCTTGAGGCGCGGCATGGTCTTCGTTTCGGTAGCCGTGGTCATCACAGGTCCTTACCGGTGCTACGCGCGATGCGGACCTTCTGGCCGTTGTCGTCGATCCGGTAACCGACGCGGGTCGGCTTGCCGTCGGAGTCCATGACCATCACGTTCGAGACGTGGATCGGGGCCTCCTGGGTGACGATGCCACCGGTCTTGGCGCCACGCTGGGTGGTGCTGATGCGGGTGTGCTTCTTGACCCGGTTCACGCCCTCGACCAGGACCTTGTCCTGCCGCGGGTAGGCCGCGATGACCTTGCCCTTGGCACCCTTGTCCTTGCCGGCGATGACGACGACCGTGTCGCCCTTCTTGACCTTCACGGTCACAACACCTCCGGCGCGAGAGAGATGATCTTCATGAACCGCTTGTCCCGCAGCTCCCGACCAACCGGGCCGAAGATACGGGTACCACGCGGGTCCCCACCGTCCTTGATGATGACGGCGGCGTTCTCGTCGAAGCGGATGTACGAGCCGTCCGGCCGCCGCCTCTCCTTGGCGGTGCGAACGACGACGGCCTTGACGACGTCGCCCTTCTTCACGCCGGCACCGGGGATCGCGTCCTTGACCGTGGCCACGATGACGTCGCCGATGCTCGCGTAGCGCCGACCGGAGCCGCCGAGAACCCGGATGCACAGGATCTCCCGGGCACCCGTGTTGTCGGCGACGCGCAGTCGCGACTCCTGCTGAATCACGTCTATCTCCTATGTCTGCCGGTTCTCCGGCCGCCTTCACGGGGCGGCCGGAGCCTGGCGGAACCTGCGCCCGACCGATACCGGCCGAGCTCGAGCCTTCGCTACTTGGCCTTCTCGAGGATCTCCACGAGCCGCCACCGCTTGGTGGCGGACAGCGGCCGGGTCTCCATGATCAGGACCCGGTCGCCGATGCCGGCCGAGTTCTGCTCGTCGTGCACCTTCAGCTTGCTGGTCCGGCGCATGATCTTGCCGTACAGCGCGTGCTTGACCCGGTCCTCGACCTCGACCACGACGGTCTTGTCCATCTTGTCGCTGACCACGAGGCCCTCACGCACCTTGCGGCGGGCCCGCGCGGTGGCGGTGGTGGTGTTCTCACTCATGATGCAGTCACCTCAGTCGGCGCGGCCGAGAGACCCAGCTCACGCTCACGCATGATCGTGTAGATCCGGGCGATCTCCCGACGGATGACCTGCAGCCGCCGGTTGTTGTCCAGCTGCCCGGTTGCGGCCTGCACGCGGAGGTTGAACAGCTCCGCCTTCGCCTCGCGCAGCTTCGTGACCAGCTCCTCCTCGGAGAGCTCACGCAGCTCGGAGGCCTTGACGCCCGCTGCCATCAGGATTCACCCACTTCGCGCGTAACAATGCGGCACTTCATCGGGAGCTTGTGGATCGCGCGACGCATCGCCTCTCGCGCGATCTGCTCGTTCGGGAACGACATCTCGAAGAGAACCCGCCCCGGCTTGACGTTCGCGACCCACCACTCGGGCGAACCCTTACCGGAACCCATCCGGGTTTCCGCCGGCTTCTTGGTGAGGGCCTGGTCCGGGAAGATCGTGATCCAGACCTTGCCACCACGCTTGATGTGGCGGGTCATCGCGATACGCGCCGACTCGATCTGACGGTTGGTCACGTACGCCGGCTCGAGAGCCTGGATCCCGAACTCGCCGAACACCACCCGGTTGCCGCCCTTGGACGCGCCGTGGCGGTCCGGGTGGTGCGGCTTGCGGAAGCCCTTCGGGGGCTTGCGCGGCATCAGCATCTGTCAGCCCTCCTGCTGCGTTTCTGCCGGCTGAGTGGCGGCCGGAGCGGACGCGGTCGCGGCGACAGCGCCGGCGTCCACCGGCTCGCCGCTCGGCGTCTCGGCCTGCTGCGCGACGGTGGTCGCAGCCCGGCCGGCCTCGGTGCCACCGGCGGTCGTGCCAGACGAACCCGACCGGCCACGGCGCGGCCGCTCAGGGCGGTCACCGCGGTCACGGCGCGGGCGGGACGGACCGGCCTCGGCCGGGGCCTCCCGGCCCGGGACGGCGTCGCCCTTGTAGATCCAGACCTTCACGCCGATCCGGCCGAAGGTGGTACGGGCCTCGAAGAAGCCGTACTCGATGTTGGCCCGCAGCGTGTGCAGCGGAACCCGGCCCTCGCGGTAGAACTCGGTCCGGCTCATCTCGGCGCCGCCGAGACGGCCCGAGACCTGCACCCGGATGCCCTTGCAGACCGGGTTCTTCATCGCGGACTGCATCGCCTTGCGCATGGCCCGACGGAAGCTGACCCGGCTGGACAGCTGCTCGGCGACGCCCTGGGCGACCAGCTGCGCGTCCGACTCGGGGTTCTTCACCTCGATGATGTTCAGCTGAACCTGCTTGCCGGTGAGCTTCTCCAGCTCGCCCCGGATCCGGTCGGCCTCCGCACCCTTACGGCCGATGACGATGCCCGGCCGGGCGGTGTGGATGTCGACGCGGACCCGGTCCCGGGTGCGCTCGATGTCGACCTTGGAAATGCCGGCGCGCTCCAGGCCCTTGGACATCATCCGGCGGATCTTGACGTCCTCGCCGATGTAGTCCTTGTAGAGCTTGTCCGCGAACCAGCGGGACTTCCAGTCGGTCGAGATGCCGAGCCGGAACCCAGTGGGGTGAACCTTCTGACCCATTACTCGGCACCCTCCGTCGTGCTCTGCCCCTCAGCGGCCTCGGCCTGCTTGGCCGGAGCGGCCTTCTTCGCCGACTTCTTCGGCGCGGCCGGCGCCACCGCCTCGACCACCATGGTGATGTGGCAGGTGCGCTTGCGGATCCGGTACGCCCGGCCCTGCGCCCGCGGCTGGAACCGCTTCATCGTCGGGCCCTCGTCGACGAACGCCTCGCTGACGAGCAGCGCATCGGGGTCCAGCCGCTCGTTGTTCTCCGCGTTGGCGATCGCGCTCGCGAGCACCTTGTACACCTGCTCGCTCGCAGCCTGCGGCGCGAACTGCAGCACCGTGAGCGCCTCCTTCGCGGGCAGGCCGCGGACGAGGTTGACCACCCGGCGCGCCTTCATCGGCGAGATGCGCACGTGCCGCGCAACCGCCCGCGCGCCCGGAAGCACCGGAGCGTCGCCCTTTCCTGGCATCGCTGTAACCCCTTGTTCCTCTATCCGTATGCCCGCGGCGTCAGCGCCGGCGGCTCTTCCGGTCGTCCTTCTCGTGACCCTTGAACGTGCGGGTCAGCGCGAACTCGCCGAGCTTGTGCCCGACCATGGCCTCGGTCACGAACACCGGGACGTGCTTGCGTCCGTCGTGCACGGCGATCGTGTGCCCGAGCATCTCGGGAATGATCGTCGAGCGCCGCGACCAGGTCTTGATGACGTTCTTGGTGCCCTTGTCGTTCTGCGTCTCCACCTTCTTGATCAGGTGGTCGTCGACGAACGGGCCCTTCTTCAGGCTGCGAGGCATCTGTCAGCTCTCCTGTTAGCCGCGCTTGCGGGTGGCGTAGCGGCGGCGGACGATCAGCCGGTCGCTCGGCTGGCCCTTACGACGGGTGCGGCCCTCGGGCTTACCCTGCGGGTTGACCGGGTGGCGACCGCCGGAGGTCTTACCCTCACCACCACCGTGCGGGTGGTCGACCGGGTTCATCGCGACACCACGGACGGTCGGGCGCTTGCCCTTCCACCGCATCCGGCCGGCCTTACCCCAGTTGATGTTCGACTGATCGGCGTTGCCGATCTCGCCGATGCTGGCGCGGCAGCGCACGTCGACCCGCCGGATCTCGCCGGACGGCATGCGGAGGGTCGCGTACGCGCCCTCACGGCCGAGCAGCTGGATGCCGACGCCGGCCGAACGGGCCAGCTTGGCACCGCCGCCCGGACGCAGCTCCACGTTGTGGATCGTGGTACCGACCGGGATGTTGCGCAGCGGCAGGTTGTTGCCCGGCTTGATGTCGGCGCCCGGGCCGGACTCCACAGCGTCGCCCTGCTTCAGGTCCTTCGGCGCGAGGATGTAACGCTTCTCGCCGTCGGCGTAGTGCAGCAGCGCGATGCGCGCGGTGCGGTTCGGGTCGTACTCGATGTGGGCGACCTTCGCCGGCACGCCGTCCTTGTCGACCCGCTTGAAGTCGATCAGACGGTACTGGCGCTTGTGGCCGCCACCGTGGTGCCGCGCGGTGATCCGGCCGTGGGCGTTGCGACCGCCCTTCTTCGGCAGCGGAGCCAGCAGCGACTTCTCGGGCGTCGACCGGGTGATCTCGGCGAAGTCGGCGACGCTCGAGCCACGCCGGCCCGGCGTCGTCGGCTTGTACTTACGGATAGCCATTGTCTACACCCCTCAGCTGACCGGGCCGCCGAAGGCCTCGATACGGTCACCGTCAGCCAGCTTCACCATCGCCCGCTTGGTGTCCTTGCGCTTGCCGAACCCAGTCTTGGTCCGCTTGCGCTTGCCCTCGCGGTTGAGCGTGTTGACCGTCAGGACGCGGACGTTGAAGATCTGCTGGATAGCGATCTTGATCTCGGTCTTGTTCGCGTCCGGGTCCACCAGGAAGGTGTACCAGTTGCGGTTCAGCTCGCTGTAGCTCTTCTCCGAGACGACCGGCGCGACGATGATGTCGCGCGGATCGGCGATCGTGCTCACTTGCCACCCTCCTCGGTGGTCTCGGCGGGAACGCCCAGGAACTCGTCCAGGGCCTCCTTGGTGAAGACCACGTCGTCGGCCACCAGCACGTCGTACGTGTTGAGCTGGCCGGCCTCGATCAGGTGCACCCGCGGCTCGTTGCGCAGCGACACCCAGTTCAGCTCGTCGGTGCTGCTCAGCACGACCAGGACGCGACGGGCCTCGGTCAGCTTCGCCAGCGTGGCCAGGGCGGCCTTGGTCGACGGCTTGTCGCCGGAGACGAACCCCTCGACGACGTGCACCTGGCTGGCGCGAGCCCGGTCGGAGAGGGCGCCACGCAGGGCAGCGGCCTTCATCTTCTTCGGGGTGCGCTGGCTGTAGTCGCGCGGAACCGGGCCGTGGACCACGCCACCGCCGGCGAACTGCGGCGCGCGGGTCGAGCCCTGGCGGGCACGACCGGTGCCCTTCTGCTTGTACGGCTTCTTGCCTCCACCGGAGACCTCGCCGCGGGTCTTGGTCTTGTGCGTGCCCTGCCGGGCCGCCGCGAGCTGAGCCACCACGACCTGGTGCATCAGCGCGATGTTGGCCTGGGCGTCGAAGATGTCGGCCGGCAGCTCGACCGAGCCGCTCTTGGCGCCTTCAACGCTGAGGACGTCAACGGTGGTCACTTGGCCACGCCGCCCTTCTTCGCCTTGGTCTTGGCCGCGGTGCGGACCAGGACCAGCGCGCCCTTGGGGCCGGGAATGGCGCCACGGACGAGCAGGAGGTTGTTCTCGGTGTCGACCGCCTGGACGGTCAGGTTCTGGACGGTGTAGCGCACGCCACCCATCCGACCGGCCATCCGGGTGCCCTTGAAGACGCGGCCCGGGGTCGCGCAGCCGCCGATGGAGCCCGGCGAGCGGTGCTTACGCTCGACACCGTGGCTGGCGCGCAGACCATGGAAGCCGTGCCGCTTCATGGCACCGGCGAAGCCCTTGCCCTTGGTCTTACCGGTGACGTCGATGGTGACGCCGGCCGGGAACTCCTCGACCGTGACCTCCTGGCCCAGCGAGTAGTCCGCGGCGTCAGCGGTGCGCAGCTCGACGATGTGCCGGCGCGGCGCGACGTCCGCCTTGGCGTAGTGCCCGGCGACCGGCTTCTTGACCTTGCGCGGGTTGATGGCCCCATACGCCAGCTGGACCGCGGAGTAACCGTCCTTCTCGGCGCTACGAACCTGGCTCACGACGCACGGGCCGGCCTGAACCACGGTCACCGGGACAACCTTGTTGTTGTCCCAGACCTGGGTCATGCCGAGCTTTGCGCCCAGGATCCCCTTGACTTGCCTGTCCATTTGTCCGGTCCCTACAGCTTGATCTCGATGTCGACGCCAGCCGGCAGGTCGAGGCGCATGAGCGAGTCGACCGTCTTCGGGGTCGGGTCGATGATGTCGATCAGACGCTTGTGCGTGCGCATCTCGAAGTGCTCGCGCGAGTCCTTGTACTTGTGCGGCGAGCGGATAACGCAGAAACGGTTGATCTCCGTGGGCAGCGGCACCGGGCCAGCGACCTGCGCCCCGGTACGCGTCACCGTCTCGACGATCTTCCGAGCCGAGGAGTCGACGACCTCGTGGTCATAGGCCTTGAGCCGGATGCGGATCTTCTGTCCCGCCATGGTGGCTTCTGTTCCTTCTCTCGATGCCGCTGTGTTGCGGGCGCCTGCACCGGCTGGCACAGGCCCACTTCCGCCGACCCCCGCGGTCGGGCGTGTCGCGCCCGTGGGCCGGGCTCCGCCCCGGGACTCCGAAGCGGTTTTCCGACCACGCGGTGGGTCATGGCGCCGATCGCGTTTCCGCGACCTGAACGCCGCGCGAGGGTGGTTGATCGCCATGGGCAAATCAACCACCCTACGCGAGACTGTCGGTCACCCGGAGGTCCAGCATGCACCGGACGCAGGCGACTGACCGTCGTTACGCAACCTGACTAGTATGCCGCACGACCGGCGGCGACGCTAATCGGGGTTACCCAGCTCACTTGATGATCTTGGTGACGCGACCCGCGCCGACCGTACGGCCACCCTCCCGGATCGCGAACTTGAGGTTGTCCTCCATCGCGATGGGCTGGATCAGCTTCACGGACATCGTGGTGTTGTCGCCCGGCATGACCATCTCGGTGCCCTCGGGCAGCGTGACGACGCCGGTGACGTCCGTGGTCCGGAAGTAGAACTGCGGACGGTAGTTCTGGAAGAACGGGGTGTGCCGGCCGCCCTCCTCCTTGGAGAGGATGTAGACGGTCGCCTCGAACTCCGTGTGCGGGGTGCTGGTGCCCGGCTTGACGACCACCATGCCGCGCTCGACGTCCTCGCGCTTGATGCCACGCAGCAGCAGACCGACGTTCTCACCCGCGCGGGCCTCGTCGAGCAGCTTGCGGAACATCTCGATGCCGGTGCAGGTGGTCTTCATCGACTTCTCGCGGATGCCGACGATCTCCACCTCCTCGTTCGGCTTGAGGATGCCACGCTCGGCGCGACCGGTGACCACGGTGCCACGACCGGTGATGGTGAAGACGTCCTCGATCGGCATGAGGAACGGCTTCTCGGTCTCGCGCTCCGGCTGCGGGATCGCGGTGTCCACGGCGCTCATCAGGTCGAGCAGACGCTGGGTCCACTCCGGGTCACCCTCGAGGGCCTTCAGCGCCGAGACCCGGACGACCGGCAGGTCGTCACCCGGGTACTCCTGCGAGGAGAGCAGCTCGCGGACCTCGAGCTCGACGAGCTCCAGGAGCTCCTCGTCGTCGACCATGTCGCTCTTGTTGAGCGCCACGACGATGTACGGCACGCCAACCTGGCGGGCCAGCAGCACGTGCTCGCGGGTCTGCGGCATCGGGCCGTCGGTCGCCGCCACCACCAGGATCGCGCCGTCCATCTGGGCGGCACCGGTGATCATGTTCTTGATGTAGTCGGCGTGACCGGGGCAGTCGACGTGCGCGTAGTGCCGGTTCTCGGTCTGGTACTCGACGTGCGAGATCGAGATCGTGATACCACGCGCCTTCTCTTCCGGCGCGTTGTCGATCTGGTCGAACGGCGTGTACGGGTTCAGGTCCGGGTAACGGTCGTGCAGGACCTTGGTGATGGCCGCCGTCAGCGTCGTCTTACCGTGGTCGATGTGACCAATGGTGCCGATGTTGACGTGCGGCTTAGTCCGCTCGAACTTCGCCTTCGCCACTGGTGTCCTCCTGTGGACTTTCTTGGTTCGTTCGCCCGGCGCGCCAGGTCGGCGCTTAGGACTCTGTCGACAGCCTTTCCGGCCTGGCGGCCGGAGAGCTTTGTGGGTTCTGCGGCGATGAAGCCGACAGGCCCGGATTCACACAACCCGACCGAGGTGGCCGCGGGCGGGAAAATCCTCCCGCGGCCGGCCCCGGCTCATCGGATCAGCTCAGGTGAGCGTCACTCACCAGTCGCCTTGGCGATGATCTCCTTGGCCACCGAGGACGGAACCTCGGCGTAGGAGTCGAACTGCATGCTGTAGCTAGCCCGGCCCTGGGTCTTCGACCGCAGGTCGCCGACGTAGCCGAACATCTCCGACAGCGGCACCAGGGCCCGGACGATGCGGGCGCCGTGACGCTCCTCCATCGCCTGGATGATGCCACGCCGGGAGTTGAGGTCGCCGATGACGTCACCCATGTTCTCCTCAGGAGTGGTGACCTCAACAGCCATCATCGGCTCGAGCAGTGCGGGGTCGGCCTTGCGGGCCGCCTCCTTCATCACCATCGAGCCGGCGATCTTGAAGGCCATTTCCGACGAGTCGACCTCGTGGTACTGGCCGTCGAGCAGCGTCAGCTTGACACCCACCAGCGGGAAGCCGGCGAGCACGCCGTACTGCATGGCGTCCTGGGCACCCGCGTCCACCGACGGGATGAACTCCCGGGGGATACGGCCACCGGTGACAGCGTTCGCGAACTCGTAGGTCGGCGAGTCGTTGTCCAGCGGCAGAGGCTCGATGCTCACGATCACGCGGGCGTACTGGCCGGAACCACCGGTCTGCTTCTTGTGGGTGTACTCGATCTTCTCCACCTTGCGGCGGATGGTCTCGCGGTACGCCACCTGCGGCTTGCCGATGTTCGCCTCGACGTTGAACTCGCGGCGCATCCGGTCGACCAG
The DNA here is from genome assembly GCF_040649295.1 of Micromonospora sp. NPDC048999. Taxonomy (NCBI): domain Bacteria; kingdom Bacillati; phylum Actinomycetota; class Actinomycetes; order Micromonosporales; family Micromonosporaceae; genus Micromonospora; species Micromonospora sp. NPDC048999. Next base: position 71,103 of record NZ_JBEZFI010000002.1, on the reverse strand, counting down.
GATGTCCAGGTGGAGCTCGCCCATGCCGGAGATGACCGTCTGGCCGGTCTCCTCGTCCAGCTTGACGCGGAAGGTCGGGTCCTCCTCGGCCAGCCGCTGGATGGCGGTGCTGAGCTTCTCCTGGTCGGCCTTGGTCTTCGGCTCGATGGCGACCTCGATGACCGGCTCCGGGAAGGTCATCGACTCCAGGATGACCGGGTTCGCCGAGTCGCAGAGGGTGTCACCGGTGGTGGTCTGCTTCAGACCCTGGACCGCGATGATGTCGCCAGCCTTGGCGGAGCTGCGCTCCTCCCGCTTGTTGGCGTGCATCTGGTAGATCTTGCCGATCCGCTCCTTGCGGTCCTTGGTGGAGTTGACCACCTGGGTCCCGGACTCGACCACGCCAGAGTAGACCCGGACGTAGGTGAGCTTGCCGAGGTGCTTGTCGGTCTGGATCTTGAAGGCCAGGCCGGCGAAGGGCTCGGAGGTGGACGGCTTCCGCTGCATCGGGGTCTCGCCGTCGGTCGCGGTGCCCTCGATGGCCGGGATGTCCAGCGGCGACGGCAGGTACGCGACGACCGCGTCGAGCATGGGCTGGATGCCCTTGTTCTTGAAGGCGGTGCCGGTGAAGACGGGGTTGGCCTTGCCGGCGATGGTGGCCCGGCGGATGGCGGCCTGGATCTCCTCGACGGAGATCTCCTCGCCCTCGAGGTACTTCTCCATCACCGCGTCGTCGACGTCGGCGAGGGTCTCGAGCAGCTTCTCGCGCCACTCGGCGGCGGAGTCGGCGAGGTCGGCCGGGATCTCCTCGACCGCGTAGTCCTCACCCTTCTGGGTCTCGCCGCGCCAGGTGAGGGCCCGCATCTGGACCAAGTCCACCACACCGATGAAATCGGCCTCGGACCCGATCGGAATCTGCAGCACCAGCGGAGTCGCGTTGAGTCGGTCGATCATCATCTGCACGGAGCGGAAGAAGTCGGCACCGGTCCGGTCCATCTTGTTGACGAAGCACATCCGCGGGACGTTGTACTTGTCCGCCTGCCGCCAGACGTTCTCCGTCTGCGGCTCCACGCCGGCGACGCCGTCGTACACCGCGACCGCACCGTCCAGCACCCGCAGCGACCGCTCGACCTCGACCGTGAAGTCGACGTGGCCGGGCGTGTCGATGATCTGGATCGTGTGGCCCTTCCACTCGCACTTGGTGGCGGCGGAAGTGATGGTGATACCGCGCTCCTGCTCCTGTTCCATCCAGTCCATGACCGCGGCACCCTCGTGGGTTTCGCCGATCTTGTACGTGATACCGGTGTAGAACAGGATCCGCTCGGTGGTGGTGGTCTTACCGGCATCGATGTGCGCCATGATGCCGATGTTGCGTACGTTGGCGAGCGCGTCTGCGGCGGCCACTTCAATCCCTACTTATCGTCGTCCCGACACAACTGGTGGCGGTTCCGGCGCCTCGTGAGCGCCGGAACCAGGGTGTTACCAGCGGTAGTGCGCGAAGGCCTTGTTGGACTCGGCCATCTTGTGAGTGTCCTCGCGCCGCTTGACGGCGGCACCGAGACCGTTGCTCGCGTCCAGCAGCTCGTTCATCAGCCGATCGACCATGGTCTTCTCGCGCCGGGCCCGGGAGTAGGTGACCAGCCAGCGCAGACCGAGGGTGGTCGCGCGGGCCGGCCGGACCTCGACCGGAACCTGGTAGGTGGCGCCACCGACGCGGCGGCTGCGCACCTCGAGGGTCGGCTTGACGTTGTCCATCGCCCGCTTCAGGGTGACGACCGGGTCGGTGCCGGACTTCTCCCGGCAGCCTTCGAGCGCGGCGTAGACGATGCGCTCGGCGAGCTGACGCTTGCCACGCAGCAGGATCTTGTTCACCAGCTGGGTGACCAACGGCGAGTTGTACACCGGGTCAGCGACCAGCGGCTTCCGCGGAGCGGGTCCCTTACGCGGCATGTCAGCTCTTCTCCTTCTTCGCGCCGTAGCGGCTGCGCGCCTGCTTGCGGTTGCGGACACCCTGGGTGTCCAGCGAACCGCGGACGATCTTGTACCGCACGCCGGGGAGGTCCTTCACCCGGCCGCCACGGACGAGCACGATCGAGTGCTCCTGCAGGTTGTGACCGACACCTGGGATGTACGCGGTCACCTCGATCTGGCTGCTGAGCTTGACACGAGCAACCTTGCGCAGCGCCGAGTTCGGCTTCTTCGGGGTGGTGGTGTACACGCGGGTGCACACGCCGCGCCGCTGGGGCGAACCCTTCAGCGCCGGGGTCTTGGTCTTACTCGTCTTTGCCTGCCGGCCCTTGCGGACCAGCTGCTGAATCGTGGGCACCGGGTTCCTGCTCCCTTCGGCCGCCGCTAAGCGACCGCGCCGTCTGCTCTAGCCGACCTGATGGACGGCTCTCCTACATTCCAACCAGGACCGCCTGGCGGAGGTCCCAGCACCCGCGGTCGGGCGTGTCGCCCGAATCACGGTCCCGGCACGCCGCTCGCACGTCGTACCGGCTTCTGTCACCGACACGCGACGCTCCGAGTGCCAGATCTTGGGGCTATGGTCGCGCCAGCGCGCGATCACCGGCTGACCGGCTCCAGCGCACGCGCGGATTGCCCGGGCGCGCCCGGGCACAAGCGGAAAGAGTACCTACCACAGCCGCGCAGGTCAAAACGGAGCGGCCCGGGAGAACCACCGGCCGATCACGTCATGCCTACCCGCCCCTGATGGGCACCTACGGCGACCAGTGTACCGGCTGCACCACCCGTGGGCCCGGCGGCCCCGGTTCCGCCCAGCCTCCGGACCCCGATGCGCTCCGGGTCGCCCCGGCGCCGGGAAGGTGATGCAGATCACCCGATCTGCAGCAGCAGCGCCAGCGCGAGCCCGACCAGGCTGAGCAGCAGCCCGACTCCCCCGCAACTGAGGCCCGACACGGCCAGGCCGCGCCCGGCGAAGCGGACCGCCGGCGGCGGCGCCGGCCGGCGGATCTGCCGGCGGGCCAGCAGCCCAGCCACGATCGCGGCACCGCCGGCGAGCGCGCCGAGCACGGTGAACGCCCCGGCGGCCCAGGCACCCCCGTACCTCGGCCCGGCGATGCCGAAGCAGAAGACCAGCAGCGATACCAGGACCGAGGCGATCCCGCTCACCAGCGACCCGACGGCGAGACCCGAGGTCACCGGGGGCACCTCGAGGTGAACCACCCCGAACGCGGTGCCGGGCACCGGATCGACCCGCCTCGGCGGGCGCGGGGCCTCGCGCGGGGGCGGCGGCACCGCGCCCGGTCGGTGACCGACCGCTGGCGACGGGGCCCAGCCACCGCCCACCGGCGCGCTCCCCGGCGCCGCCCACCCGCCGCCGGGCGCCGGCTGGTTGCCCGGGTACGCCCCGGGCGGCGGCTGGTTGCCCGGGTACGCCCCGGGCGGCGCCCACCCGCCGAACGCTGGCGGCTGCGCTCCGGGGGGAGGTACCCCGAGCCCGGTTGGCACGGGGTACCCCAGGTAGTGCGGCGGGACACCGGGAGGAGGCGGAGCCGAGGACCGGATCGGCGGGTGCCCGCCCACCGACGGCGAGGACTCGGGCGGCGCGGTCTGCGGGGCCCACTGCCCGGCGGGGTCGCTGCCCGACGTCGCCCCGGCAGGGTCCGGGCCGGTGACGGACCGGGTCGGGTCGTCCCCCGGCGGCGGGGCCGGTTCCGTCACGAGCGCCTCCTGTCGACGTGGCTCGTCCGCCGTGCGGCGGACACGGGCCAGGCTACCGCCGCAGTTGCGCGAGGCGGGGCCGGGCGCGGCCGGCCTCCCCCGCCCGGTCAGTCGACGTTCGGGGGGTAGTCGTGCCCGAACGGCGCGTCGGCGAGCCGGACCACCCCGATCACCACGGCCGCGACCAGCGCGATCGCGACCAGGAACAGGCCCGTCCAGGCCAGCCGCTCCCCGCGCCGCAGCCGATCCGCGCCGGTGAGGTACCCGCCCGAGGCGTACGCCTCCCGCCGGGCCTGCCGGGCGAGCCGCAGGGCGATGGTCGACGGCACCACCCCGCCGACGAAGAGCCCGGTGCACGCCCCGATCAGCCCCAGGGCGAAGACCGCGCGGGCCTTCGTCGAGCGGACCGGCTCGGGGTCGAGCGGATGGCGCGGCCCCTGCTCGGCGACGGGCAGCTGCCCGGGCACGATCGTCATGCCCACCATCATGCCCCTCCGGGTCCGGCCCGGCAGCTCGTCCACCCCGGACGCGACGAGGCCCCCGGCGGGTGCCGGGGGCCTCGTCGTTGCTGGTGCTTAGCGGTACGACCCGAAGTCGAAGTCGTCCAACGGCACCGCCTGGCCGCTGGCCGGCCCGAAGCCGTAGTCGGTCTCCGGGTAGCCGGTCATCGAGTAGACCTTGGCCTTCGCCTCCTCGGTCGGCTCGACCCGGACGTTGCGGTACTTGCTGATGCCCGTACCGGCCGGGATGAGCTTACCGATGATCACGTTCTCCTTGAGGCCGATCAGCGAGTCGCTGCGGGCGTGGATCGCCGCGTCCGTCAGCACCCGGGTGGTCTCCTGGAAGGAGGCCGCCGAGAGCCAGGAGTCCGTGGCCAGCGAGGCCTTGGTGATACCCATCAGCACCGGGCGACCCGCGGCGGGCTCGCCGCCCTCGGAGACGAGTCGGCGGTTCTCCGACTCGAAGAGCGCCCGGTCGACCAGCACGCCCGGCAGGAACTCGGTCGAGCCGGAGTCGATGACCGTCACCCGCTTCAGCATCTGACGGATGATGATCTCGATGTGCTTGTCGTGGATGAGCACACCCTGCGAACGGTAGACCTCCTGGACCTCCTGGGTCAGGTGGACCTGGACCGCGCGCGGGCCGAGGATGCGCAGCAGCTCGTGCGGGTCGATGGTGCCCTCGGTGAGCTTCTCGCCGACCTCGACGTGGTCGCCGTCGTGGGCCCGCAGCCGGACCCGCTTGGAGATCTTGTCGTAGACGATCTCGTCGCTGCCGTCGTCCGGCACCACGATGATCTTCCGCGACCGCTCGCCGTCCTCGATCCGGATCCGACCCGGGGTGTCGGCGATGGGCGCCTTGCCCTTCGGGATCCGGGCCTCGAAGATTTCCTGGACCCGGGGCAGACCCTGGGTGATGTCCTCACCCGCGACACCACCGGTGTGGAAGGTACGCATCGTCAGCTGGGTACCCGGCTCACCGATCGACTGGGCGGCGATGATGCCGACCGCCTCGCCGACGTCCACGGTCTTGCCGGTCGGCAGCGAGCGGCCGTAGCACGCACCGCAGACGCCCAGCTTCGACTCGCAGGTGAGCACGCTGCGCACCCGGATGCTCTCCACGCCGGCCGCGACGATGCGGTCGACCCCGATCGAGTTGACGTCCTGACCCCGCTCGGCCACCACGGTGCCGTCCGGCCCCTTGATGTCGTCGGCCAGGGTACGGGCGTGCACGCTGGTCTCGGCGTGCTCGTGCACGACCAGCTTGCCGTCGAGCCGCTGGCCGATCTGCATCGGGATGGCCCGGTCGGTGCCGCAGTCCTCCTCGCGGATGATGACGTCCTGCGAGACGTCCACCAGACGACGGGTCAGGTAACCCGAGTCGGCGGTACGCAGGGCGGTGTCCGCGAGACCCTTCCGGGCGCCGTGCGTGGAGATGAAGTACTCCAGTACGGACAGACCCTCCCGGTACGAGGCCTTGATGGGCCGCGGGATGATCTCACCCTTCGGGTTGGCCACCAGACCACGGATCGCCGCGATCTGCCGGAGCTGGAGCAGGTTACCGCGGGCACCCGAGTTGATCATCTTCCACAGCGGGTTCTCCTGCGGCAGCGCGGTGTCCATCTCCTTGGCGACCTCGTTGGTCGCCTTGGTCCAGATCTCGATGAGCTCGCCGCGACGCTCCTCGGCGGTCATCAGACCACGCTGGTACTGCTTGTCGATCCGGTCGGCTTCCTTCTCGTACCGCTCCAGGATCTCCCGCTTGCGCGGCGGAGCGATGACGTCCTCCATGCCGATGGTGACGCCGGACCAGGTGGCCCAGTGGAAACCGGCCTCCTTGAGCCCGTCCAGGGTGGCCGCGAGGGCCACCTTCGGGAAGCGCTCGGCGAGGTCGTTGACGATCGCGGAGAGCTGGCCCTTGCGGATCTCGTAGTTCACGAAGCGGTAGCCCGGCGGCAGCGTCTCGTTGAACAGGACCCGGCCCAGGGTGGTCACCACCGTCACCGGCTCGCCCTCGACCCAGCCCTCGGGCGCGACCCACGGCTCGGCGCCGGCGCCGTTGTCGACCCCGACCACGTCCCGCAGCCGGATCTTGACCGGAGTCTGCAGGTGCAGCTCGCGGTTGTCGTACGCCATCCGCGCCTCGGCGTCCGAGCTGAACGCCCGGCCCTCGCCCTTGCCACCCGGGATGAGGTGGGTGAGGTGGTAGAGCCCGATGACCATGTCCTGGGTGGGCATGGTGACCGGCTTGCCGTCGGCCGGCTTGAGGATGTTGTTCGACGACAGCATCAGGATCCGCGCCTCGGCCTGGGCCTCGGCGGACAGCGGCACGTGGACCGCCATCTGGTCACCGTCGAAGTCGGCGTTGAACGCGGTGCAGACCAGCGGGTGGATCTGGATGGCCTTGCCCTCGACCAGCTGCGGCTCGAACGCCTGGATGCCCAGCCGGTGCAGGGTCGGCGCCCGGTTCAGCAGGACCGGGTGCTCGCCGATGACCTCCTCCAGCACGTCCCACACGACCGGCCGCTGCCGCTCGACCATCCGCTTGGCGGACTTGATGTTCTGCGCGTGGTTGAGGTCGACCAGCCGCTTCATCACGAACGGCTTGAACAGCTCCAGCGCCATCTGCTTGGGCAGGCCGCACTGGTGCAGCTTGAGCTTCGGGCCGACCACGATGACCGAACGGCCCGAGTAGTCGACGCGCTTGCCCAGCAGGTTCTGGCGGAACCGGCCCTGCTTGCCCTTGAGCATGTCGGAGAGCGACTTCAGCGGGCGGTTACCCGGGCCGGTGACCGGCCGGCCCCGGCGGCCGTTGTCGAACAGCGCGTCGACGGCCTCCTGGAGCATCCGCTTCTCGTTGTTGACGATGATCTCGGGCGCGCCGAGGTCGATCAGCCGCTTGAGGCGGTTGTTCCGGTTGATCACCCGGCGGTACAGGTCGTTCAGGTCGGAGGTCGCGAAGCGGCCACCGTCCAGCTGCACCATCGGACGCAGGTCCGGCGGGATGACCGGTACGCAGTCCAGCACCATGCCGAGCGGCGAGTTGCGGGTGTTCTGGAACGCCGCGACGACCTTCAGCCGCTTGAGCGCCCGGATCTTCCGCTGGCCCTTGCCGGAGCGGATGGTCTCGCGCAGGCTCTCGGCCTCGGCGGCGAGGTCCATGTTCTGGACCAGCGCCTTGATGGCCTCGGCGCCCATGCTGCCGGTGAAGTACTCGCCGAAGCGGTCGCGGAGCTCGCGGTAGAGCAGCTCGTCGGTGACCAGCTGCTTCGGCTCGAGCTTGCGGAAGGTGTCGAGGACCTCGTCGAGGCGGTCGATCTCGCGCTGGGCCCGGTCGCGGATCTGGCGCATCTCGCGCTCTCCGCCCTCCTTGACCTTGCGCCGGACGTCCGCCTTCGCGCCCTCGGCCTCCAGCTCGGCCAGGTCGGCCTCGAGCTTGGCGGCCCGCTTCTCGATCTCCGAGTCGCGGCTGTTCTCGGCCTGCCGCTTCTCGGCCAGGATCTCGTTCTCGATGGTCGAGAGGTCACGGTGACGCGCCTCGGCGTCCACGCTCGTCACGACGTACGAGGCGAAGTAGATGATCTTTTCGAGGTCCTTCGGGGCGAGGTCCAGCAGGTAGCCCAGCCGGCTCGGCACGCCCTTGAAGTACCAGATGTGGGTCACCGGAGCGGCCAGCTCGATGTGACCCATCCGCTCCCGGCGGACCTTGGAGCGGGTCACCTCGACGCCGCAGCGCTCGCAGATGATGCCCTTGAAGCGGACCCGCTTGTACTTACCGCAGTAGCACTCCCAGTCCCGCTGCGGACCGAAGATCTTCTCGCAGAAGAGCCCGTCCTTCTCCGGCTTCAGGGTGCGGTAGTTGATGGTCTCGGGCTTCTTGACCTCGCCGTGAGACCACTGACGGATGTCGTCGGCGGTGGCGAGGCCAATGCGCAGCTCGTCGAAGAAGTTGACGTCGAGCACTATGTCCCCTATGTCGTCGTCTGTACTGCCTAGCTAACGGGCGGGGTCGGGAGCCGGCGGACCGGCTCCCGACCGCTCACCTCAGACCTCTTCGACCGAGCTCGGCTCGCGCCGGGACAGGTCGATGCCCAGCTCCTCCGCGGCCCGGAACACCTCGTCGTCGGTCTCGCGCATCTCCAGGGCCACACCGTCGCTGGAGAGCACCTCGACGTTGAGGCACAGCGACTGCAGCTCCTTGAGCAGCACCTTGAACGACTCCGGGATGCCCGGCTCGGGGATGTTCTCGCCCTTGACGATCGCCTCGTAGACCTTCACCCGGCCGAGGACGTCGTCGGACTTGATCGTCAGCAGCTCCTGCAGGGCGTACGCGGCGCCGTACGCCTGCATCGCCCAGCACTCCATCTCACCGAAGCGCTGGCCACCGAACTGCGCCTTACCACCCAGCGGCTGCTGCGTGATCATCGAGTACGGACCGGTCGACCGGGCGTGGATCTTGTCGTCGACCAGGTGGTTGAGCTTCAGGATGTAGATGTAGCCGACCGCGATCGGGTCCGGCAGCGGCTCGCCCGAGCGGCCGTCGAACAGCTGCGCCTTGCCGGAGGAACCGATCAGCTGCTTGCCGTCCCGGTTGGGCAGGGTCGACGCGAGCAGACCGGAGATCTCCTCCTCCCGGGCACCGTCGAAGACCGGGGTGGCCACGTTGGTGTCCGGCTCGGACTCGTGCGCCTCGATCGAGCGGAGCTGGCGCTTCCAATCGGTGTCGTCGCCGTCGACGCTCCAGCCGGTCTTGGCCACCCACCCGAGGTGGGTCTCCAGGACCTGGCCGATGTTCATCCGGGACGGCACACCGAGCGGGTTCAGCACGATGTCGACCGGGGTGCCGTCCTCCAGGAACGGCATGTCCTCGATCGGCAGGATCTTGGAGATGACGCCCTTGTTGCCGTGGCGGCCCGCGAGCTTGTCACCGTCCTGGATCTTGCGCTTCTGGGCCACGTAGACCCGAACCAGCTCGTTGACACCCGGGGGCAGCTCGTCGCCGTCCTCCCGGGAGAAGGTACGCACGCCGATGACCGTGCCGGTCTCACCGTGCGGCACCTTCAGCGAGGTGTCCCGGACCTCGCGCGCCTTCTCACCGAAGATCGCGCGGAGCAGCCGCTCCTCGGGGGTCAGCTCGGTCTCACCCTTCGGGGTGACCTTGCCGACCAGGATGTCGCCGGGAACGACCTCGGCGCCGATCCGGATGATGCCGCGCTCGTCGAGGTCGGCGAGCATCTCCTCGCTGACGTTCGGGATGTCGCGGGTGATCTCCTCCGGGCCGAGCTTGGTGTCCCGGGCGTCGACCTCGTGCTCCTCGATGTGGATCGAGGTGAGCACGTCCTGCTGCACGAGGCGCTGCGACAGGATGATCGCGTCCTCGTAGTTGTGGCCCTCCCAGGTCATGAACGCCACAAGCAGGTTGCGCCCGAGCGCCATCTCGCCCTCGTCGGTGCACGGACCGTCGGCGACGACCTGGCCGGCCTCGACCCGGTCGCCCTCGAAGACGACCGGCTTCTGGTTGACGCAGGAGCCGGCGTTGGAGCGGCGGAACTTGTGCAGCAGGTACGTCCGGCGGTGGCCGTCGTCCTGGTGGACGGTGATGTAGTCCGCGCAGAGGTCCTCGACCACACCGCCGACCTCGGCGACGACCACGTCACCGGCGTCCACGGCGGCCCGGTATTCCATGCCCGTGCCGACCAGCGGGGACTCGGCCTTGACCAGCGGCACCGCCTGACGCTGCATGTTCGCGCCCATGAGCGCGCGGTTGGCGTCGTCGTGCTCGAGGAACGGGATCATCGCGGTCGCGACGGAGGTCATCTGCCGCGGCGAGACGTCCATGTAGTCCACGGCCGACGGCGCCACGTCCTCGGTCTCACCGCCCTTACGGCGGACCAGGACGCGGTCCTCGGCGAACGACCCGTCGGCGTTCAGCGGGGCGTTGGCCTGCGCCTTGACGAACCGGTCCTCCTCGTCCGCGGTCAGGTAGTCGATCTGGTCGGTGACCCGGCCGTCGACGACCTTCCGGTACGGCGTCTCGATGAAGCCGAACGGGTTGACCCGGGCGAAGGTGGAGAGCGCGCCGATCAGACCGATGTTCGGGCCTTCCGGCGTCTCGATCGGGCACATCCGGCCGTAGTGGGACGGGTGCACGTCGCGCACCTCGAAGCCGGCCCGCTCCCGGGACAGACCACCCGGGCCGAGCGCGCTCAGCCGGCGCCGGTGGGTCAGACCCGCCAGCGGGTTGGTCTGGTCCATGAACTGGGACAGCTGCGACGTGCCGAAGAACTCCTTGATCGCCGCCACCACCGGGCGGATGTTGATCAGGGTCTGCGGGGTGATCGCTTCGACGTCCTGGGTGGTCATCCGCTCGCGGACGACGCGCTCCATCCGGGACAGGCCGACCCGGACCTGGTTCTGGATCAGCTCGCCCACGGTACGCAGGCGACGGTTGCCGAAGTGGTCGATGTCGTCGGCCTCGTAGCCGTCCTCACCGGCGTGCAGCCGGCAGAGGTATTCGACGGTGGCGACGACGTCGTCCTCGGTCAGCGTGCCGGTGGTGATCGGCACGTCCACTTCGAGCTTCTTGTTGAACTTGTAACGACCGACCTTGGCGACGTCGTACCGCTTCGGGTTGAAGAAGAGGTTGTCGAGCAGGGTCTGGGCGTTCTCGCGGGTCGGCGGCTCGCCAGGGCGGAGCTTGCGGTAGATGTCGAGCAGGGCCTCGTCCTGGCCGGCGATGTGGTCCTTCTCAAGCGTGGTCATCATCAGCTCGGACCAGCCGAACTTCTCGCGGATCTGCTCCGCGGACCATCCGATGGCCTTGAGCAGGACGGTGACGGCCTGCCGGCGCTTACGGTCGATGCGAACGCCGACCGTGTCGCGCTTGTCGATGTCGAACTCCAGCCAGGCACCCCGACTCGGGATGACCTTGACACTGGAGAGGTCGCGGTCGGAGGTCTTGTCCGGCTGCTTGTCGAAGTAGACGCCCGGCGAGCGGACGAGCTGGCTCACCACGACGCGCTCGGTGCCGTTGATGATGAAGGTGCCCTTCGGCGTCATCATCGGGAAGTCACCCATGAACACCGTCTGGCTCTTGATCTCGCCGGTGGTGTTGTTGGTGAACTCCGCGGTCACGAACAGCGGGGCGCAGTAGGTCAGGTCCTTCTCCTTGCACTCCTCGATCGAGGCCTTGACCTCATCGAAGCGCGGAGCCGAGAAGGAGAGCGACATGGTGCCGGAGAAGTCCTCAATGGGACTGATCTCGTCGAGGATCTCCGCGAGACCCGAGCGTGCGTGCGGGTCGTCCGCCGACCGGCCCTGCCAAGCCTCGTTGCCGACCAGCCAGTCGAAGGACTCGTTCTGGATGGCGAGGAGGTTGGGGACCTCGAGGTGTTCGGTGATCCTGCCGAAAGAAACTCGGCGGGGCGCGAAAGCGCTCGACGTACGACTGGTCTTCGCAGGGCGGGAAGCTGCCAAGATGCGTCCTTCCGAGGACCGGTGCTGCATAACGGCTGGTACGCGTGCACTCCAATGACCCCACCAGAAATTATCCACAAACGGACATTTCCGAGCAGGGGTCAATTCGGAAGGCAGCGCAAACTAGCAGTGTAGCCGAGAGGCTAACCGCTGTCCAGCCAACCCCGCAGGTCGTCGCGGAACTCGCCTCGGGATCCCGGAAAACCGGGTCTACCGGGCCGCTCGGAACGCGACGCTCCTGCCGGGCCGCTCGGTTGCGTGGCAGCCGTGTGCTACCGCTGCCATTCCCGAGAGGTGGCCGTTGCAAGCGCGGAAGGTCTTGCTGGTGCCAGCGTGCCTGTCAGGCCGTGCCGCGTCAAGGGCCGGTTACCGGTCGAAGTCGCTTTCCCCCCGACGGACTACCCACAAGCGTCGCTGCCCGAGTCGTACGCCGGCCGCGGACGCCCTGCTCACGCCGCTGCCACCGGGGCCCCGCCAACCACAGCGGGCGGCGATCCGTCTCCGGATCACCGCCCGCCGAAACGCGGTGTGCCCCGGCTCACGTGAGCCGGACGCGCGTCAGGTCGACCTCAAGGTCACTTGAGGGTGACCTTGGCGCCCTCGCCCTCGAGCTTGGCCTTGGCCTTCTCGGCGGTCTCCTTGTTGACCTTCTCCAGGATCGCCTTCGGCGCGGCCTCGACCACGTCCTTGGCCTCCTTCAGGCCCAGGCCGGTCAGCTCACGCACGACCTTGATGACCTGGATCTTCTTGCCACCGTCGGAGTCGAGGACGACGTCGAACTCGTCCTTCTCCTCCTCAGCCGGGGCAGCGGCGGCGGCCGGGCCGGCCGCGGCCATCGCGACCGGAGCGGCCGCGGTGACCTCGAAGGTCTCCTCGAACTGCTTCACGAACTCGGAGAGCTCGATCAGCGTCATCTCCTTGAACGCGTCGAGCAGCTCGTCGGTGCTGAGCTTCGCCATGTCTGGCGTCCTTTCCTGAATGGTTTAACTAAGAACGTGGGTGCGCCGGGTGGCCTCAGGCCGCCTCGGCGCCCTCCTTCTCGCGCTTGTCCTGCAGGGCGGCCGCCAGACGCGCGGTCTTGGCGAGCGGAGCCTGGAACAGGGCCGCAGCCTTGCTCAGGTTGCCCTTCATGGCGCCGGCCAGCTTCGCCAGCAGCACCTCGCGGGACTCCAGGTCGGCGAGCTTCGTGACCTCGGCCGCGGAAATGGCCTTGCCCTCGAAGACACCGCCCTTGATGACGAGCTTCGGGTTGGCCTTCGCGAAGTCGCGAAGCCCCTTCGCCGCCTCGACGACGTCGCCCGAAACGAAAGTCAGCGCGGTAGGACCGGTGAACAGCTCGTCGAGGCCGGAGATGCCCGCCTCGGTCGCCGCACGCTTCGCCAGCGTGTTCTTCGCGACCGTGTAGCTGGTCTCCTTGCCGAGCGAGCGCCGCAGCTGGGTGAGCTGGGAAACCGTGAGCCCGCGGTACTCGGTCAGCACGGTGGCCCCCGCGTTGCGGAAGCTGTCGGTCAGCTCGGTGACGGCCGTGGCCTTGTCAGCCCGGATCGGCTTGTCCGCCATGTCCCTCCTCTCTCGTTACTCGGAGCTGGTACGCCGGCGGCGAGCGGAGGCTCGCGCCGGCCTGGAGGCATCACGACAACGAGAAAAGCCCCGGCGCAGGGCGCACGGGGCGAGGGCCGGCGCAACGGGCGCGGTCGGCGGACCACACACAGCACCGATTTTCGCTTACCGCCCTGCGCGGGTCGCCCGTCATCGCGGGGCCTTCGACCGTGCCGGGGCACGGTGACCAGCGGTCTCTGGGTGGAACTACTCGCCAAGGCTACGCGACGTGACCCGGTGCCACCAAATCGGCCCCGGAGTGTGCCCGGTCACGCCCAACCCGGTGCGGAGCCTCCACGGCGGTCAGGCGCGGGTGCGGCGGCCCCAGGCGTAGCCGACCAGGGCCACGGCCGCCCAGGCCGACGCCCAGGCGGTCAGCAGCAGGCCGGAGGCGATCGCCAGCTCGCCGGTCAGCGCCCGGGCGGTCGGCAGCACCGGCGGCACCAGCCACGGCGCGACCGAGCCGGAGAGCCCGAGGACCAGCGCCCCGACCACGCTCAACGTCAGCACGGCCACGCCGTACCCGGCGCTGCGGGTGATCGCCCGGCTGGCCAGCGCGCCCACCGCCACCGCCGCCGGCAGGGCGAGCAGGTGGGCCCAGAGGCCGAGCGCCACCCCGGCGGCCACCGGCCGGTCCCCCGGGCCGGTCGTGCCGGTCACCCCGCCCACCAGCCAGGGGAAGACCATCGCGACGAGCACCGTGCCCAGCCCGGCCACCGCCGCGGCGAGCAGGCCGGCGAGGTGCTCACGGGCCGGGCCGACCACCACCCGGGCCAGCCGGCGCTGCCCGTCCGGCTCCACGTCCAGCAGGATCTTCGTCTGCCAGGCCAGCACCGGGAAAAGCACCACCGCGGAGACGCCGTACGCCTCCGCCGGCCGGGCCCGGCCGCCGCCGTAGAGGACGCCGAGGGCCAACAGGCCGGCCAGCACCGGCGCCAGCGCCCGTCCGGTACGCAGGAAACCGGCCAGCCGCAGCCGGACCAGCGCGCTCACCGGGTCACCTCCCGAGCCGGACCGGTCAGGCTGCCTTCCTCCGTCACGCCGCTTTCCGAGTCGGGTATCGACCCGGGATCGGGGTGTGGGGCAGGCGGCGGGGCGGCGTCGGGCAACCCCGCTCCGGGTCGCGTGGCGGGGGGCGGGGCGGGGTGGTCGCGTACCCGGAGGACGTGGTGCCCGTCGGCGCGCAACCGGGCGACGGCGGCCGCGACCCGGTCGGCCGGGACCGCCAGCTCGACCACCGCCGTGGCCGCGCCCCCGGACGGCGCCTCCTCGGTCACCGTGCCGTCGGCGACCGTCCACCGCCGGGCGCCGGGCAGCCGGGCCGTCTCGCCGCGGTGGTCGCTGACCAGCACCATGCCGCCGTCGGCGAGCACCTCGTCGATGCACTCCGGCACCAGCTCGCGGGCGGCGGCGTCGAGCCCCTCCCACGGCTCGTCGAGGACGAGCAGACCGGGCGGACGCAGCAGCGCCTGGGCCAGGCCGACCTTCTGGGCGGTGCCCTTCGACAGCTGCGGCAACCGCACCCCCTCGAACCGGGTCAGGCCGAGCCGGTCGACCCAGCGCCGCACCGCCCGGTCGGCCGCCGGCCCGGAGAGACCGGCTACCCGGCCCATCGCGGTGAGATATTGCGCCACGGTGAACGGCTGGTCGACGGGAAAACGCTCCGGCACCCAGCCGACGGCGCCGGGCCGGTCGACGACCCGACCCCGGGTCGGTCGGAGCCCGCCCGCGGCGAGTTGGAGAAGCGTGGACTTGCCCGCGCCATTGCGGCCGAGCACCACGGCCGCCTCGCCCGGACCGATCCGCACCCCGGCCTCCCGCAGCACCCACGGGCCGCGCCGGTGATAGCGGAACCAGACATCCTCGAGCAGCATGAGGCGAGCCTGCCACGGCGGACAGACGAACGGGGCCCCGCCACGTGGGTGGCGGGGCCCCGTCGGGGCAGTCGTGCTCAGGCCTCGGCCGAAGCCTCGGTCAGGTTCTTCACCGCGTTGGGGTCAACCGGGACGCCCGGGCCCATGGTGGTGGTGAGGGTGACCTTCTTCAGGTACTTGCCCTTGGCCGCGGACGGCTTCGAGCGCAGCACCTCGTCCAGCACCGCCGCGTAGTTGTCGATCAGCTGGGCCTCCGAGAACGAGGCCTTGCCGATGATCAGGTGCAGGTTGGAGTGCTTGTCCACCCGGAAGGTGATCTTACCGCCCTTGATGTCCGAGACGGCCTTGGTGACGTCCATGGTCACCGTGCCGGTCTTCGGGTTCGGCATCAGGCCGCGCGGGCCCAGGATCCGCGCGATCCGGCCGATCTTGGCCATCTGGTCCGGGGTGGCGATCGCCGCGTCGAAGTCGAGCCAACCGCCCTGGATCCGGGCGACCAGCTCGTCCGTGCCCACCTCGTCGGCACCCGCGGCGGCGGCCTCCTCGGCCTTCGCGCCGGCGGCGAAGACGATCACGCGGGCGGTCTTACCGGTGCCGTGCGGCAGGTTGACCGTGCCGCGGACCATCTGGTCCGCCTTGCGGGGGTCGACGCCGAGGCGCATGGCGACCTCAACCGTGGCGTCGAACTTGACGTTGGTGTTCTCCTTGGCCAGCTTGACAGCCTCGGCCGGAGAGTAGAGCTTCGACCGGTCGATGACCTCGGCGGCCTTGCGGTAGTTCTTGCTGCGCTGCATTTTTGTTACTCCTGTGGTCTTTGGCGGGCGCGCGACATCCGCGGCCCTCCCACGAACTGATCGAGTGGAGCGGTGCGAAGAGGTCAGTCGGTGACGGTCAGGCCCATCGACCGGGCGGTGCCGGCGATGATCTTCTCGGCCTGGTCGAGGTCGTTGGCGTTCAGGTCCGCCATCTTCTTCTCGGCGATCTCGCGCACCTGGGCGCGGGTCAGCGAGCCGACCTTCTGCGTGTGCGGGACGCCCGAGCCCTTCTGCACACCGGCAGCCTTGATCAGCAGCCGGGCGGCGGGCGGGGTCTTCAGCACGAAGGTGAAGGTCCGGTCCTCGTACACGCTGATCTCGGCGGGGACGATGTCGCCCCGCTGCGACTCGGTCTGCGCGTTGTAGGACTTGCAGAATTCCATGATGTTCACGCCGTGCTGGCCGAGCGCGGGGCCGACCGGCGGCGCCGGGGTGGCCTGGCCCGCCGGCAGCTGAAGCGTGAACGTCTTGACGAGCTTCTTCTTCGGAGGCATGTCTCTTCCTGGGGCTTGGAACTGGGATTTTCGCCCGCCGCGAGCGCGCACGGTCAGCGCGGTGCGGACAGCCGACGTTCTAGGGTAGCGCAGCCGTCCGCCGCCCCCTCGGCCGAGGTCCGGCAGGACGGCGAAACGAAGCACCGGCGGCGGGCCGGGAGCCCCACCGCCGGTGCCCGACGTACGTCAGATCTTGGCGACCTGGTTGAAGTTGAGCTCGACCGGCGTCTCCCGGCCGAAGATCGACACCAGCACCTTGAGCTTCTGCTGGTCGGCGTTGATCTCGCTGATCGTCGCCGGCAGCGAGGCGAAGGCGCCGTCGGTGACGGTGACCGAGTCGCCGACCTCGAAGTCGAGGACCTTGATCTCGGGCTTGGCCTTCTTCTCCACGGCCTCGACCGCCGGGGCCAGCCACTTCAGCACCTCGTCGAGGCTCAGCGGCGCCGGCCGGTCGGCCCGGTCGGTCGCGCCGACGAAGCCGGTGACCCCCGGGGTGTTCCGGACGCAGGAGTAGGACTCGGCGGTCAGCTCCATCCGGACCAGGATGTAGCCCGGGAAGACCTTCGCCTGAACCTGCGACCGCTTGCCGTTCTTGACCTCGACCTCTTCCCGGGTCGGCACCTCGACCTGGTAGATGAAGTCCTCCATGTCGAGGGAGGTGATCCGGGTCTCGAGGTTGGTCTTGACCTTGTTCTCGTAGCCGGCGTACGAGTGCACCACGTACCAGTCGCCGGGCGCGTAGCGCAGCTTCTGGCGCAGCTCGGCGACCGGGTCGAACTCCTCGTCCGGCGCCGGCTCGGTGCTCGGGAATTCCGGCTCGCTGGCGGCCTCGACCGACTCGTTGTTGGCCGCCGTCGCCACCGTGGACTGATCGTCCGGGGTCTCGGCGGTCTCGTCGTACTCAGGCACGCTCGCTCACTTCCGTCGGTATCGCTGGTAGCCGGTCAGCTGGGGTTGCCGAAGACCCACAGCACGGCCTTCGCGAAGCCGTAGTCCAAACCGGCCACGATCGCCAGCATCACCGTGACGAAGGTGACCACCACGGCCGTGTAGGTCAGCAGCTCCTTGCGGGTCGGCCAGATGACCTTACGCAGCTCCGCCACGACCTCGCGGAAGAACCGTGCGATACGGGCGAAGAGCCCGATCCGCTCGGTGTCCTTGCGGGTCTTGCGGCCCTCGGTCGACTCGGCGCGGGCCCGCTCCCGGGTGGCGGTGCCGCCCCGGGAAACCGGCTCGTCCTCGCTGGTGGCGTCGTCTTCGGCCGGGCCGTCGACGACCGCGTCCTCAGGCAGACGCTCGTCGCCGGCGTCCTCGCCGCGCCGCTTGTTCTCGGCCACTTCGCCCTCCGTGCGGGATCTCGGGTCGCACGCCGATGCGGCGTACGCAGCGTGTGGTCACGCCGGCCGGACCAACCGTCCCGCGACGGGCCGCGGCCGGCGGACCGACCGGGAGGGCCCCGAATGCCTCGGAACCACCCTGCCGGTGCCACCACCACGGGCCGAACGCCGCCGTGAAGCGGCGCGACCCACGGGAACGGTCAGGCCTGAGGCGCAGGGGTGACAGGACTTGAACCTGCAGCCTGCGGTTTTGGAGACCGCTGCTCTGCCAATTGAGCTACACCCCTGTGCGACAACTCACCCCAACCCGAACACGAAGTGCCGGGCAGGGGTCACTTGCCCCACGGCGGACCAGTGTACGGGTAGTCGGGCGACTTTCCCAACTGGTCTACCCCTCGCGCGTCGACATGCCCCTCAGCGAGGCGCCCGGACGGTCGCCCGGGCCTGCGACAGGACCTTGTCCCCGTGGCAGGTCGCGGTGATGTCGAGCCTGGTCAGGCCCGCCTCGGTGACCTCCTTGACCACCGCGCTGACCACGACCTCGGTGCCCTCGTCGGTGTCCGGCACGACCACCGGACGGGCGAACCGCACGCCGAACTCGACCACCGCGTCCGGCGCGGCGGCCCAGGCGGACACCGCCCGGCCGACGAGCGCCATGGTGAACATGCCGTGGGCGATGACCCCGGGCAGGCCCACCTTGCTGGCGGTGCGGTCGCTCCAGTGGATGGGGTTGAAGTCGCCCGAGGCGCCCGCGTAGCGGACCAGGTCCGCGCGGGTCACCCGGAACGTCTGGATGGGCAGCTCCACGGTCAGGCCTCCCCGCGTACGACGATCTTGGACCAGACGGCCACCACCGGCTCGCCGGCGGCGGTGCTCACGTCGGTGCGGGTGGTCAGGAAACCGTGCCCGCCCCGGTTGGTGATCTCCTCGATGGTGTTGACGCACACCAGCTCGTCGCCGGCCACCACCGGCCGGGTGTACGCGAAGCGCTGGTCGCCGTGGACGACCCGGCTGTAGTCGACGCCGAGCGCCGGATCCTCGACGATCTGCCGGCTGGCGGCCATGGTCACGATCACCGGAAAGGTCGGCGGGGCGACCACGTCGGGGTGACCGAGCGCCCGGGCGGCCTCGGGGTCGTCGTGGGCCGGATCGGTGGCGCCGATGGCGGCGGCGAACTCACGGATCTTTTCTCGGCCCACCTGGTAGGGGGCGGTCGGCGGATACGTCCGGCCGACGAAGGACGGGTCCAGGGACATGCCGCGAACCTACACGTAACGCAGAAACGCCGATCCGTACGGGCTGGCGGCGCGGGGCCGCCGTCCGTGCGGATCGGCGTTCGGAAGTGCTGCGGACCGGGCCGGCTAGCCGGCCGAGGGTCAGCGGGTCTCGCGGTGGGCCGTGTGCCGGCCGTCGCGCGGGCAGAACTTCTTCAGCTCAATGCGGTCCGGGTCGTTACGACGGTTCTTGCGCGTGATGTAGTTGCGCTCCTTGCACTCCACACACGCCAAAGTGATCTTCGGCCGGACATCGGTCGCCTTCGCCACGGCGGAGTGCCTTCCTCGCTAACGGGTAACAACTACAGCGCATCAGCCTACGCGGTTACTGCGCAGACATGCAAAGTGGGCGCCTGCGGCGCCCAACCCACCGACCACCGGGTGACCCGGAGGACGAGAGTAGCGGTGGCCGGACTTGAACCGGCGACACAGCGATTATGAGCCGCTTGCTCTGCCATCTGAGCTACACCGCCGTGGCGGGTCCAGCCGGACCCTCTGAGCCCCCTTACGGAATCGAACCGTAGACCTTCTCCTTACCATGGAGACGCTCTGCCGACTGAGCTAAGGGGGCCTGCTCGATCACCCCGTGGGGTGTCGCGCAGGAGAAACAGTACACGACCTTGCCGCCGAGGTGAAATCGGATCCCCTCTTCCCGCATCTACGCAGCTCAGGGCACTGCGCGCAGGCGGGGCAGCTCGCCGGCGACAACCCCCTCCGGCTCGAGCTGGGCGCCGAACCAGGTCTCCAGGCGCTCGTAGGGCAGCGGCCGGCTGAACAGGAAGCCCTGGCCGATCTGGCAGCCGATGTCCTGGAGCAGCTCCAGGGTCAGCTCGCTCTCCACGCCCTCGGCCACCACGGCCAGACCGAACTGCTGGGAGAGGGTGACCACCGCGTTCACGATGGCCAGATCGCCCGGATCGGTCGCCATCCCCTGCACGAACGACCGGTCGACCTTCACCTCGTTCACCGGTAGCCGGCGCAACTGGGCCAGGGACGAGTTGCCGGTGCCGAAGTCGTCCACCGAAAGCCGGACGCCGAGGTCGCGCAGGCGCCGCAGGGTGGGTATCGGACGTTCGGTGCCATCCAGGACGCCGGATTCGGTGATCTCCAGGGTGAGCCGCTGCGGCGGCACGTCGTACTCGTCGAGCAGCTCCCGCACCAGTGCGGGGAAGTGTCGGTCGGTGAGGGTGCGGGCGGCGAGGTTGACCGACACGGAGAGCGGCTGTTCCCCGTGGCTCCAATCCCGGCTGCGCCGCAGGCTCTCCCGGAGCACGAACTCGGTGAGCCGGCCCAGCTGGCCGGTGTGCTCGGCCACCGCGAC
The DNA here is from genome assembly GCF_040649295.1 of Micromonospora sp. NPDC048999. Taxonomy (NCBI): domain Bacteria; kingdom Bacillati; phylum Actinomycetota; class Actinomycetes; order Micromonosporales; family Micromonosporaceae; genus Micromonospora; species Micromonospora sp. NPDC048999. The sequence continues at coordinate 50,750 of NZ_JBEZFI010000002.1, read as the reverse complement.
GAAGTCCTCCGGCTCCACCGTGCCGTGCGCGGGATGCTCCCACCGGGCGAGGCATTCCACCCCGACCAGGCGTCGGTCCCGCAGCGTCACCTTGGGCTGGAAGTAGACCTCCAGTTCGTTGTCGTCCAAGGCCCGGCAGAGGTCGCCGGCGAGGCCCAGCCGGCGCAGCGACCGGGACTCCAGCGCCGGGCTGTAGAGCTGCACGCTGCCCGGGACCGACTTCGCCGCCGTCGCGGCCAGGTCCACCCGCTGGAGCAGGGTCACCGCGTCGCTGCCGTGATCCGGATGCACGGCCACCCCCACGGCGGTGTCCACGTCGAGGGTGAGCGCGTCGAAGACCATCTCGTCGCGGATCTGCTCCCGGAGCTGCCCGGCCAACTCCAGCGCCGCCTCGACGCTCTCCAGCCGCAGGGTCACCAGGAACTCGTCGCCGCCGGCACGGCCGACCAGCGCCGAGGAGGGCGTGCAGGCACGCAACCGCTGCGCGACCTCGACGAGGACCTTGTCGCCGGCCGCGTGGCCGAGCGTCTCGTTGACCTGGCGCAGCCGGTCGACGTCGAACAGCAGCAGCGCCACCACCTCGCCCGGCGCCCGGATCTTGACCGCCTCGGCAACCGCGGCGGTCAGCCGTCGCCGGTTGGGCAGCTTGGTCAGCGCGTCGTGGTCGGCGTCGTGCCGCAGCCGGTCGACCAGTCGGGAATTCTCCAATGCGACGGCAGCGTGCGCGGCAACCGTCTCGAAGACCGGTACGTCGCTCTGGGTGAAGTGGCCCACATCACTCAGCCGGTTGGCGACTTCAAGCGTGCCGATCACCGCCTGGCCAGAACGCAGTGGCACCACGATGACGTCCTTGACCTTCGCGTCGGTCGTCACCCGGAGGGTGTCCTGCTCCGTCCCGAACGCACGGCCGACCGCCACCGTCCGGCCGTCCGCCGCGGCGCGCTCCCGCAGTACGCCGGGCGTGCGAACCACGTCGAGGAGGCCATGGTCGTCGACCCGGGCGGTGAGCAGCACCTCGGGATGCCGACCCTGCGCGGGCAACCAGAGCGTGGCGTACTCGGCCTGCATCAGTGCTCGTACCCGACCGAGGAGGGCATCCGCAAGGGTGCCGTCCTGGCCGTGCTTGGCGGTCGCCCGGGTCAGGTCGTACATCTGGGCGAGGGTGCGGTGCTGCCGGAAGAACTCCACGTAGGACCGGTAGACCAGCACCAATGCTGCCGCCAGCACCGCGACCAGCAACACCGACCACCACGTGGTCTTGATCGCGATCAGGATCATCAGACCCATCGAGGTGTTGATCGCGGCGGTGAGCAGCGCGGGTGGGGCGGTGCGGAGCGCATCTCGCCCCGCCTGCCAGCCTTGGAGGAGAGCGTGTACGCCGACGACCGCGGCAAGGCTGACGACGATCACCGAGCCGACGGCCGTAAATAAGATCATCCACGTGCCAGGCCCCACGCCCCGCATGGGCGGTAGGGCCTGGAGCACGAGGCCTGCCAAGGCGGTGCCGGCGGCCGCCTTGGCCACGTTGAACCAGAACTTCGCCGGCGGAAGACGGTGCCGGGTCTGGGTCACCATCGACGCGATGGTGTAAATCACCACAACCGTCAGCGGCGGCAGCAGGAAAAGCGCCACGACGAGTGGGATCTCGGTCAGGGTCACGCCCAACGACTGACGCCGGACCACGAAATTGAGCACCGGAACGCCAACGGCCACCATGACCACCAGCAACGCGGCAGCCAGCGGCCACTGGCCGGAAGGTTCGTCTGAAACCAATCCGGTGATCGTGGCACAAACGACCGCGAACAGGGCCAGTGGTCCGGTGATGAGCCAGGCGTGATCGGTGGGTCTTCGTCGCGAGCGGTCACGACCGGCCATGACACTCCCTACGGGCTACGGACTCGCAGGCCCCGTGCCCGTCAGACGTTTCCCGCGTCAGTCAGACTCCGCTGTCGGCGGGGGCGGCGGTCCAGATGATGTCCGCCGTCAAGTAGTGACCGGCCACGTCGTTGTGGCGCCCGAAGTTGAACCCGATCGCTGCGACGGCGGCGATCGCGAGGACCGAGCCAACCAGCCGGCCCAACCGTCGACCAGACATGATTACTCCTATCGGGGAGCAGCACAGGGGCTAGGGTTCCACGATCGTGCCACAGGGCTCGCGCATAGGAAAGCGCTGGGAGTCGGCCCGGTCCCGGGGTTGGACAGGTTTCGCCATTCGGCCCACACTCCGCGGCACACCCGGCTAGATCAGGCCCGTCCTAAGTCGACGGAGATCTTCGCTCACCGCCGATTCTGACCTAAGCGGCAAATCGATCATCGAACCCGAGGATGCGGCTCATGAACCCGCCGGAAACGCCTTCTGACGCCATGCTCGGTCAAGGTGCTCTCGTTCGCCTCCAGGACGCCGCCGCCCTGCGGAGCGTCAGCCCGGCCACGGCGGCCAACGTGATCGAGGCCGCCTTCAAGTGCCTCACGGCAGGCATAGACAGCCCGACCCTCCAGATCCTCGCCGGTGTCTCGCCGGTGAAGGGCAGCGAGAGTGACGAAATGCGGCGTTGGCTCGAAGACGCTCTGGCGGAGCTATCCCTGACCTACTACCGGAGGGCAGCCGAGAGGGCGAAGAGGAGGCCCTCCCGATCCGGAGCGGGCCGCGCTGGCTCGACCCCGGCCTGCTGGCGACCTCCGGCCGGCATTGGCCGGGCCGGCCGGCATTGGCCGGGCCGGCCGGCCACGCCGGCGGACTGCAAGACCTTGAAGACCTCAGGGCTCCGCCCCGAACCCCGGCCCTCCTCAGAGATGCCGGGGCGGATCACCTCGCCGGGCACCACAAGGGCTACCAGCCTCCCCGGACGGTCTACGACTGCCCCGACGAGGAGATCCGCCAGCGTTCACACGGCCATGCCATTCACGACTCACCCTGTGACCGGCGCTTGTCGGCGTCTCGGATCGCATGCCCGACAGCTAGGCGAATCACCCAGTAGAGAACGAACATGCCCAGCGAGTAGAGGAGAACGGGTAGGTACAACTGCCCCATGATCGGGACCTATAGGGGTCGGCTGCCACTGTCGCGCATAACGACGGTCAAGAGCAGCCGGAGACAGCGAAAGGCCCCTAACCTACGTTTCCGCAGGTCAAGGGCCTTGCCAGTCCCTGGTGGCGGGTAGAGGATTCGAACCTCTGTAGCTTTCGCGACGGATTTACAGTTTTGGCCGTTCTCAAGACTGTCGATGAATGTCTGCCCAGGTCAGGGCCGCTTTTCGTCCCCGCTGCTCGCCCCGGACTCCCCCGCGTGCCCGTTGCGTGCCCCTTCCGAGCGATGCCCGGACTTCCGTGCCCGGTCTAGGAAGGCGGCCACCTCAGCGTCCCGGCCGTCGACTGCTCGCGCGTAGTGCCGAGTCGTGACGCTGGCGTTGGAGTGACCCAGCCGGCGGGCAGCGACGAGGACGCCATGCGAATCGGCCACCCAGCTACCATGCGTTGCCCGAAGGTCGTGCGGGATCAGGTCGGTCAGGCCAGCCCGCTCGACCGCGCGGTCGAATCGGTACTTCCAGCCGTTGTAGCTCTGCGGGCGTCCGGCGGTCCGTTGCTGCCGGCCGGGGAAGAGGAAGGCGTCCGGGTCCTCGGGCAACTCGGCGAGGTGCTGGCGAAGCCGGTCGACCACGAAGGCCGGCAGGGCGAGTTCCCGGCGCTGGTGACTCTTCGGGGTGTCAATGACCGGGCCGCCGGGGAGCTGGGCAACCGACTCGGCCACGGTCATCCGGCCATCCGCCACGTCAACGTGCCGCCGTCGCAGGCACAGCGCTTCCCCGATGCGCAGCCCGCCGTAGGCGAGGACCAGGACCAGGACGTCATCCGGCGGAGAGAGCTCGGCTACAAGCCGGTCAACGTGCTCGGCGGTGAGGATGGTCGGGTTCGGCTCAGGCAGGCGAGGCAGCTTGACGCCCCGGCACGGGGTCACCGGGATCAGCCCGTTGTCGACGGCTGAGGCCATGATCTGCGACAGCAGCCGGTACGCCTGCCGGACCTGGGAGGCACCGACACGGTTGGTCAGGTCGGCCACCCAGCGGCCCACGGTCATCGGCAGGACGGCGGAGATCATCACGTTGCCGAAACGCGGAAGGATCATCCGAGCCAGGAGCGATCGGTAGGTGTGGCGGGTCTTCGCCTTGAGGGTCGGACCAGCAACGAGCTGGTGACCGACCCGGCGACCGTGGTGCAGGCGTGTGCGTGGCGGGACCTGGCAGTCCACTACGCCGCTCCGGACAACGCGCGGAGCGCAGCTGCCTAGCACGAGGAGTCACCCGTGAACCCGATGGAAGAGTGGCTGACCCAGCCCGAAGGACTGGCCGATCGCCTGCGTGCCCTGCGCACGCAGGCCGGCCTGTCCGGCAAGGAACTCGCCGAGGCGAACGGTTGGGCACCGTCGAAGGTCTCCCGACTGGAGAATGGTCGCCAGGTGCCGGCCCCCGCCGACCTGTACGCGTGGGCACGCGCCTGCGGCGCCGACGACACCGCGACTCAGGACCTGTTGCGGATGCTCGGCGAGGTCCAGGCCGCGCACCGCAGCTTCCGCCGCCGGATGCGCCAGGGCCAGGCTGCCGTTCAGGACAGCTACAACCAGCTTGTCGCCGAGTCGCGCCTGATCCGGCACTTCGAGACCGTGTACGTACCCGGGCTGCTCCAGACCGCCGACTACGCCCGCCGCGTCCTGACCGAGATGGTCGAGATGCACAACCTCGACATCGCTGACGTGGACGCCGCAGTCGCCACCCGGATGCAGCGCCAACAGCTCCTCTACGACACCAGCAAGCGATTCGAGTTTCTGCTAGCCGAACCCGTGCTGTGATGGCTACTGCCCTCGCCCGAGGTCATGCGCGGCCAGCTCGACCGCCTGCAAACCGTGGTCGGCGTACCGAACATCCGATTCGGCATCCTGCCGCTCGGCGTCCCACTCGCCACCACGCCGCAGAACTCCTTCCAGATGTACGACGACGTAGCCATCGTGGAAACCTTCGTCGGCGAGACCACCCACCGCGACGACGAAGCCGCCGCCTACGCCAAGGCCATCGAACGACTCTGGAACGACGCCGTCACCGGAGAAGACGCCCCCAGACTCATCGTCCTTGCGGCCCACGACCTCCGGAACTAGAGGCACCAAATCGCACACTGAGGCCTAGACCGCTAGCAGACTTAGACCGACCCGTGTTTTCCGCTAGCTGACTCTTGGCCGCATGTACTCGTAGCCAGGCAATAATTGCTCCGCCGGGTACCACTTATCCGACACCATAACCCTACTTCTGACTCCCATCTCGACAAACGGGTACGTGATATGCCCATCGGTCGGATGCATACGTCTCTGAGCATCCTCAAGGAACCTGCGCTCCTCGATCAGCAATTGAGGGATTCTAATCTCGGCGGCAACAGCAACGGGGATATCAATTGCATAATGTGCGAACTTGTCACTTGTCACGACCGCGAAAACGGGCACTTTGTTGAGTTCCGGCTCCACGCTTCCGGAGAAACTCTCAATTCGAAGCCGGCGGCAAATTGATATCCATTTGTCGAAGCGTCCACCAAAATCCGCGCGGCTCGTGTACCATTCCATCATTTTGGAATAGTCCACGCCTTCCTTCCGCAGCCCCTCTCGGCCGAGGAGCAGAAGCGGTAGGTGCCTGTAACCCTGTAGCACCTTTTTTGAGATCGCCCGTTTCCCGACGAACTTGCGAAGACCGCTCACTGCACTGAGCGCGGCGTGAGCCTCTTCTTGACTCGGCTGATATCCGCCATGAATGACTCGATCCCGATGGCGCGCCACCTTCTGTTGCCAGTCAAGGACCGCACCCTCCCTAGCCGGGAGCCATACGCCACCAAATCGGCTGGCAAACTCCGCTTTGACCCTCTTAAAGATGGGCTTTGAAAGTATTGGCGCAGCGTCTTGAGGAGTTAATCCTTCCCACCAGAGGGCGTAGCTGAGAATGTCATCCAGGAAGCATTCGGCCGCCGTAGCCGCGTTCAGTATGGCAGCGCGATAGTCGCCGTAAATGAACAGCGCTTCATATGCGTCCAGCGTAAACGTGTTGAATCGCTGAAAGATCGCATCCTCGTACGGGTCCCACGCGGCGGACAGTATCGATTGCATCTGTTCCGGGGACAGGAGTTCCTTATCAATCTCTTCGATGCCATGTCCGCCCGGATTGTAGAGGCCCATGCCTCCAGGATCGTCGTAGATCCTCCCATCCGGGTAGTACGCTACTCGATGCATCAGCACCGTGGGCGGCAGATTTTCGCGGGCAGGCACAAGGGCATACGAATGCGATTCCTCCCGGTATCGGAACAGTAGCTCCCGGAGGCAATCCAGAGCCCACCCGAAGGCTTCCTCAACGGCATGCACCGTCGACCCATCGCTACCGAGCTTGCAAGGTGATGAAACGTTGAGCTGTGCGACGGTCTTAACTACAGGGCCGAACGATCCCGCAAGGGAAAGTGGATCCTCATCTGCCTGGCCTAACGCTCTTGCGGCAACAGGATATACAGCATCCAAGCGCGCGACATCCGGGTGAACTGAATCATCCCGAATAAGCCGTATCTGAATCGCGCCGTTCGCGTGAGGAAGTGAAGGTAGCGGGCTATCCGGTGCCACAATTGTTAGTGGCTCCCTGGTCAGCCTGCCTCCCACAGGCCCCAGGCATCCGGCGAATGTGACCCCGTCTGGCATTCGGATCCCGCGACGCAAGGGAACGAAGAAGTTGAGCACTTGATAACCATCGGCACTCTTTGCGCGACGCGCCCGCCCCATTGGCACCCCCATGTCTATGCCACCCCTGGCCACGGCCAACGAATGGCTTGTCTCTTGTCATGGCTCTCAACTGCCGAATTGCCCTCTACTAGATCAAGGCGGCCCGCAAGCGGGCCGCGCCGGCCCGGCCCCGGCCTGCTGGCGACCTTCGGCCGGCATCGGCCGGGCCGGCCGGCCACGCTTGGGTGTCACAGGATCGGAACACCTCGGGGCTCCGCCCCGAACCCCGGCCCTCCTCAGAGATGCCGCCGCAGATCACCTCATCGGGCACCACAAGGGCTACCAGCCTCCCGGGACGGTCTACGACTGCCCGACGAGGAGATCCGCAGCTAGTACCGTCTGCGCAATACGCGGCTGCTGGGCCTGCTGGCACCACGAAGCGGCATGCTTGGCTTTCTCTTCCTCGCCCTAGCCGCAGGCTGCGGCCGTAGCGAGATGTAGAGGCTGACGATGCCGATCGGCGTACTCAGAAGGTCGTTGACCTTCTCCAGCATCTTGGGGTTGTTGGCGTTGAGCGTCCCGACGATGACGGTCAGCAGGACGGACATCGCAATGAGAGGCCCGAAGCGCTCGATCGATTTTGCAGAGGGGTCGAGCCGCCGGGCGAGCAGCAAGAAGCACGAGTAGAGGTAACGAACGAGCAGGAGAGCCTGGTTGGCCTCCTGGTCTCCGTCCTTAGCAGCCGCTTCAGTCTCGCTGAGCCAGCCTTCGGGGTCCTCTAGTAGCTCCTCGCCCTCCTCCTTGAGGATCCCCGTCGCATCTACCGTTGACAGATACTTAGCGATCTCCGCCAGGCGACGGTCCACATCAACGTCGAGATGCGGCATCGTGGCCGTGAAGTGGGCGGACATTTGGGCTAAGCGGGCGAGCACCTCGTTCGACGGGGCCGTCAAGGCAAGCTGGGCCATCACCTGACTCGACGGCATCACCTTCGCCAGCTGAGCCACGATCTGCCGCGACTGAGCCATCTGAGACACCACCTGACTCGACGGCATCACCTTCGCCAGCTGAGCCACGATCTGCCGCGACTGAGCCATCTGAGACACCACCTGACTCGATGACATCACCTTCGC
>NZ_JBEZFI010000002.1:0-42789 GCF_040649295.1 Micromonospora sp. NPDC048999 | reverse complement strand
TTCGCCAGCTGAGCCACGATCTGCCGCGACTGAGCCATCTGAGACACCACCTGACTCGATGACATCACCTTTGCCAGCTGAGCCATGAGTTCATCACGCCGACGCGGATCCCAGTCAGGGAAGTCCCCACCCACGACGGTCTTCGTCATCGCTTCTCCCAAGCCGTGCCCGCTACGCGCCCGATCACTCAGACAACCAGGGGAAACCAAGGTCAAGACAGCAGAAGACAACGAAGGCCCCTGCCCCGCGTTTCCGCAGGTCAAGGGCCTTGCTGTTCCCTGGTGGCGGGTAGAGGATTCGAACCTCTGTAGCTTTCGCGACGGATTTACAGTCCGCTCCCATTGGCCGCTCGGGCAACCCGCCAGGGCGTGCCACCGCGTGTAACGCGGCAGCGGAAGCAAGGATAGCGGTTGCCCCCGGGGCCTTCGCAACCGGGTACCGTCAGGGGGCCCACCGCTGGTCAGCGGGGGACGGAACAGGACAGACCGCCGGACAGCAGGAGCATGAGCATGGCAGCGAACCCGTCGTTCGACATCGTGAGCAAGGTCGACCGGCAGGAGGTCGACAACGCCCTCCGCCAGGCGGAGAAGGAGCTCGCGACGCGGTTCGACTTCCGCGGCACCGGCGCGGAGATCTCCTGGTCGGGCGAGGAGGCGATCAGCCTCCAGGCGGAGACCGAGGAGCGGGTCCGGGCCGCCCTGGACGTCTTCAAGGAGAAGCTGGTCAAGCGGAACATCTCGCTCAAGTCGCTGGACGCCGGCGACCCGCGCTCGTCGGGCAAGGTCTTCAAGATTGACGCCAAGGTGATCCAGGGCATCGACTCGGACAAAGCCAAGGCGATCAGCAAGAAGATCCGCGACGAGGGTCCGAAGGGTGTCCAGGCCCAGATTCAGGGCGACCAGCTGCGGGTGACCGGCAAGAAGAAGGACGACCTCCAGGCCGTCATCGCGCTGCTGAAGGGCGAGGACTTCGGCCTCGCCCTTCAGTTCACCAACTACCGGTAAGACTGATCGACTCGGTGTGCGGCAAAAGGTGGTCTCGCGATCGGTGGTGACCCCCATGTGCCGCACACCGAGTCGATCAAGACGTCGAGTTGATCAAGGCGTCAGCGGGCGAAGATCAGCAGCAGGATCACCGTCAGGATCGCGCTGACCAGGATCGAACCGAGGCAGCCGATCCGGTTCGAGAAGAAGACGAACATGCCGGGGCGTACCCGCGCTGGCGCCTTTGATCCGACAGTGGGTGGCCGAGCGGTCAGGCGGCGACCGGTTGTTCGACGCGTACCGCGGTGGCTTCGGCGCGGGCGATGGGGCCGGTGGGCAGCGCGGCGACCGCGGCGCCGACGGCGACCGCGGCCCCGGCGAAGAGGAAGGCCCAGGGCACTCCACCGGCGTGGTCGACGATCAGCCCGGCCACCGAGCCGCCGGCGGCGCTCGCCGCCACCGACATGGTCACCACCCAGGTGTACGCCTCGTTCAGCATGCCGGCCGGGGCGATCCGGCCGACCAGGGTGTTCTCCAGGGTCAGCGCGGGAGCGATGGTGGCCCCGCCGAGCACCAGCGCCACACCGAGTGCCGCCGGGGTCGGCATCAGCGCGTACACGGCGAAGCTGGCCGCGACGGCGCCGAGCAGCCAGGCGAACTGGCGGGTCATGTTGGCCGCCGGCCGGCGTACGCCGAACCAGAGGCCCCCGACGGCGCTGCCGATGCCCCAGACGGCGAGCAGCACGCCGGCGAGGCTCTCCGGGTCGGTGGCGGCGGCTTTTCCGGCGAAGGCCGGGACGGTCACCCCGGCGGCCCCGAACGCGATGCCGAGGCTGGCGACGCAGAGCAGCAGGGCCGGGAAGCCACCGACCCGGAGCGGGCCGAGGCCCTTGGCGTGGTGCTCGTGCGGGTGCGGGCGCCAGCTTCGCATCACCTGGCCGAGCGCGACGGCGGTGGTGCCGACCAGGGTGACCACGGCGGATCCGACCAGCGCGGCGGCGGCGTCGGCGAACAGGACGAACCCGGCCACCAGCAGCGGGCCGAGCACGAAGACGACCTCGAAGAGCGAGGTCTCCGCGGCGAGCGCGGTGTTGCGCAGGTGGGCGCGGCCGGAGGCGACGGTGGTCAGGTCGTTCCAGGCGCCCCGGATGGCGGCGGTCAGCGGCGGGTAGGTGGCCCCGGCGACCCCGGCGGCCAGATAGATCAAGGCGAGGCTGCCGGCCCCGGACCGGCTGGCCCAGAGCAGCCCGAACAGGGCGAGCGGGTGGGCGACGGCGGTGACCAGCAGCACCGGGGTGGGGCCGACCCGGTCGGCGATCCGCCCGGCGATCGGGCTGAGCGCGGCTCCGGAGAGCGCGTAGATGCCGCCGGCGACCGCGGCGAGGGCGTATCGGTGGGTCACCCCTTGGACCACGAGCAGCAGCGCCAGCGGGGTCATGCCGATCCCGAGCCGGCCGATGATGCCGAGGATCAGCAGCATCGGCGCGCCGGGGATCCGCCAGACGCCCAGATATTGGCGCAGTGCGGCCAAGGGTGCACCTCCGGTGCGGAGAGGTAACGAGTGGAATCGCTTCTGACCCTAACGCCCCAGGTCCCGCCGGAGATGGTCAGCTCGCTCACACCGCGCTCAAGACGGCTCCGCCCGCGTCCGGGTGCCGGACGCGGGCGGAGACGAGGTCGGTCAGCGCTGGAACTGCACCGGGCCGGCGTTGCCGGCCATCTGCTCCAGCCGGGCCACCCGCTGCTCCATCGGCGGGTGGGTGGCGAACAGGGCCGCGAGGCCGCCACCCCGCTTGAACGGGTTGTCGATCATCAGGTGGGCGGTGCTGGTGAGCTGGCCCTGCGGCGGCAGCGGGCGCGCCTGCGTACCCATGTGGATCTTCCGGAGGGCGCTGGCCAGGGCCAGAGGGTCCCGGCTCAGCTCGGCGCCGGACTGGTCGGCCTGGAACTCGCGGCTCCGGCTGATCGCCAACTGGATCAGGGTGGCCGCGATCGGACCGAGGATCAGGGTGAGCAGCAGCACCGCCGGGTTCGGGCCGTCCTCGTCGTCGCGACCCAGCGGGATGAACCAGGCGAGGTTCGCCAGCATGGTAATGATGCCGGCCAGACCGGCCGCCACGCTGGAGATGAGAATGTCCCGGTTGTAGACGTGGGACAGCTCGTGGCCGATCACGCCGCGCAGCTCGCGGTAGTCGAGGATCTCGACGATGCCCTGGGTGACGCAGACCGCCGCGTGCTGCGGGTTGCGTCCGGTGGCGAACGCGTTGGGCTGCGCCGTGGGGCTGACGTAGAGGCGGGGCATCGGTTGGCCCGCCTGGGTGGACAGCTCACGGACCATCCGGTACAGGTCGGGGAACTGCGCCTCGCTGACCGGTTGCGCCCCCATCGAGCGCAGTGCGAGCTTGTCGGAGTAGAAGTAGGTGACGCCGTTCATCAACAACGAGACGACGACGGCGATGACGAGGCCGCCGCTCCCGCCGAACCCGTAGCCGACCGCGAGGATCAGCGAGGTCAACAGGCCGAGCAGCGCTGCGGTCTTCAGACGGTTGTGATGCACGATCGCTCCTTCGGTGCGCGGACCCGCGCGGGGGCCGCTGACCGGTTCAACAGCGCCGGTACCCGTCAACCATCCTGCCCACAGCTGAGAGTTGGCTGAGAAACCCGCTCAGCGGGCGGCCAGGTCAAGGACGAGTTGCGGGGCGAAACCGACCAGCACGGCCAGGGCGGTGGCGACCCCGAGGGCCACGGCCACCCCGCGCGGCGGGCGGGCCGTGGCCGCGCCGGGCGTCACGTAGAGGGTGGCGGCCAGGCGCAGGTAGTAGGCCAGGCCGATGACCGCGTTCAGCGCCACCACCAGGGCGAGCCAGCCCGCGTGCCCGGCCAGCAGCGCACGGACCACGGTCACCTTGGCGAACAGGCCGGCCAGACCGGGCGGCAGGCCGGCCAGCCCGATGAGCGCGAGCACGAACGCGCCACCCACCCACGGGTGCCGGCGGGCCGCGCCGCGCAGGTCGGCCAGGGTGCCGCCGTCGCCGTCGGCCGGACGCAGCGCCACCACCGCGGCGAAGGCGGCCAGTTCGAGCAGCACGAAGAAGACGGCGTACGCGACGGCCGCCGCGTACGCGACGGCGCGGGCGTCGACGGTGCGGCCGGCGGCCAGCGTGAGCGCGCCCAGCGGGGCGAGGATGTAGCCGGCCTGGGCCACCGAGGACCAGGCGAGCAGCCGGACGGTACGCCGTTGGCGCAGCGCCACCAGGTTGCCGACGGTCATGGTGAGCACCGCGAGCCCGGCCAGCACCGGCCCGGTCACGGTGGCCGGTAGGGCCCGCTGCACCACGGCGAGGAGGGCCACCACCCCGCCCAGCTTCGACGCGGTCGACAGGTACGCGGCCACCGGCAGCGGCGCGCCGTCATACGTGGCCGGTGCCCAGGCGTGGAACGGCACCGCGGCGACCTTGAACGCCAGCCCGCCCACCACCAGCGCCACCGCGACCGTGGTGAGCGGCAGGTCAGCCAGGTCCCCGGCGGCGGCCAGGGTGGTGCCGAGCCGATCGAGGTGCAGACTGCCGGTCACCGCGTAGAGCAGCGCCGCGCCGAGCAGGGTCACCGTGGTGGCCACCACACTCACCACGAAGAAGGTGACCGCCGCCTCGGCGCCGGCCAGGCTGCCGCGGCGCAGCCCGACGAGCACGTAGAGCGGCAGGGTGAGCGTCTCCAGCGCGACGATCAGGGTGATCAGGTCACCGGCCGCGCCGAGCACCACGCCGCCCGTCATCGCGCAGGCGAGCAGGAAACAGTATTCCCCGACCGGGGTCCGGCCGGCCCGCAGCAGCGGGCCCGACAGCACCAGCACGCCGAGGGTGAGCAGGGCGAAGACCGCCGCGACCAGTGCGGCCCGGCCGCCGAAGACGTACGAGCAGTCGGCGCCGACGCAGAAGGTACGCCGCTCGCCGCCCGTACCGACGACGGCCGCGCCGAGCGCGGTGGCCGCCGCGCCGGTCGCCGCCACCGCCACGGTGACGGCGGGGCGGGCCACCAGCAGGTCGACCAGGAGCACGAGTACGGCCGTGCCGGCGGCCAGGTACGCCGGCAGCAGCGCCACCTGGTCCACGCTCTGCACCAGACTCATGCCGCCACCTCGCTGCGCTCGCTCATTTCAGAACTCCCAGCAGGGCGTCGACCGGGCCGGCGGCGTACGACAGGACGAGGGTCGGGGCCAGGCCGACGGCGAGGGCGAGCAGCACCAGCGGTGCCCAGGCGGTCAGTTCCGCCCCGGCCAGCGCGGGCGCGATCGGCCGGACCGCCGGGCTGGGCCGTCCGTGGGTGACCCGGCGCAGCAGCCGCAGGAGGTACGCGGCGGTCAGCGCCCCGCCCAGCGCGGCCAGCACCGCGAGGGTGGTCCAGAGCCCGCCGCCCCGCCGCACGGCGGCGACCACGGCGAATGCCTCACCCCAGAAGCCGGCCAGCCCGGGCAGCCCGAGCGAGGCGATCGCCGCGAAGCCGAGCAGCCCGGCCAACCGGGGCGCGGTCTCCCGCAGCCCGGACAGCTCGGCGAGCGATCCGGTGTGGGTACGGTCCTTGATCGCCCCGGCCAGGAAGAAGAGCAGCCCGGTGAGCACACCGTGCGCGATGTTGCCGATCAGCGCGGCCTGCAGCCCGGTGGCGGTGAGCGTGGCGACCCCGAGCAGCACGAAACCCATGTGCCCGACGCTGGAGTAGGCGATCAGCCGTTTCAGCTCGTCCTGCGCGAGGCAGACCAGGCCGCCGACCAGGATCGCCGCGACGGCCAACACCCCGAGCACCGGGGCGGCCCAGCGGGCGCCCTCCGGGGCCACCCCGACCGCCACCCGGATCAGGCCGTACGTGCCCATCTTGAGCAGCACCCCGGCGAGGATGACGCTGCCGACGGTGGGCGCCTGGGTGTGCGCGTCGGGCAGCCAGGAGTGCAGCGGCCAGAGCGGACTCTTCACCGCGAAGGCGAGCGCCAGCAGGCTGAACGCGGCGAGTTGGGTGCCCTGGGAGAGCCCGGCCCCGCCGGTCAGCGTGACCAGGTCGGCGGTGCCGGCGGCGGCCACCACCAGGTAGACGCCGACCAGCAGCAGCACCGAGCCGAAGAGGGTGTAGAGGGCGAACTTGCGGGCCGCCCGCCGCCGGTCGTCGCCGCCCCAGCCGGCGATGATCGCGTACATCGGGAGCAGGACGACCTCGAAGAAGAGGAAGAAGAGCACCAGGTCCAGGGCGAGGAAGGTGCCCAGGATCCCCACCTCGACCACCAGCAGCAACGCGACCAGGGCCCGGCCACTGCCGCCGCCGGGGGGTACCCGCCACAGCGTGTACCCGCAGCAGAGCAGGGTGAGTAGCCCGGTGAGCACCACCAGCGGCCAGGAGATGCCGTCCACTCCGAGGTGGAAGCGCAGGTCCAGGCCGGGCACCCAGGGCAGGTCGACCTCTTGCCAGGGGCGCACGGCGGGCGCCGGCCCGTAGCGCGCCCAGCCGTGGTCGCCGCCGACCAGCGGCAGGGCGGCGAGCAGGGTCAGCGCCGCGGCGACGGTGCCGACCAGCCGGCCGGCCCGGTCACCCGGGGTGGCGGCCACCGCGACCGCGCCCAGAGCGGGCACCGCGAGGACCGCGACCAGCAGGAACTGCCCGAACGTCATGAGGTCACTCCGATCAGGGCGACCGCGAGGCCGATCAGCAGGGCACCGGCCAGCACGCCGGCCACCGCGCGGGGCAGGGCCGCCCGGTGCAGGGCGGCCAGCCCGCCGCCCAGCCTCACGGCGGCCCGGCCGCTCCCCTCCACCAGGCCGTCCACCCCGTGCTCGTCCCCGGTGCGCACGGCCTGGGCGAGCGCGGTCGTCGGGCGTACGACGAGGGCGTGCTGGACGTCGTCGAGCCGGAACGCCCGGGCGAAGACCGGCCGCAGCGGGCCCAGGAAGCGGGCCGGGTCGGCGGCCGGGTCGCGACGCCAGCCCGCCCAGGCGACGCCCGCCCCGACCAGCAGCAGGACGAACGGGAGCAGCACCGCGCCGCCACCGTGCACCAGGGAGTCCACCCCGAAGCCGGTCAGCTCCGCCTCCGTGGCCGACGCGTAGATCCGGCTGAGGAACGGCCCCCAGAAGGCGGCCAGGCCGAGCAGCGCGGCCGGCACCGCCAGCAGCAGCACCGGCCAGCGCATCAGCCCCGGCGGGTCGTGCGGCTGGACCAGCGGGCTGCGGGGGGCGCCGAAAAAGGTGCGCAGCAGCAGGCGGGTGGCGTACCAGGCGGTCACGGCGACGCCGAGCAGCCCGGCCAGCCAGACCAGCCAGCCCACCCACTGCGGGGTCGGGCCGGCGTTGTCGATCGCGGCGGCCTCGGCGGCGGCGAGCACGCCGTCCTTGCTCCGGAAACCGGAGAGCGGCGGCAGCCCGGCCAGCGCCCCGAGGCCGATCACCGTGCCCCAGAAGGTCGCCGGCATGGCCGTCCGGAGGCCGCCCATCCGGGACATCAGGGTGGTGCCGACGGCGTGGATCACCGCACCGGCGGCGAGGAACAGCAACGCCTTGAACGCGGCGTGGGTGAGCAGGTGGAACAGCGCCGCCGTGGGCGCGCCGACGGCGAGCGCGCCGGTCATGTAGCCGATCTGGGAGACCGTCGACCAGGCGAGCACCCGCTTGATGTCGTCCTGTGCGGTGGCGGCGAACGCGCCCAGCAGCAGGGTGACCGCCGCCATCACCCCGAGCACCGCCAGCGCGACCGGGGCGCGTTCGAACAGTGGGAAGAGCCGGGCCACCGCGTACACCCCGGCGGCGACCATGGTGGCGGCGTGGATCAGCGCGGAGATGGGGGTGGGGCCGGCCATCGCGTCCGGGAGCCAGGTGTGCAGCGGGAACTGTGCGCTCTTGCCGGCCACCCCGGCGAGCAGCAGCAGGCACGCCGCGGTGAGGGTGCCGGTGGAGTAGTGGTGGGCCAGCACGTCGGCGATCCGGAAGCTGCCGGCGCCGACGCCGAGCAGCGCGATGCCGAGCAGGAAGCCAACGTCACCGACCCGGGTCACCAGGAACGCCTTCATCGCGGCCCCCGGCGCCTCCGGCAGCCGACGGTCGTGGGCGATGAGCAGGTACGAGCAGATGCCCATCACCTCCCAGCCGACCAGCAGCAGGATCAGGTCGCCGGAGACGACGACGGTCAGCATCGCGGCGGTGAAGAGGCTGATCTGCGCCGCATACGGCGGGTAGCGGTGGTCGACGTCGACGTCGTCGTGCGGGCCGCGCTTCAGGTAGCCGATCGAGTAGACCTGCACGGCCAGAGCCACCGCGGCCACCGCCGTGGCGACCAGCACCGCCACCCCGTCCAGCCGGTAGCCGAGGGTGACCGTCAGCCCGCCGAAGTCGATCCAGGTCGTCCCAGCCTCGGCCAGGTGCCTGATCCGGGTGAGCAGCAGCACCGCGATCAGCAGCGTGGCGGCCGCGCCGGTGACGCCGAGGGCGATCGCCGCCCGCCGGGCCCGGGCCTCGCCGAGCGCATGGCCGCGCGGGGACGGCGGCAGCAGCAGCCCGGCCAGGCCGGCGGCCAGCGGTACGGCGGGCAGCAGCGGCGCGAGCCACGCGGTCACCCCGGTCACCATGGTCCCGTCGCTCACCGCGGCACCTCGTCACCCGTCCTCGCTGCCGGCTGCGCCGGCGGCTCGCTCAGCGGCACGTCGTCCACCGCGACGCTGGCCCGCAGCCGGTAGAGCTGGAGCACGATGGCCAGCCCGACGCCGATCTCGGCGGCGGCGAGCACGATCACGAAGAGCGCGAAGACCTGACCGGAGTGTGGCAGCTGGGCCCGGACGGTGGTGTCGGCGGTGACCAGGATCAGGTTGACCGCGTTCAACATCAGCTCGACGGCCATCAGCACCAGGACGGCGTTGCGCCGGCGCAGCACGCCGAAGACGCCGAGGCCGAACAGCAGCGCGGCGGTGACGTACGGGATGACCGGCCTCACGCGCGCCCGCCCTCGTCGAGGGGCGTGCCGGCCGGCACGGGCCGGACCGGATCGGCCACAGGCGTGCCGGGCCGGCCGATGTCGGTGCGGGAGAGCACGATCGCGCCGACCAGGGCGGCGAGCAGCAGCACCGAGAGCACCTCGAACGGCAGCACCCAGGAGCGGAAGACCTGTTCGCCCAGGCGTTCGGCGGTGCCCGCGGCGGGCAGCTGGACGCGGGACCAGCGGAACGCGTCGACCAGCAGCACGGCCAGGCCCAGCCCGCTCCCGCCGCCGATCAGCGCGGCCGGCCAGCCGGGCCGGTCCAGGTCGTCCGAGGCGCCGATCGGGGCCCGGGTCAGCATCACCGCGAACAGCAGCAGCACCACCACCGCGCCGACGTAGATCAGCACCTGCACCCAGGCCACCAGCTCGGCGGTGAGCACCAGGTAGTCGCCGGCCAGCGCGCCCAGGCAGACCACCAGCCAGAGGCCGGCCCGGACCAGGTGCCGGGTGCCCACCACCAGCGCGCCGGCGCCGACCGCCACCGCGCCGAGGGCGAGCAGCAGCACGTCCGCACCGGTCATGAGGCCGGGCCTCCGCCCTGCTCGGCGCCGGGCTCGGGGCGTACCCGGGAAGGGGCCGGACGCGCGGCGGGCGCCGCGGCCTTGCGGGCGGCGGTGGTCTCCTCCTTGGACGGGTCGCCGTGCGGGTCGTGCGCCGCCGGCGGCGGGACGGTGACCATCCACTCGCCCAGGTGGTCCTTGTCGTGCAGCAGGTCCTTGATGTCGTACTCGGCGTATTCGAACTCGGGGGACCAGTGGAGCGCGTCGAACGGGCAGACCTCGACGCAGATGCCGCAGTACATGCAGAGTGAGAAGTCGATGTCGAAGCGGTCGAGAACGTTGCGCTGGCGGGGGCGGGCGGCACCGGGCACCGTCACCTCCTCCTTGTGGGAGTCGATGTAGATGCACCAGTCGGGGCACTCCCGGGCGCAGAGCATGCAGACCGTACAGTTCTCCTCGAGCAGCGCGATCACCCCGCGCGACCGGGGTGGCAGCTCGGGGGCCACGTCCGGGTACTGCTGGGTGGTCGAACGGCGGGTCATCGTCTTCAGCGTGACCGCCAGCCCTTTGACCAGCCCGCCGCCGGGCACGCCGCCTCGCTCGCTCATGTCGACCATCCTGCCCTGTGCCTCCGGCGCGCGCGACCACCACCCGGCCGCAGGCGGCGGTACGGTGGCGGGCGGGGAGAACGACGCACCGGAAAGGACCCGTCGATGACCGCCGCGCTGCACGACGACCCGATGAAGCGGATCTACGTCGAGCAGGCCCGGATGCCCGACGGCATCCTGCTGCCCGAGCCGTGGGAGAACGACATCCCGCTCGACCGGATCACCCCCCGGTCGCGGTGAGCCCGGCGGGTAGCGGCGTGACCGAGAGCGACGACGAGATTCTGCGGCGTACCGGCGGCAAGTACGTCGAGCCGGGCGGCGAGTTCACCCGGGACCAGCGCTACATCGCCACCCGGATCACGGCGGACGGGCGGGGCGGCTGGCCGGTGGAGCCCGGCCGCTACCGGCTCGCGGTGAGCCGGGCCTGCCCGTGGGCGAACCGGTTGATCATCGTCCGCCGGCTGCTCGGCCTGGAGGACGCCATCTCGATGGCGGTGGCCGGTCCGACCCACGACGCCCGGAGCTGGACCTTCGACCTCGACCCGGGCGGGCGGGACCCGGTGCTCGGCATCGAGCGAATGGCCGAGGCCTACTTCAAGCGCTTCCCCGGGTACGACCGGGGCATCACCGTGCCGGCGATCGTGGACGTGCCGACCGGACAGGTGGTCACCAACGACTACGCGCGGATGAGTCTGGACCTGTCCACGGAGTGGACGGCGTACCAGCGCGAGGGTGCGCCGGAGCTCTACCCGGAACGGCTGCGGGACGAGATCGACGAGGTCAACGCCGTGGTGTTCAAGGACGTGAACAACGGCGTCTACCGGTGCGGCTTCGCCGGCAGCCAGGCGGCGTACGAGAAGGCGTACCACCGGCTCTTCGACCGGCTGGACTGGTTGAGCGAGCGGCTGGCCGGGCAGCGTTACCTGGTGGGCGACACGATCACCGAGGCGGACGTGCGGCTGTTCACCACGCTGGTCCGCTTCGATCCGGTCTATCACGGGCATTTCAAGTGCAACCGGCAGAAGCTCGCCGAGATGCCGGTGCTCTGGGCGTACGCCCGGGACCTGTTCCAGACCCCCGGCTTCGGCGACACGGTCGACTTCGACCACATCAAGCGGCACTACTACGAGGTCCACCGGGACATCAACCCGACGGGCGTGGTGCCGCTCGGCCCCGACCTGTCGAACTGGCTCACTCCGCACGGGCGGGAGGCGCTCGGCGGCCGTCCGTTCGGAGACGGCAGCCCGCCGCCGCCCCCGCTCGAACCCGTCGACCCCGCGCACACTCCGCTGCGCTGAACCACCCCTTTTGCGCACCCATTGGATCGATGATCCATACTTGTTCACAATCTTGTAAATTCAGACTGATCAACTTATGGGGTCCGCAGCCGGCCCCCAAGGGGCCACCGTCGGACAGCACTGTCCACAGTGGAGGAGGATCAGTCTTGCGGAAGCCAGGTGGCAGGAAGATACGCCTCGGCGTACTGACCGGCATGATCACGGGCGCGCTCGTCACCGCCCTCGGAGCCCCGGCGGCGGCATCCCCGGCGGCGGGACCGGGCCGACCCGATCCCGCGCCGCTGCGGGTGGGCGGACCGGTGACCGCGCCGGACCGGTACATCGTGGTGCTCTCCGACGCCCCGACCGGCGCCGAGCGCGCCGACGGCAGCGCACGGGCCGCCCGCACCGCGCGCGCGGCCACCGTCGCGGAACAGGCCGGCGGCACCGTGCTGACCCGCTACACACACGTCCTCGACGGGTACGCCGCCCAACTGTCCCCGACCGCCCTCGCCGCGGTCCGCGCCGATCCCGCCGTGGCGTACGTCGAGCGGGACAGCCGCATCGAGGGCAGCCTGACCGGCGACATGTCGATACAGGCCACGCAGCCGAGCCCGCCGTCGTGGGGGCTGGACCGCATCGACC
Organism: Micromonospora sp. NPDC048999; assembly: GCF_040649295.1. NCBI lineage: Bacteria > Bacillati > Actinomycetota > Actinomycetes > Micromonosporales > Micromonosporaceae > Micromonospora > Micromonospora sp. NPDC048999. The sequence goes on along the minus strand of NZ_JBEZFI010000002.1, from coordinate 30,766 downwards.
AGCGGTACCTGCCACTGAACAACAGCTTCGGCTACACCACGACCGGTTCCGGCGTCACGGTCTACGTGGTCGACTCCGGTATCCGGGCCAGCCACGTGGACTTCGGCGGACGGGCCAGCGGGGTCTACGACGCGGTCCGCGACGGCAACGGCACCAACGACTGCCACGGTCACGGTACGCATGTCGCCGGCACCATCGGCGGCGCGACGTACGGCGTCGCCAAGGCGGTGACCATCAAGGCGGTACGGGTCCTCCAGTGCGACAACAGCGGCTGGACGACCGACCTGATCGATGGCGTCGACTGGCTCGCCGGCCACCACGATGCAAGGTCGGTGGCGAACTTCAGCCTCCAGGGCTACGGAACCGCCGCCAACACCGCCGTGGAGAACCTGATCGACTCGGGCGTGCAGCCGGTCTTCGCCGCCGGCAACTACAGCACCGACGCCTGCACGAACGGGCCGCGGTCCGCCCGGGGCATCACCGTCGGCGCGACCGACAGCACGGACAACCGGGCATCGTTCTCCAACTACGGCACGTGCGTCGACATCTTCGCCCCCGGCGTGAACATCACCTCTGCGGGCATCGCCTCGGACACCGCGGTCGGCTCCGGCTGGTCGGGCACCTCCATGGCGGCCCCGCACGTCACGGGGTGGTTGGCGCGTTACCGCCAGCAGAACCCGAACGCCACGTTGGCGCAGGCCAAGAGCTCGCTGATCGCCGCCGCCACCACCAATGTGGTGATCAACCCGGGCACCGGCTCGCCGAACCGCCTGCTCTACGTCGCCCCGTAACCGAACCGTGTTGAGAAGGGGCCCCTGCCCTACCGCCGCATCAGCAAGGGGCCCCTCCTCACAGCGCCAGGCGGACGGCGGCCGTGAGGACGAGCTGGGCCAGGGCGGCGGGGACGAGGACCAGCCAGCAGAGGCGCTGAAGCTGATCCTCGCGCAGCCGGGGGTACGACACCCGGAGCCAGATGATCACGAAGGAGACGGCGAAGACCTTGAGCAGGGTCCACAGCCAGCCGAGGTGCACGTCCGCGAACGGGCCCTGCCAGCCGCCGAGGAACAGCACGGTGGTCAGCGCGGCGATCACCACGATGCCGACGTACTCGGCGAGCAGGAAGAACGCGAACCGCAGGCCGGTGTACTCGGTCAGGTAGCCGAAGACCAGCTCGGAATCGGCCACCGGCATATCGAACGGGGGCCGGCGGATCTCGGCCAGCCCGGCGACGAAGAAGATCACCATTGCCGGCGCCTGCCAGAGCAGCCACCACGGCCGCCACGCCTCGACGATCCCGGGCAGGCTGAGCGTCCCCGCCGCCATCGCCACCGACGCGGCCGCCAGCACCAGCGGCAGCTCGTAGCCGAGCAGTTGGGCGGCGCCGCGCAGCCCGCCGAGGAGGCTGTACTTGTTGGCCGAGGCCCAGGCCGACATGAGCACCGCCAGCACGCCCACGCCGAGCACGGCCAGGACGAAGAACAGGCCGATGTCCAGGTGCTGCCCGACCAGGTCGCCCGGGCCGAGCGGGATCACCAGCAGGGCGAGCAGGTAGGGCAGCAGGGCCACCGCGGGCGCCAGCCGGAACACCGGGCGGTCCGCGTCGCGCGGAGTGATGTCCTCCTTCTGCACGAACTTGATCCCGTCGGCGACCAGCTGCGCCCAGCCGTGGAAGCCGCCCGCGTACATCGGGCCGAGCCGGCCCTGCATGTGCGCCATCACCTTGTGCTCGGCCTGCCCGACGACGAGCGGCAGGACGAGGAACGCGGCCAGCACGCCCACCACCCGCAGGACCAGCTCCAACCAGGCGGGCATCAGGCGCTCCCCCACTCCCCCGGCGCCGGCACGCCCGGCGGTCGAATCGGCCGGCGACCGCCGCCGGCTTCCGACTCGCCCGGCTCCTTCGCGCCCGGCCAGGGCTTGGCGACCCGGGAGGCGAGCACGAACTCCTTGCGCAGCGGGTGCCCCTCGAACTCCGGGGGCAGCAGCAGCGGGCGCAGCTCGCCGTGCCCGTCGAAGGCGACACCGAACATCTCGTGGGTCTCCCGCTCGTGCCATGCGGCACCGGGGAAAAGGTCGACCACGGACGCCACCACCGGTGCCTCCCGGGGCACCCGGGTGCGCAGCAGCAGCCCGTGCCGATGCCGCGTCGACCAGAGGTGGACCACCAGGTCGAAGCCCTCGGCCAGCTCATCGACCGCCGACAGCCAGTCGAAGAAGTCACAGCGCAGCTCGGCGTCGTCGCGGGCCGCGCGCAGCGCGTCCCGCCAGCTCGCCAGGGGTACGTCGACCGTGGCGCGGGCGTACCGCTGACCGCCGGACAGCGACGCGGTGGCCTCGACGGGCGCGAGCAGCGCGACCACCCGCTGGCCGATCTCGTCCGGAGTCATGCCGCTGATCCTATGGCCGCCGGCGCGTACCCGTGTCGGGCCGCCCCGCGCCCGCCGGCCGGGATCCGCTGTTTCGCCCGGAGACGACCGTCCGGCGGGGAAAGATGAGAAGCGTGCGCGCTGTGACTGTGACTCCCGAGGTTGCCGACTCGCTACGGCTGGACGAGGAGTGGCCCGAGCCGGCTGCGGAGGAGGGCGCGATCCTGGTGGAGGCGCTCGCGGTGGGGATCTGCGGGACCGACCACGAGATCATCGAGGGCGCGTACGGCGAGGCGCCGCCCGGCCAGGAACGGCTCGTGCTCGGGCACGAGTCGCTGGGCCGGGTGCTGGAGGACCCGACCGGCAGCCTGCAACCCGGCGACCTGGTGGCCGGCATCGTTCGGCATCCGGACCCGGTGCCCTGCCCGAACTGCGCGGTCGACGAGTGGGACATGTGCCGCAACGGTCAGTACACCGAGCACGGCATCAAGGCGTTGCCCGGCTTCGCCCGGGACCGCTGGCGGGTGCAGCCGAAGTTCGCCGTCGGCCTGGACCCGGCGCTCGCCCCGGTCGGGATGCTGCTGGAGCCGACCAGCGTGGTGGCGAAGGCGTGGGACCACATCGAGCGGATCGGCAGCCGGGCCGAGTGGAAACCGCAGAGCGTGTTGGTCACCGGGGCCGGCCCGATCGGCCTGCTGGCCGCGCTGCTCGCCACCCAGCGCCAGCTGTCCGTGCACGTGTTGGACCGGGCCACGACCGGGCCGAAACCGGAACTGGTCCGGGCGCTCGGCGCGACGTACCACACCTCGGCGGTGAGCGAGCTGGACTTCGCACCGGACGTGGTGGTCGAGTGCACCGGCGCACCCGCGGTGGTGCTGGACACCATGTACAAGGCCGGCCCGACCGGCATCGTCTGCCTCACCGGGGTGTCCAGCGGCGGCCGGACCATCGACCTCGACGCGGGCGCGCTCAACCGGGAGCTGGTGCTGGAGAACAACGTGGTCTTCGGCTCGGTGAACGCCAACCGGCGGCACTGGGAGCAGGCCGCCGAGGCGCTCGCCCGCGCCGACCAGTCCTGGCTGAACTCGCTGATCACCCGCCGGGTGCCGGTCTCGTCGTACGCCGAGGCTTACACCTCCACCAGCGAGGACATCAAGGTGGTGCTCGACTTCACCGCGTGACCGCCCACCCGGGAATGCCGGGGGATGGGCCTAGTGGGTTGGGGGGCGGACCGGCGGGGCGGTCAGCGCGTCCACCGGGCGCGGCGGATGAGCGCCGGGGGCGTCGGCCGGGGACGCCAGGGGGTCTCGGCGGGGTACGCCGCCGACGCCCGACTGCTCGGCGGCGATCTTCTCCTGCAGGCGGAGGATGCCGTGCAGCAGCGCCTCCGGGCGGGGCGGGCAGCCGGGCACGTAGACGTCGACCGGGATGAGCTGGTCGACGCCCTTGGTCACCGAGTACGAGTCCCAGTACGGGCCGCCGCAGTTGGAGCAGGCACCGAAGGAGATGACATACTTCGGCTCGGGCATCTGGTCGTAGAGCCGCTTGATCGCCGGGGCCATCTTGTCGGTGACCGTGCCGGAGACCACCATGAGGTCGGCCTGCCGGGGGCCGTGGGCGAACGGGATCACCCCGAGCCGGATGAAGTCATGCCGGCCCATGCTGGTGGCGATGAACTCGATGGCGCAGCAGGCCAGCCCGAAGTTGAACACCCAGAGCGAGTAGCGGCGGCCCCAGTTCAGCACGAACCGGATCGGCTCGCCGAGCACCGCCGGCAACTGCACCTCGCCGCCTCCCTCACCTGTCCCCGAGGTGACAGTCAATCACAGCTGCTGGTTCCCGAACCGTCGCGGCCAGGGCCACCGGAGCCCGGCGTGGGGTCACCTCCCCTGCTCCGGTGACCAGGCCGCTTTCATGTCCACCCCGGACGGGCGCAGCGGGCAGCCCTCGGCGCGCAGCCGGGCCCGCGCCTCCACCTCGTGCCCGGGTGGCAGCCGCCCGACCGAGTTCACCACCCGGTGCCAGGGCACCGCGCCTCCGTACCGGGCCATGATCGAGCCGACCAGCCGGGCCGAGGCCCGGCCCGAGCACTCGGCGAGCGCGTCGGCGACCGCCCCGTACGACATCACCCGGCCCGGCGGGATCCGCTCGACCAGGTCGAGCACCGCCTCGACGTACTCGTCAGGTGTCACGAGCCGTCACGATATGGGAACGCGCGAAGGTCCGGCGAACCACAGCGCGCAGAATGGTCGGGTGCGTGAAGCAGTCACCTCGGCCCGCCGGATCGTTGTCAAGATCGGTTCCTCCTCGCTGACCACCGCGACGGGCGGCTTGGACGACGCCCGCGTCGACGCGCTCGTCGACACGCTCGGCGCGCTGGCCGCCAACGGGCGCGAGGTGGTGCTCGTCTCCTCCGGCGCAATCGCCGCCGGCCTCGCCCCGCTCGGGCTGGCCCGCCGCCCGCGCGACCTGGCCACCCAGCAGGCCGCGGCCAGCGTCGGGCAGGGCCTGCTGATCGGCCGGTACGCGGCCAGCTTCGCCCGGCACGGGCTGACCGTCGGCCAGGTGCTGCTGACCGTCGACGACGTGACCCGCCGGGCGCACTACCGCAACGCCTACCGAACCCTGCGCAAGCTGCTCGACCTGCGGGCGGTGCCGATCGTCAACGAGAACGACACGGTGGCCACCCAGGAGATCCGGTTCGGCGACAACGACCGGCTGGCCGCGCTGGCCGCCGCCCTGGTCGACGCCGACCTGCTGGTGCTGCTGTCGGACGTGGACGCGCTCTGGACCGGTGACCCGGCCCGCCCGGGCAGCACCCGGATCACCGAGGTCCACGGCGAGGGCGACCTGGCCGGCATCGACATCGGCGGCGCGGGCCGGGCCGGGGTGGGCACCGGGGGCATGGTCACCAAGGTCGAGGCGGCCCGGATCGCCACCGGCTTCGGCATCCCGGTGGTGCTGACCGCCGCGCCGCTCGCCGACGGGGCGCTGCGCGGCGAACCGGTCGGCACCTTCTTCCACCCGAGCAGCCGGCGCCCGGCTGCCCGACTGTTCTGGCTGGCGCACGCCACCGCGCCCCGGGGCCGGCTGCACCTCGACCCGGGAGCCGTGCAGGCGGTGGTGGGGCGGCGCAAGTCGCTGCTCCCGGCCGGGATCATCGCGGTGGACGGCGCGTTCACCGCCGGCGACCCGGTGGACCTGGTGGACGCCGAGGGCGCGCCGGTCGCCCGGGGGCTGGTGAACTACGACGCGGTGGAGCTGCCCGGGCTGCTCGGCCGCTCGACCTCGGAACTCGCCGCGGCGCTCGGCCCGGCGTACGAACGGGAGGTCGTCCACCGCGACGACCTCGTACTGCTGTGAGGAGTGCAGGATGAGCGTGGTCGAGCAGGCCCGGCGGGCGCGGGACGCAGCGGAGGCGCTGGCCGTCGCGACGCGTACGGTCAAGGACGCCGCGCTGCGCGCGATGGCGGACGCGCTGGTGGCGCGTACCCCGGAGATCCTGGCCGCGAACGAGGCGGACCTGGCGGCCGGGCGCGCGGCCGGGCTGACCCCGGCCGTGCTGGACCGGCTGGCCCTCGACGCGGGCCGGGTGGCCGGCATCGCCGAGGCGCTGCGCCAGATGGCCGCGCTGCCCGACCCGGTCGGCGAGGTGGTCCGCGGCTCGACCCTGCCCAACGGCCTGGAGCTGCGCCAGGTCCGGGTGCCGTTCGGGGTGGTCGGCATCATCTACGAGGCCCGGCCGAACGTCACCGTGGACGCGGCCGGGATATGCCTCAAGTCCGGCAACGCGGCGCTGCTGCGCGGCTCCTCCTCCGCGGCGCACTCCAACGCGGCCCTGGTCGCCGTGCTCCGCGACGCGATCGCCGAGTCCGACCTGCCGGCGGACGCGGTGCAGCTGCTCGACTCCGCCTCACGTGACTCGGTCAAGGAGCTGATGCGGGCCCGGGGCCTGGTCGACGTGCTGATCCCGCGCGGCGGCGCGTCGCTGATCCGGACGGTGGTCGAGGAGTCGACCGTGCCGGTGATCGAGACCGGGGTGGGCAACTGCCACGTCTACGTGGACGCCGCGGCCGACGTCGCGAAGGCCGTCGCCATCGCCCTGAACGCCAAGACCCAGCGCCTGTCCACCTGTAACACCGCCGAGTCGCTGCTGGTCCACGCGGATGTCGCGGACGCCTTCCTGCCGGCGGTGCTGGCCGCCTTCGCCGACGCCGGGGTCACCGTGCACGGCTCCCCGGAGGTCGTGGCCCACTCGAACGCGGTCGTCCTGGCGACCGAGGAGGACTTCGCCACCGAATACCTGTCGGCCGACATCTCGGTCGCCGTGGTCGACTCGCTCGACGCGGCGGTCGCGCACATCCGGCGGTACGGCACCGGCCACACCGAGGCGATCGTCACCGACTCCCAGCCGGCGGCCCGGGAGTTCGTGGCCCGGGTGGACGCGGCGGCGGTCATGGTGAACGCCTCCACCCGGTTCACCGACGGCGGCGAGTTCGGCTTCGGCGCGGAGATCGGCATCTCCACCCAGAAGCTGCACGCCCGCGGCCCGATGGGGCTGCCCGAGCTGACCAGCACCAAGTACGTGGTCACCGGGGACGGTCACCTGCGATAGCGAACCGGGCGGGTCGTGGCCCAGCGGCCATCCGACTCGTCACCGATATGACTGTGAGTCATAAATATGCCTCACAGTCATATCACTCACGAGCCTTCTCGGCTCCGGTCAGCCTCACCGAGCGTCACGACCTCCGCGCTCAGCTGCCGCAGCACGCGCGGCGGCCCGGTCGGCGTGGCCACCGGCTCGGCAGACAGGCAGGCGCGGATCGCCCGCAGCGTGGTGTGCACGTCGAACTGGTGGCCGTCGTCGCTGTCCCAGCCGCCGTCGCTGCGCTGGGTCTCGGCGAGCCGCTTACGCGCCGAGACCAGCAGCCACTGCTCCTCGCCCACCTCGACCCGGTGCAGCGTGGCGGCGAGCCAGGCCACGTCGGCCGGGGACATCTCCGGGATCCGGTCGGCCAGCACCGCCTGGATCCGGGCCGACTCGTAGTACATCTGCTGGCGGTGCAGCACTGCTGCGGCCAGCCAGCCGGCGGGCAGGAAGGACGGCCAACTCCCGTCCGGGGCGAGCTGCGCGGCGAGCGCCTGCGCCGCCGCCTGCACCACCCCGGCGTACGCCCCGCCGACCCGGGAATCGAGCGGCCCGGCGGCGCGGGCGTCCAGCCCGGCCACGGTCAGCCAGAAACCCGCGTTGGCAGTCAGGTAGAGGCGGGCCTCCGGGTCACCCGGGGTGGCCCACTCGGGGGCGAACCCGGCCAGCGACGGGTCCTCGTCCCAGCCGCCGTCGGGCAACTGCCGGGCGGACAGCCAGTCCAGGGCGTGCCGGGCGGCCGGCCGGCTCAGCCCGCCGAGGTCGTCCAGCTCAGCCAGGCGGAAACAGGTCGCGTCGACCGAGGCGACCTCGCCGTCGAGCACGGCGGGCCAGCCGCCGCCGGGCGCCGGCCCGGTCTCGACCGCGTCGAGCAGGTCAGCCGGCACCGGGGCGCCGGTACGCAGCCAGGAGAGCCGGGCACGCTCCACCGCGTCCCCGTGCGCCACGACGAAGCCGATAGCGGCATCCAGATCGACCACGACCCACACGCTACCTGCGGAAACGCAATCACACCTCGGTATCTCGGCCAGGGGTGAACCGGCCCACCGGCGGTACGCGAAGGCCCTCCCGGGCATCCGGGAGGGCCTTCCGGCGACGACTCAGTACGCGGGTAGCGACGGGTCGATCTGCTTGATCCAGGAGAGCACGCCGCCCTGGACGTGCACGGCGTCGGAGAAGCCGGCCGCCTTGAGCGCGGCGAGCGCCTCGGCGGACCGGACGCCGGACTTGCAGTGCAGCACGATCTGCCGGTCCTGCGGCAGCTTCGCGAGCGCCTCGCCGGAGATGATGTCGCCCTTGGGGATCAGCGTCGCGCCGGGGATCCGGACGATCTCGTACTCGGCGGGCTCGCGGACGTCGACCAGGAAGATGTCCTTGCCGGTGTCCTGCCACTCCTTGAGCTCCAGCGCGGTGATGGTCGCGTCGACCGCCGCCTCCTGCGCCTCCACCGAGACCGCGCCGCAGAAGTCGTCGTAGTCTTCCAGCAGGTCGGTGACCGTGGGGTTCTCGCCGCAGAGCACGCAGTTCGGGTCCTTGCGGACCTTGATCTTGCGGTAGCTCATCTCCAGGGCGTCGTAGACCATCAGCCGGCCGACCAGCGGCTCGCCGGTGCCGGTGAGCAGCTTGATCGCCTCGGTGACCTGGATCGACCCGACGGACGCGCAGAGCACGCCCAGCACGCCGCCCTCGGCGCACGACGGCACCATGCCGGGCGGGGGCGGCTCCGGGTAGAGGCAGCGGTAGCAGGGGCCGTGCTCGGCCCAGAAGACCGACGCCTGGCCGTCGAACCGGTAGATCGAGCCCCAGACGTACGGCTTGCCGAGCAGCACGGCCGCGTCGTTGACCAGGTAGCGGGTGGCGAAGTTGTCGGTGCCGTCGACGATCAGGTCGTACTGGGAGAAGATCTCCCGGACGTTCTCCCGGTCCAGGGCGGTGTTGTGGATCTCGACCTGGACCAGCGGGTTGATCTCACGGATCGACGCGGCTGCCGACTCGGCCTTGGACCGGCCCACGTCGGAGACGCCGTGGATCACCTGGCGCTGGAGGTTGGACTCGTCGACGGTGTCGAAGTCGATGATGCCGAGGGTGCCGACACCGGCGGCGGCGAGGTAGAGCAGGGCCGGCGAGCCGAGACCGCCGGCGCCGACGCAGAGCACCCGGGCGTTCTTCAGCCGCTTCTGCCCCGTCACCCCGACGTCCGGGATGATGAGGTGGCGCGAGTAGCGACGGATCTCGTCAACGGTCAGCTCGGCGGCGGGCTCGACGAGCGGGGGCAACGACACGGTGGACTCCCCGGGATCGGCGGTGGGACCGCGCCATTGTCACTCGTCACGGTGTCGATCGGCCATGACGAGGGCCACCCAACCCGAACTTCGGGACCGGGAATAACTCAGACGCCGTCGATCGGCTCGCCCTCGTAGCGAACTCCGTCGAGGTACGGCCAGGCGTTCGCGACGCAGCCGTCCAGCCCGTACGTCTGCTGCTGCATCACCGGCGCCGGCTCGCCCGGCCCCGGGCAGTCCTGGTGCTGCTCGCCGAACTCGTGCCCGACCTCGTGGTTGATCACGTACGTCCGGTAGACGTCCAGCGGGGCGCCGTAGTCCGGCACCGCGTCCATCCAGCGGGCCAGATTGATGATCACCTTGCCGGGCAGCCGGCAGGAGGTGTACCGCTCGGTGGTCAGGCCCCCTTCGGCGCACATCCGCTCGGAGGTGACCGCGGTGGCCAGGTAGATCGTGAAGTCGGCGCTGGCCGCCTCGGTCACCCGCTGCACCCGTAGTCCGCCGGAGGCGATCCAGCTGCGCGGGTCGGCGAGCACCCTGTCGACCGTGGCGGCGAACTCGTCCGCGTCCTGCCCGGCGCCCCGCTCGACCTCAATCCGGTAGCGGTGCAGCGGTCCGTCGTATCCGCGTACCGGGGAGCGCCCGTCGGCCGTGGCGAACTGCCCGGAGCCGTCGGACGGGTACCCGCTGGGCTGCACCTGCGCGGCGACGCCGGCACCGACGCCGTGGGCCAGCGGGCCGCCGGCCGCCACCGGCGGCGGGGCGGTGGGCCGGTGGACCAGGTCGGCCAGGCCGATCACGACGCCCACCGTCGCCAGCGCGGCGACCAAGAGCACGAGGGTACGCCGGCGACGGCGGCGCATCCGACTCATCGAGAGGCGGACCGGCCGAGCGGAAGGGGACGACGAGGCCATGACACCAGCGTGTCATGCAATTCGGGCATTTTATTGCTTTTGCCGCTTCTCCCGCGAAATACTTCCCATCGCTAGGATCAGGTCTTTCATACCGAAGGGCCGGCGTACCGCCTGCCGTCGACGTACGGCCACGGGTTCGGCCGGCAGCCGTCGAGGAACAGGGTCTGCTGCTGCATCACCGGCGCCGGCTTCCCCGGACCGGGGCACCTCTCGTGCCCGTGCCCCAACTGGTGCCCGACCTCGTGATTGACGACGTAAAGCCGGTACGTGTCCAGCGGCAGCTTCGCCGCGACCAGGTGCGGCACCGAGGTCCGCCACCGGTCCAGGTTGACGACCACCTTGCCCGGCACCCGGCAGGACGTGTACGGCACCCCACCGATCCGGATGTCGACCCCGCCGCCCAGACACAGTTGGCCGGCGGTGTCCCGGGTGGCCAGGTAGATCGTGAAGTCGTACCGGCTGTTCGGGGCGACCCGCTGCAACCGCAGCTCGCCGCTGTCCACCCAGCTCCCCGGCCCGGCCAGCGCCCGCTGCACCGCGTCGCCGAAGGTGTCGACGTCCTCACCGGAACCGTTCTCCACCGCCACCCGGAACCGGCGCAGCACCCCGGCACGGCCGAGCACCTCGCCCGGCCGCTCGTCGTAGGCGAAGCTGCCCCGGCCCTGGGCCGGCACCGGGCCGGGCAGACTCAGCACCGGCGCGGACGGGCTGGCGTTCGGCGCCGGCGATGCGCTCGCCGAGGCGGACGACGCCGGCAGAGCGCTCGACGACACCGGCGGTTGCTCCGCCGGCTCGTCGCCGGTCAGCATCCCCGCGGTCGCCGACGGCCGCTGCACCGTCGCGAAGATGGCGATTCCGGCGGCGAGCAGGAACGCGAACACCACGATCACCGGCTGCCACCGGCGACCGGCCGGACGACGGTCGCGGACGGGAACCGGACGGGCGGGTGCACGTGGCGGGTAGGCGGAGACGGGCATCCCGGTCAGCCTGCCATGTCGCGGGTCGAGCGCGCTCTCCGCCATGCCGGCGAACGAGCTCAGGCGAGCAGCGCCTCCAGCCGGCGGTTCACCGCGGCCAGGGTCGCCCGGACCACCGCCTGCCGGGGATCGCCGGCGACCAGGGCCGAACCGGCCAGCTGCTCGACCCAGCCGTCGCACACCAGCAGCACCACCACGGTGGCCACCTCGCAGTTGCCGAACGGCACCACGGCGGCGTGCTCGACGAAGCACCGCCCCCGTTCGCCGGCCGGAGCCGCCCGGCCGAGCAGTTCGTCCACCGCCGCCGCGGCGGCCACCGCGCAGAGCCGCAGCACGTAGCCGTCGACCGCAGGCCCGGTGGAGTGGCCCTCCGCCATCCGGTCGTCGGCGATCAGGCGCACCTCCACGGTGGCGTCGAGCCCGAAGGTGCTCACCTGGACGTGGTCGATCACCACCCGGGGCCCCGGCACGCCGCCGGTGTCCAGCGGCCGGGAGGGCGCGGTCTCCGTCGTGGTCATCTGCCCACCGGAGTACGACGTGCCGACCGTGGCCGGGCTACCGGTGGCCGTGCCGGCGACCGGGGCGACGGCGAGCGAGGACTCCTCCACGACCGCCCGACCGCGGTGGACAGCGGCCTGCCGGAGCCGGCGCGGCGGCTCCCCGCCCGGTTCCGGCACCTCGGGGGCCACTGGCGCCACGGGTGCCACAAGTGCCACGGGAGCCGCGGGTGCCAATGGGGCCAGGGGCGCCACGGGTGGCACTGGCGTCAGGGGCGGCTCGGTGGGGCGCTCGGCTCGCGGCTGCGCCGAGCGGCGGCGGACCGGGGGCGGCGGGGCGGCCGGAGCGCCGGGCAGGTTCTGCGGGGCGGCGGCCAGCCCCATCCGTTCCTGGAGCAGCCGGGCCACGACCCGGCTCACCTCGGCCGGATCGGCGCCGTCGGCGAGGTCGAGCCGGAGGCTGTGCGCCCCGGCCGGGGTACGACGCAGGGCGGCATCCCGCACGCCGGCGACCTCCCGGACGGCGTCGAGGATGGCGTTGACGTCGAAGCCTTCGGGCCGCTCGCGCAGCGGGGCCGGCTCATCGTCCCGGCGCAGGTGGGTGGCGATGCGGGCGAGTTCCGGGGTCTCGGCGGACGGTTCCGCGGCGGGCGGCTCCGGCACGACGGGCACGTCCGGTTCGGCGGGGACGCGCTGCGGCAGCACCGCCGGCGCGGGCTCCGCCGGCCGGGCGTCGGCGACCGGCGCGGCTGGCGGCACCGGTGCGGCCGGCGGCATCGGTACGGCGGGCGGCATCGGTACGGCCGGCGGCACCTGTTCGGCTGACGGCACCGGTGCGGCCGGCGGCACCGGTTCGGGGGCGGCCCGGCGGGCGGCGTAGGGAGGTGCGCTCGTCGGAGGCGCGGAAGCACGATCGAGGCGGGCCGGCCCACCCGGGGCGGCGGGACCGACGGGGGGCGGCGGTGGGCCGGGCGGGGCGTACCCGGTGGGGGGCGTCTCGCGCGGGATCGGCGGGGCGCTGGTCGGGGCGGCGTGCGGCGGTGCGCTGAACGGGGTCACCGGCACGGGCGGCCCGGCCCAGCGGGGCCGCTCACGGTCCTCCCGCGCCGTCGGCTCGTACGCCGGGCGCGGCTCGGCCTCGGCCCGGGACGCCTCGTACGACCGTGCCGGCTCTGGCGCCCACTCGGCGCGCTCGGCACGGGCGCGGCGGCCCGACGGCTCGTCCTCGTGCGGCCGCTGTCCGACGGGCTCGCCCTCGTGCGACCGCCGCCCGCCGGGCTCACCCTCGGCGGCGCGGCGTCCGGCGGACCCGTCCTCGCCGACCCAGCGCGGTGCCCAGCCGCCGTCCCAGCTCGGCGCGTTCCAACTCGGGCCGGACCGGTCCGGCTCCTCGGCCGGCGCCGGCCCGCGCCCGCCCGGCGGCCCGGCGTGCCGGTCGTCGGCCGACGCGGCGCGTGGCTCCTCGGCGGGGCCGCGGTGCTCCGCCATCGGGCTCGCGGCCCGCTCGCCGACGTGCCCGGTGGGTGCCGGCGACGTGGGCCGGTCGGCCCACCGATGCGACAGCGACGGCGACTCGGCCGGCGGCTCAGCCGGCATCCGGTCGGCCCAGCCGTGGGAACGCGACGAGGGCGGCTCGGCGGCGGCCCGCTCGGCTGTCGGGGCGTGCAGGCCGGGCGGCATCTCGAAGCCGGAGGCTGCGGCGCCGACCGGCGGCACCTGCAGGGCCGGCGGAGCGGACGACGGAGCCGGCACGACCGGCCGATCGCCGTCGGTGTCGCGGCGCGGCTCGTCCTGCGGAGGGGCACTCACCGGCGCCTGGCGGGGCACCGGCGGCTCCTCCCCGGCGTGCGGCAGGCCGTTGACCTGGCGGCCGTTGACCCGGCGCGACGGCTCCTCGACGGGCAGGCCCGACAGCGGGGCCGGCAGGTCACCGTGGCGGGACGACGCGGCGCCCCAGCCGGTGTTGGCCTCAGGGCGGTGCCAGCCGCCGGAAGCCTCCGCACCCTGGGCCCAGCCGCCGGGAGCCTCGGTGCCCCGGGCCCAGCTGGTCGGCGGGGGCGCCCACCCGTTGCCGGTGCGGGCCAGGTCGTCCTGCTGACCCGTCCCGTCGCCCTGCTCTCCCGGGGTGGCGGCTCCGGGTTGCCCTGATTCACTCACCGTGCGCTCCTTGGTCGCCCCCGCTGAGGCTACCGTGTGGTGACAGTGGCGATAAGTTACAGCGGCGGGCCAATTCCGCGACGGGTTCACCAACCCCGACCGGTTCGGGTGAAACGTGCCGGCTCGTACGATCAAACTCGGAGGTTCCCATGACCGCTGTGGGGAACGGTGCGCAGACCGCCGGCCGGCCCACCCGCCTACCCCGCTCGGCGCGGCGCAAGCAACTGCTCGCCGCCGCTCAGGAGGTGTTCGTCGCGCAGGGCTACCACGCCGCCGCGATGGACGACATCGCCGAGCGGGCGGGGGTCTCCAAGCCCGTGCTCTACCAACACTTCCCCGGCAAGATGGAGCTCTACCTGGCTCTGCTGGACACGCACTGCGACGCCATCGTGGCGAAGGTGCACGACGCGATGCGCGGCACCAACGACAACAAGGAGCGGGTCAGCGCCTCGGTGCGCGCATACTTCGACTTCGTCGACCACGAGAGCGAGGCGTTCCGGCTGGTCTTCGAGTCCGACCTGCGCAACGATCCGGCCGTCCGGCAGCGGGTGGAGCGGGTCGAGCAGGGCTGCATCGCCGCGATCACCGACACCATCATCTCGGACACCGGCGTGAGCCGTGCGCACGCCGAACTGCTCGCCTCCGGCCTGGTCGGGGCGGCCGAGACGGCCGCCCAGTTCTGGCTGGCCAGCGGCCGGCAGGTGCCCAAGGCGGAGGCCGAGGCACTGGTCGCCGCCCTGTCCTGGCGGGGCATCGCCAGCTTCCCGCTGCAAGGTGAGTCAGCCTGAGCATCGGCCCGGCAGATCGGATAGCCTTCTCACGGCGGCTCTTTCGCCCCAGCTGAGGAGGCACTGTGGAGGTCAAGATCGGCGTGCAGTACGCGCCACGGGAGCTGGTCCTGGAGAGCGCGCAGTCGCCGGCCGAGATCGAGCGGATCGTGACCGAAGCCGTCGCCAAGGGCGAGGGCACCCTCTCCCTGACAGACGAGAAGGGCCGGCGGATCATCGTCCCGGTCGGCAAGGTCGCCTACGTCGAGATCGCGGAGGCCGCGCCCCGCGCGGTCGGGTTCACCGTCCGCTGATTCCTGCCCCGTGCCGCCGTGGCAGGGCTGCCCCGCCCCGGCGGCACGGGGGCCCAGCAGCGGAATCAGGACGCCCCAGTGGTGGTTCAGGTAGTATGGAGCAGTTGCCGTGGGCACCGAATCAGATCAGCGCCGGACATCAGCCGAGTTGATCACCGTCTGGTCCCCGGCGCGCGTGCGGCCCGGTCCGGCGCGGCTTGCTGCCCCCGACCGTGTGGCCCGCGCCATACCGACCGCGCCCTGAGGACATGAGGGGCGCACCACGAGAGGGCACCCCCAAATCCATATGAGTGAGCAGACTCAAGGCCAGTCGCTGGCCACCACCGCTCCGGTCCGTCCGGAGGCTCCCACATTCGCCGCGCTCGGCGCCCGTCAGGAGACCGTCGAGGCGCTCGCGGCCGCCGGCATCACCCACGCGTTCGCGATCCAGGAATACGCGCTGCCGATCGCGCTGCGCGGCGTCGACCTGATCGGCCAGGCGCCCACCGGCACCGGCAAGACCCTCGGCTTCGGCATCCCGCTGCTAGAGCGGGTGTTCGCCCCGTCCGAGGGCGGCGACGGCCAGCCGCAGGCGCTTGTCGTCGTACCCACCCGTGAGCTGGGCCTCCAGGTCGCCAAGGACCTGGACACCGCCGGCCGCACCCGGGGCGTCCGGGTACTGCCGATCTACGGCGGAGTGGCGTACGAGCCGCAGGTCGAGGCGCTGCGCAAGGGCGTCGAGATCCTGGTCGGCACCCCGGGCCGGCTGCTGGACCTCGCCAAGCAGAAGCACCTGCGGCTCGACCGGGTGCACGCGCTGGTGCTCGACGAGGCCGACCGGATGCTCGACCTGGGCTTCCTGGACGACGTCGAGAAGATCCTGGCGATGCTGCCGGAGGACCGGCAGACGATGCTCTTCTCGGCGACCATGCCGGACCCGATCGTCGCGCTGTCCCGGCGTTTCCTGCGCCACCCGATCACGATCCACGCCGGGCACACCGCTGAGACCGGCCCGAACCCGCAGACCCGGCAGCTGGTCTACCGCACCCACTCGCTCAACAAGGTCGAGATCGTGGCGCGGATCCTACAGGCGGAGGGGCGAGGGCTGAGCATGATCTTCACCCGCACCAAGCGGGCCGCCGACCGGGTCGCCGAGGATCTCGACTTCCGTGGGTTCGCGGTGGCCGCCGTCCACGGCGACCTGGGCCAGGGCGCCCGGGAGCGGGCGCTGCGGGCGTTCCGGGCCGGCAAGATCGACACGCTGGTCGCCACCGACGTGGCCGCCCGGGGCATCGATGTCGCGGGCGTCACCCACGTCATCAACTACGACTGCCCCGAAGACCAGGACACCTACACCCACCGGATCGGGCGCACCGGCCGGGCCGGCGCGAGCGGCGTCGCGGTGACCTTCGTCGACTGGGACGACATGCCGCGCTGGCGGATCATCGACAAGACCCTCGGGCTCGACATGCCCGAGCCGCCCGAGACGTACCACACCTCCGCGCACCTCTACACCGACCTGGACATCTCCCGGGAGGTCACCGGCACGCTGCCGACCGCCGAGCGCACCCGCGCCGGGCTCTCGGCGGAGGTCGAGGAGGACCTCGGCGGGGGCCGGTCGCGGCGTGAGCGCGGTGAGCGCGGCGCGCGGCGGGGCGAGAGCCGGGGCCGCGAGCGCCGTCGGGATCGCGGCGGCGACGCCGGCGCGACGCCCGCCGAGAGCGACGCCGGTGCCGAGACCGCCGAGGAGGGCACCCGTACCCCGCGCCGCCGCCGGCGCCGCCGGGCTGGCGAGGTGCTCGCCAGCGAGCCCACCGCGGTGATCGCCGCCGAGGGCGATCCCGAGCCGGCCACGTCGGCCGCCGAGGGCGAGGCGGCCCCCCGGCCACGCCGCCGCCGGCGCCGTCGTGGTGGCGGTGGTTCGGGCGCAGGTACGCCGGCCGAGGCGACCGCCGACTGACCGACACCCATCGGGTGGCCGGGTGGGTGGGGTGATTCTCCGTGACTCCAGCGACCCGGCTGTCGGGTTAAGAGCGGTATGCCGCTGAGGCATACCGCTCCCAAGGCATCGGTCCGCCCTGGCGCGACACGCCACGACGCCCGGCCCCGCCAAGGGGCTGGCCTCCGGCCCGCGTACCGGCCGGAGGCCGAGCAAGGAAGAGGAGCAATGCCGGAACCCCTCGACGCCGCCCTCACCGAGGTGCGGGCGCTGCTGCTCGACCCTGCCCTGACCCGGGCGGTCGCCGCCGGTCGGCGCCGTGGTCAGCACCCTGCGGTGGTCCGCGCCGAACTACGCCCGGTCGCCCTCAAGGCCGGCCCCCGGCTGCAGATCCTGACCTCCGACGGCGTCCGGCCCCACACCAGGAACGTGGCGCCGGGCGACGAGGCCGGCGCGGCGGTCGACGCGCTGCTCGCCGAGCCGTTCGGCAACTGGCACGTGGAGACGGCCGACACGACGCTCCAACTGCGGGTGACCAAGTCGGGCGAGGCACAGGTGCACCGGGCGGCGGCGAGTCGCCCGGCGCCCGAGCCGGGCGGTCACGATCGGGCCAAGGACTACCTGCTCGACCCGGGCGACCCGATCTTCGTCGAGATCGGCGGCTCGGCCGCCAAGCGCCGCCAGGTGGACGCGTTCCTACGCGCGCTGGCGGCCACCCTGCCGGCCGACCTGACCGGGCCGCTGCGCGTGGTCGACCTGGGCTGCGGCAACGCGTACCTGACCTTCGCCGCGTACCGGCACCTGACGCAGCGCGGGCTGGACGTGGAGCTGGTCGGGGTGGACGTCCGCGAGGACCAGCGCCGGCGCAACACCGAGTTGGCTGAGCGGCTGGGCTGGGCTCCTCGGGTGCGCTTCGTGGCCGGCACCATCGCCGACGCGGTGGTCCAGCCGGCCCCCGACCTGGTGCTGGCGCTGCACGCCTGCGACACCGCCACCGACGAGGCGCTGGCCCGGGCCGTCCGCTGGGATGCCCGCTGGGTGCTCGCCGCTCCCTGCTGCCACCACGACGTGGCGGCTCAGCTCCGCTCCCGGCCGGCACCGGGACCGCACGGGCTGCTCACCCGGCAGGGCATCCTGCGCGAGCGGTTCGCCGACGTGCTGACCGACGCGCTGCGGGCCGGCCTGCTCCGACTGCACGGGTACCGCGCCGAGGTGGTGGAGTTCGTCGACTCCCAGCACACCCCGCGCAACCTGCTGATCCGGGCCCGGCGGACGGGGAGCGAGCCGACCGACGACCAGCGGGCGGAGTACCGGGAACTGGTCGACCAGTGGGGGGTGACGCCCCGGCTGGCGACGCTGCTGTCCGGGGCGACGCCGGCCTGACGACCCGGAAACCTTCCGACCGATCAGTCAGTTGTTTCCGCCTGCGGCCGTACTACGCTCGTACGCGCGCACCCGACGGTGCCGCAGCCGGGAAGGAAAAGCCCCAGGTCGATGGCAGAGGTTTCGCCGCAGATGGCCTTCGCGCGCTTCGTGCGGCGGGCCATCGACGACGCCCGTGAGGCGCGCGGCTGGACGGTGACCGACCTGGCCACGCACACCGGGGTGGGTCGCTCCACCGTGTTCCGCTGGCTGGCCGGCGACTGGCAGGACTACCCCGAGCTGGCCAAGGTGCGCGGCTTCTGCGGCGCGCTCGACCTGCCGGTGGCGGCCGCCTTCCGCGCGCTCGGCCTGCCCGACGCCGGCCCGCTCCCCCGCCGCCGCGCCGACGACACCCCGGTCGAGGCGGATGTCCGGGTCATCCTGGAACGGCTGGCCGACCCGAGCGTCCCCGCCGAGGAGAAGCACCACATCCGCGACCTGCTCCGCTACCTGGCCCGCCGGCCGGTCCGCCGGGCCGGCTGACCAGCTCAGGCCACCGACACGGTGAACTCGGCGGTACGCACCACGCCGGCCACCTGGAAGTCCAGGAACATCCGGTAGCGACCGGGCCCCGGCGCGATCATCCAGAACGTCACGGTGCCCGGTTCGGCCTGCGGCCCGGGGTGCACGTGCAGGTAGCCGAGATCCCCCGCACGCAGCGCGACGAGGTGGCCGTACGCGCCGAGGTAGGGCTCCAACGCCGCGGGGGCGTCGCCAGCCCGGATCGTGAAGCGCACCGGCACCATCTCGCCCGCCTTCGGCGTGCCCTCGTAGCCGACGTTGAACCCGTCGAGCGTGGTGGCGGTGCTCTCGGCCGGCAGCGGTCGCGGCGCGTACCCGCCGGGCGCGGCCAGATCGACGCCGAGCGTCACGGCGGTCTGCTGGCCGTCATCGGCGACCGCGGTGAAATCGGCGAACGCCCGCCAGACGCCCGCCTCGGGCAGGGTGAGCGGCACCGACCAGGTGCCGTCGGCCGCCATCGTCGGGTGCAGGTGCTGGTAGCCACTGAGATCGCGGCGTACCACGATGAGGTGCATCGGCTTCTCGTGCACGACGGCGAAGCGGGTGACCGCCCGCCGCTGCTCGTCCCTGATCTGGAAGCGCAGCTCACCGGCCCGGCCGACCGCGAACTCCACGGTCGACGGGGCGATCGTGTAGCCACCCGAGCTGATCGACAGACCGGCGGCGTCCGCACCACCGGCCTGCGAGGCGCTGGACCCGTCGTGCGAGTGGGGGGCGGTGCCCGGCGGGTGGGAGTGCCCCGCGGCCACCGGGAGGGCGCCGGACGCCGTGCTCGGCGGCGGATTCAGCCGGCCGAGGCCGAACCCGAGCAGCACGGCGAGCACCAGCCCGCCCACCACCAGGGCGAGTCGCAGCGTGTCCCGGTCCACCCCGGTCGGTTCCGCCCCCGGCGTGTCCAGGCCCGGCGCCGGACCGTCGGCCGCTGGTCGCGCGCCGGCCGCGACGGGGGCTGGCGACTCGGTCATGCGCCCACCGTACCGTCGGCCGCGATCCCGGCGCGTCGACGGTCGGTGGCGGTGGCGGCGCTCGCAGTCCGGCCGGCCCGGGAACTTTTCCCCGATTGAAGCCGACGGTTCATGCGGCGACGGCGAGGGCCAGCGGGAGCACGTCCGGGGCGCCGGCGCGGCGCAGCAGCCGGGCCACCATCGTCATGGTCCAGCCGGAGTCGATTAGGTCGTCGACGAGCAGCACCGGTCCGGCCAGCCCGGCCAGGGCCTCGGCCAGCTCGTCCGGCACGGTGAAGGCGTCGTGCAGCGCGCGTACCCGCTGGGCGCTGTTACCGCGCGGCCCGGCGGCCCCGGCGGGTCCGGTCGGGACGACCCGGCCGAGCAGCGGCAGCCGGCCCACGGTGGCGATCCGCTCGGCGAGCGTGCCGACCAGCGTCGGGTGGGTGCGGGAGGCGACGGCGACCACGCCCACCGGGCGGCGCGGCCACGGGTCGTCGCCGTGCGCCCACGCCTTGAGCACCTCGACCACCGCCGCCGCGACGTCGTCGGGGACCGGGGCGTCCACCGCGTCCGGGCCGACCAGGCCGCGCAGCCGCCCACCCCAGCCGAGGTCGGAGAGACGGCCCACGGCCCGCCCGGGCAGCGCCTGCTCCGCCGGGGCGATGCGCCCCTTCAGGGGTACGCCGACCGCCTCCAGGCCGGTCGGCCAGAGCTTCTTGGGCGCGATCTCCACGCCGGGGCGGCCGAGGAAGGTCTGCGCGGCGGTGAGCGCGGCAGCCGAGACCTCGGGGGTGAACAGCGGCTCGGCGCAGGTGTCGCAGCGGCCGCAGTCGGCCGCCCCGGCGTCGTCCAGGCACTCCCGCAGGTAGCGCATCCGGCAGCCGGGGGTGCTCGCGTACTCGCGCATGGCCTGCTGCTCGGCGGTGCGTGCCTGGGCGACGCGGCGCAACCGGGTCTCGTCATAGACCCAGGGCTCGCCGGTGGCGAGCCAGCCGCCGCGCACCCGGCGGACCGCGCCGTCCACGTCGAGCACCTTGAGCATCAGCTCCAGCCGGGCCCGACGCAGGTCGACGACCGGTTCGAGGGCCTGGGTGGAGATCGGCCGGTCGGTGGACAGGGCGGCGAGCACGGCCCGGACCTGCTGCTCCGGCGGGAAGGCGAGCGAGGCGAAGTAGCGCCAGATCGCCGCGTCCTCGACGCCGGGCAGCAGCAGCACCTCGGCGTGTTCGACGGCTCGGCCGGCCCGGCCGACCTGCTGGTAGTAGGCGATCGGTGAGGGCGGTGCGCCCAGGTGCACCACGAAGCCGAGGTCGGGCTTGTCGAAGCCCATGCCGAGCGCGCTGGTCGCGACCAACGCCTTGATCTTGTTGTCGAGCAGGTCCTGCTCGGCGGCGCGGCGGTCGGCGTCCTCGGCCTGCCCGGTGTACGCGGCCACCGGCCAGCCGCGCGCCCGCAGGAACTCCGCCGTCTCGCCGGCCGCCGCCACGGTGAGCGTGTAGATGATCCCGGAGCCGGGGAGCCCGTCGAGGTGGTCGGCGAGCCAGGCCAGTCGGTGGGCCGGGCTCGGCAGATCGAGTACGCCCAGCCGCAGCGACTCCCGGTCCAGGGTGCCGCGCAGCACCAGGGCGTCACCGAGTTGCTCGGCGACGTCCTGGGTGACCCGGGCGTTGGCGGTGGCCGTGGTGGCGAGCACCGGGGTCCGCTCGGGCAACTCGGCGAGGAAGGTACGCAGCCGGCGGTAGTCCGGCCGGAAGTCGTGCCCCCAGTCGGAGACACAGTGCGCCTCGTCCACCACCAGCAGCCCGGTGGTGGCGGCCAGCTTGGGCAGCACCCCGTCGCGGAAGTCCGGGTTGTTGAGGCGTTCCGGGCTGATCAGCAGCACGTCCACCGCCCCGGCGTGGATCTCTGCGGTGATCTCGTCCCACTCGTCGAGGTTGGCCGAGTTGATGGTCCGGGCCCGGATGCCGGCCCGGGCGGCCGACTCGACCTGGTTGCGCATCAACGCCAGCAGCGGCGAGACGATCACGGTCGGGCCGTGCTCCCCGCTCTGCCGCAGCAGCGCGGTGGCCACGAAGTAGACGGCCGACTTGCCCCAACCGGTGCGCTGTACGCAGAGCACCCGCCGCCGGTCCACCACCAGCGCCTCGATGGCTCGCCACTGGTCCTCGCGGAGCCGGGCGTGCTCGCCGGCCAACCGCCGCAGCACTGCCTCGGCCCGCTCCCGCACGGCCACCCGATCCTGGCTCATCCGGCATTTCTACCAGGCGTCCCGTGGCGGCCGACGGTCACGACGGCGGGACGGGCGGCGCAGGGAACGGCAGGAAGAGCAGGATCTCGCGGAGGGAGTCGGCCGCCATGGGCGGAATCGGGCAGCGCGCGACCAGGTTCTCCAGCGACGGGTACGGCCCGCGCGTCCACCTGTCCATAACAATCAGCTGACGCTGCCCGTCGGTCAGTCCCGGCAACGCGGCCAGCACGAGGTCGGGGACGGCGTTCACGTCGACCAACCCGCCGTCGTCGAACGTACGCGGCAGATCGGGACGGCCAATGCGGAGCTCGTACCGGGCCAGCGGGAAGTGCATGAGCAGGAAGCGCGCCTGTTCCCGGCGCATCCGCTGTTCCACCGCGCGCTGCTTGCCGGCGCCGTACCACCGGGTCAGGAACGACCACAGGTCCGGATTGAGCAGCACCACGTGGACGGCGCCCACGATCCAGCAGAGCGCGACCGCCGTGAGGACCCACACACCCTCGGTGCCCAGGGCGGCGTCCTCGTCCACCGGTTCGTCGAGCACGATGACGAACATGCTGGCGAAGATCAGCAGGTAGCCGATCCCAGCCAGCGCGAGCTGCCAGCTGCGCCGCCACAACGCATACCCGAGGACCACCGCGCCGGTGAGCGCTCCGAACGACAGCAGAGTGGCCGCCGTGCCGGTGATGGTCGCGATGGTCCGTGCCCACCTCGGCAACCCTCGCCGGGGCAGCCCGACCGCAGGCTGGTACGCGCCGACCAGGAGCCCGGGCGGAACGGTGGCGGCGGGGGCTCCCACGGCCGCGTGAACGGGGGCTCCCACGGCCGCGTGGACGGGAGCTCCCACGGCCGCGTGGACGGGAGCTCCCACGGCCGCGTGGACGGGCGGGCCGCTGTACGACGCGTCCGGAATCAGGGTCGGGTCCGAGCGCAGCATCCGCCCCTGCAGCTCCTGCAGCACCTCGCCCGGCTCGATGCCGTGTTCCTCGCGGAGCAGGTCGGCGAACTCCCGGTACGCGGCGAGCGCCTCCGCCTGCCGCCCGCCGCGGTACAGCGCCAGCATGAGCTGGTGCCGCAGCCGCTCCCGGACCGGGAACTCGGCCACCAGCTCGACCAGTTCGCCGACCAGCTCGCGATGCCGGCCGCTCTCCAGCGCCAACTCGACGCGGGTTTCCAGGGCGACGGCCCGCAGCTCCACCAGCCGGTGTCGGGCGGTCTCGAAAAACGGCCCGGTGAACCCGGTGAACGGCTCGCCCTGCCACAGCTCCAGCGCGGCGGTCAGCGCTGCCTGCGCCTCGGCGGTACGCCCGGCCGCGTGCCGCTGCCGGGCCAGGTGCACCCCGCGTTCGAAGCGGACCGCGTCTACCGCCTCCGGCCGAATCCGCAGCAGGTACCCGGCGTCGGTGAGGGTCAGCACCTGCCCCGGCGTACGCGGGGACCGCTCGGGTTCCAGCACCCGGCGCAGGCCGGCGACGTACTTCTGCACCACATTGGGGCCGTTGGCGGGGGACTCGCCCGGCCAGACCGCCTCGATGATCTGCCCGATCGGCACCGGACGGCCGGCGGAGAGGAGCAGCACGGCGAGCACCGCCCGCTGTTTGCCGGCGCCAAGGTCGAGTGGACGGTCGGCGTACCAGGCCCGCTGCGGACCGAGGATCTCGAAGCGCAACGCCTCTGACATGCGAGTTTTCGCTCCTACCCGCCTCCCGGCCACCGACGGCGGCCGGCGGCAGTCGCACGGCAGCATATCGGCAGCGGGACGGCGGTAGGCCCTGCCAAGGTCGTCCCGGCAACAGCCCCCTGGGAAAGTGAGTCAACGAAATGACGCAGCGTATCGGCACCGCCGCGACGATCCGGCGGGTCGCGGGTATCGCGACGGCCGTGCTGGCCGCCACCGCCCTGTCTGCAGGGTGCGGCTTCATCAGCGGCACCGGATCCACCGGCACCGGATCCACCCCCGAAGCGTCCGCGTCCGCCGACCCGAAGGCCGCCCTGCTGGCCGCCGTGCCGGCCGAGGACGGCCCGGGTTTCCGCTTCACCACCGTTGACGGCACGGACAAGATCGTCGGAGTGGTGGACCCGGCCGCGCACGCGATGGAGCTTGGCCTGACGCAGGAGAACGAAGACCCGAAGTTCACCATGAAGATGACGTTCCGCATGATCGACGACAAGAGCTGGATGCGGGTCGAGCTCAAGGGCATCCCCGGGCTGCACGAGATGATGAAGCTGCCGAAGCGCTGGATGGCGCTGGACCGGACCAAGCTTCACGATCCGACCGACGCGCCGGTTTACGAGGGCACCGACCCGGCCAACGCCGCCGCGATCATCCGTACCGCGGACACGGTCGAGGACAAGGGCGACGGCACGTACACCGGGTTCGCCGACCTGACCAGGGGCCAGGAGGTGGCCACCGCGGTGGACGGGGTGGACATCGCGGCGCTCGGCGAGGCCGCGAAGAAGGTGCCGTTCACCGCGGTGGTCGGCGCGGACGGCAACCTCAGCTCGCTCACCCTGGACATCCCCGCCGGCGGGAAGCAGAAGGCCACCAAGCTCACCGTCCGGTACTACGACTTCGGCAAGGCGCCGAAGCTCAGCGAGCCGACCGGCGACGAGGTGCAGAAGGCACCCACGTCCGCGTACGAGCTCCTGAACGACTGATCAACAACGGGAGGCGGCGGCCACACGGGGGGCCGCCGCCCCACGCCGAACTCCGTCGATCATGAGGTTAGCGGGCACGTTAGCGGTGTTTCGCACCCGCCAACCTCATGATCAGCGTGGTGAGGGGGGTTAGGCGGGTGCGGAGGCTGGACAGGCCGCCGGGGAAGAAATAGACGGCCAGGATGAAGACCGTGCCGAGGACGAAGAGCGGCTGGGACAGCGGGCGGCTGAGGAACGCCGGGAGGCTGTTCACCGCGTCGCTGGTGCCGAAGGCGGTCAGGCGGTGGTCCAGGTACATGTAGAGGATGCCGCCGAGCACCGGGCCCCACCGGGTGCCCGGGCCACCGAGCACCACCATGACCAGCAGCGACAGGGTCAGCTCGGAGGAGGTGATGTGCGGAGACGCACCGACCAGCAGCGAGTAGACCACGCCGCCGGCCGACGCGAGCCCGCCGGACAGGGTGAACGCGACCAGCTTGAACCGGTACGGGTCCAACCCGAGCACCCCGATCCGGCGCTCATCGTCGCGCAGCCCGGCCAGCACCCGCCCGGTCGGCGAGCCGCTCACCCGGTGCACGACGAAGACCACCAGGGCCAGGTACGCCAGCGCCAGCCAGTAGAGGTTGACCGTGTTCGTCACCCCGACCAGCGCCGCCGGCAGCCCGGCCACGTCCAGCGTCAGCCCCTCCTCGCCGCCGGTGAGCCCGCCGAAGTTCCGGGCCACCAGGATCGCCCCGACCTGGGCGAAGGCCAGCGTGACCATGGCGAACGCGATCCCGCTGGTACGCAGTGCGATCGCGCCGAGCAACCCGGCCAGGATCGTTCCGCCGGTGACGGTGAGCAGCCCCGCCTGCCACAGTGGCAGCCCGGCCTTGGTGACGAGGATGGCGGTGCCGTACACGCCGGCGGCGAAATAGAGGGCGTGCCCGAAGGAGAGCATCCCGGTCCGCCCGAAGAGCAGGTCGTAGCCGGCCGCCAGGCCGCCGAACACCAGGCAGATGGCGAGCAGTTGCAGGTTGCCGGCCGCATTGAGCTTGTCGTCGAAGATGCCCGGCAGGTGCAGCGTGCAGTAGGGCAGGCCGGCCGCGAGGGCGAGCGCCACCAGCGGCAGGTACGGCCGCAGCCGGCGCCAGCGGGAGGGCTCCGAGGTCAGCTCGTCGGGGACCCGCGCGGGCGGCGCCTCCACCACCGAGTCGGTCATGCGTGAGCCACCTTTCCGGCCAGGCCCTGCGGACGCAGCAGCAGCACCACGGCGAGCAACCCGACCACGCACAGGTCGCCCAGGCCGGAGGCGCCGTAGTAGTTGACGAACTGTTGCAGCAGCCCGACCGCGACCGCCGCGTACGCGGACCCGACCACCGAGCCCATCCCGCCGATCACCACCACGATGAACGCGAAGATCAGCAGCGAGCCGCCCTGCCCGGGCGAGACGGTGCCGAAGAAGACCCCGCCGAGCGCGCCGGCGAGCGCGGCGGCCGCCCCGCCGATCGCGAAGACCAGCGTGAACGCCTTGCGGACGTCGATGCCGAGCGCGGTCACCATCTCCCGGTTCTCCACCCCGGCCCGGATGATCAGGCCGTACCGGGTGAAGCGGAGGAAGGCGAGCAGCCCGCCGAGCACCAGTACGGCGGCGATGATCAGCAGTAGCCCGGCGTTCGGCACGTTCGCGCCGAGCACCGAGGTCACCTTGAGGGTCCACGCCGGGCGTGGGAACGTCCGCGGGTCGGCCCCCCAGGTGGCCTGGAGCAGCGCCACCCCGGCCAGCGACAGGCCGACGGTGACCAGCACCTGTTCGACGGTGCGGGAGTAGAGCGGCCGGATCAGCACCAGCTCGACCAGCACCGCGACGAGGGCCCCGGCGAGCACGCCGAAGGCGACCGCCAGCACGAACCCGAGGCCGTCGGAGCCCGCCCCGGGCAGGTTGCCGGCCGCCCACCAGGTCGCGTACGCCCCGACGCCGAGGAACAGGCCGTGCGCGAAGTTGAGCACGTCGGCCAGGCCGAAGACCAGGGACAGGCCGGACGCGACCAGGAAGTAGAGGGCCGCCAGGCCGAGCCCGGTCAGCGCCAGCAGGATCACCGTGCTCACGCCTTCACCTCCGACCCGACGCCCAGCAGCGACTTGGTCAGCGCGGTCTCCAGCAGCAGGTCCTGGGCGTTGCCGGCCCAGGCCACCTGGCCGGCGGAGAGCACCACGGCGTCGCGCGCCAGCCGGCGCACCACGGCCAGGTTCTGCTCGACCAGCAGCACCGGCACGGATTCCGCGACCCGTTCCAGCACCTCGGCCACCTCGGTCACCACCTTCGGCGCCAACCCCTTGGTCGGCTCGTCGACCAGCAGCAGTTGGTTGTCGTTGAGCAGCACCCGGCCGATCGCGAGCATCTGCTGCTGCCCGCCGGAGAGCGAGCCGGCCCGTTGCCGTCCGCGCCGGTCCAGCTCCGGAAAGAGGGCGTAAACCCGGTCGTACGCCGGGGTGGTGCCCCGCCGCTCGGCGAGCCGCAGGTTTTCCGCGACGGTGAGGCCGGCGAAGACGCACCGGTCCTCCGGCACGTAGCCCAGGCCTTCGCGGACCAGCCGGTGGGTGGGGCGGGCGAGCAGGCTGCGCGCGCCCATCCGGACGGTGCCGCGGACCTCGCCGTTGCGCGGCGTCAGGCCGACGATCGCGCGCAGGGTGGTGGTCTTGCCGACGCCGTTGCGGCCGAGCAGCACGGTCACCCCGGTCGGCGCGACCTCGAACGACACGCCCTGAAGGATGTGCAGCCCGGCGATCCGCACCGACAGGTCCTGCACGCTGAGGACAGGTTCGGTCATAGCGCCTCCCCCAGGTACGCCTCCTGAACGGTGGCGTTGGCCATCACCGTGTCCGGGGTGTCGCAGGCCAGCAGCGCCCCGTGGTGCATCACGGCGATCCGATCGGCCAGTTCCAGGATCACGTCCATGTGGTGCTCCACCATGAGCACCGACCGGTCACTGTCGGCGGTCAACGACTTGATGACGGCAACCAGTTCGGGCACGTCCTCGGCGCTGACCCCGGCCATCGGCTCGTCCAGCAGCATGACCCGGGGTTCCCCGGCGAGCAGCAGGGCGATCTCCAGCTTGCGTTTCTCGCCGTGCGCCAGGGTGCCGGCGAGCGCCGTACCCCGGTGGGCGAGGCCGACCCGGTCGAGCGCCGCGTCGGCGGCGGCGGCCACCTCCCGGTCGGCCGCCGCCCGCCGCCACAGCTTCATCGAGCCACCCCGGTACGCCTGTACGGCGAGCCGGACGTTCTCCCGCACCGTCAGCGAGCCGAACACCGAGGACGCCTGGAAGGTACGCCCCAGCCCGAGACGGGCCCGCCGGTGCGGCGGCAGAGCGGTGATGTCCTCGGAGTCCAGCAGGATCCGCCCCTCGGTGGGTCGGCGCAGGCCGGTGATCAGGTTGAACAGGGAGGTCTTGCCGGCGCCGTTCGGCCCGATCACGCCGAGGAACTCGCCGGGCGCGAGGTCGAGGTAGACGCTGTCGACAATGGCGACCTCACCGATCCGCCAGGTCAGACCGCGGGTGGCGAGCACGGGTCAGCCCTTCATCTGGGTGACCGGCGGCGCGGTCTCGTCACCGGTCAGGGCCTTCTCCGCGGTCGCCGTGAAGTCGGTGCCGCTGCCGGTGAGCTTGGCCTGGTACATCGGCTGGAGCAGCGCGTGGTCCTCGGCGCGGATGGTCATCTGGCCCTTGACGCCGTCGAACTGCCAGCCCTCGAGCGCCTTGATCATCTTGTCGACGTCGTCGCCGCCCTCCTGCACGGCGCGGACGATCATCTGGGCGGCGGCGAAGCCGTCCGGGTGGAACAGATCGACGGTGCCGACCTTGTCCCTCAGCGCCTTGCCCGCCTCGGTGTTGCTGGCCCCCTCGAAGTAGTGCGACAGGAAGGAGATCTTGCTGCCGGCCGCGCCGAAGGTGGGCCAGGAGGCGCGGATGTCCAGGCCGGTGACGACCGTGGTGGAGGCGAGCACGCCCTGCTGATCGAGGGTCTGCCACATGGCCGGGGCGGTGGTGCCGGCCCAGGCGACGAAGAGCAGGTCCGGCTTGGCGGCCTTGATCTGGCTGGCGAAGGGGGTGAACTCGGCGGCGCTGGCCGGGGCCCGGACGCTGCTCACGGTCGCGCCGGCACCGCCGATCACCGCCTTGACGGCGGCCTCGTTGGCATCGCCGAACGCGCCCTCCTGGGCGAACACGACGACCTTCTTGCCGGTGGCGTCGCCGATGAAGGACTTGGCGGTCAGCACGTCCTGATAGGACTGTCGGCCCGACCGGAACGTGTACCGGTTGGCCCCGGTCACCGCGTCGGTGGCCGCCGGCCCGGAGACGAAGAGGACCTTGTTCTGCTCGGCGATCGGGGCGACCTGCAGCGCCACGCCGGAGGCGGTGGAGCCGGCGAGAATCTTCGTACCCTTGCCGATCAGGTCCTTGGCCGCGGAGACCGCCTTCGCCGGGTCCCCCGCGTCGTCGACCTCGGTGACCTCGATCGTGCGGTCGCCGACCTTGCCGGTGCCCTTGGTGGCGTAGTTGAGGCCGGCCTTGAAGCCGTCGATGTACTGCTTGCCGTAGCTGGCCAGCGGCCCCGACTGGGAATACACCAGACCAATCTTGACCGGGGCGGCGTTGTCGCCGTCGCCGGACGCGGTGTCCTGCGGGCTGCCACAGGCCGTGGCGGCCACCGCGGCCGCCATCATCGTGGCGGCGGAGAGGAACACCCGTCGCGTGTGCCGGATCGTCATTGCGACTCCAGGTGAGGACAGGGGGACTCAGTTGTCGGCTCACGTTAGGAGTGACATCACCCACGAGCTATGTGGCCGAAACACACAAGTATGGGCGGTGGGATGGCCACGCCTGACAGCTCCCCGCGTCGCCGCGTGAGCATGGCCGGTTTCTGGTAAGCCGGGTCTCCATCGATGAACCTGGCGGTGTGTCGCGCCCCGCCATCGCTACCGCTGTCCACCCTTGCCACAGGCGCCGTCGTGGTCGGCCGGGCGCGGGCAGCGTCGACCGCCGTCGAGCAGCCGGTCGCAGTAAACCCAGTGGCGTACGCACTGAGCGTCCTCGGTCGACACGGTGGTCCCGTTCCGGTCCACGTCGGCCAGGAAGCCGAGCGCCCGGCAGATGCTACGGGCGAACCGACGCGCCCCCTCCAGGTCGGTGGCGAGTACCGGCAGGTGTACGACGAAGCGCTCGCGGCTCACCACCGCACCCCCGGCGTGAAGCGCGACTGCCAGCTCCGCAGCGCCCGCTTGATCCGTACATTTTCCTCGCGGGTCAGGGCCAACTCCCGACGGGCGACGGCCAGATCGCCGGCGACCCGGTGCAAGAAGGCGTGCACCTCGGCCGGGTCGAGCCCGCGCCGGACGTTGCGAAACCGCCGCTCACGGATCTGCCCGACGGTCAGCGGTAGGCAGTGTTTCGAGCGGTACCACCCGTCGTTCGGCGGCTGGCTCGGCCGTTTCGTCGCCGGCCGGAACAGGTTCAGCATGTTGCGCATGAGCACCCTCCTCGCCTGGTCGAACCGTGGAAGGCGGGCCGGCCCACGGACAGGGGACGGGGCCGACCCGCCGGCCCCGCGACCGCAGCCCTGATCGGCGGTACGACCCCGCGGCCCACCTCTGGGTCCGAACTCCAGGGGTTTGCCGAACCAACCGGAGCCGGACACTCAGCAACCTACTACAACAGTTACAGCAGGTCGACCCCGAAGGGTCACGCCGCGCCCACTTATTGCAGTAGCTCTAGCAAGTCGGGCATGATCGGACGTGCCGAACCAACCGGAGTCTTCATCATGCCCACAGCACAGCCATCGTTCCGACGCATCGTCAACGAGATCGCCGAGAAGATCAGTAGCGGCGAGCTGAAGCCTGGCGACAAGCTGCCGTCGACCAGCGAGCTTGCCACGATTTACGACGTCAGCACCGGCACGGTGTACCGCGCCCTCTCCCTGCTGCATGATCGCGAACTGATCATCGGCCAGCCGGGGCGCGGGACCTACGTCGCCGAGCGCCCCGGGCAGTAAGGGGCGAGTTCAGCCGGTGGAAGCATTCGCCTCGAC
Organism: Micromonospora sp. NPDC048999; assembly: GCF_040649295.1. Taxonomy (NCBI): domain Bacteria; kingdom Bacillati; phylum Actinomycetota; class Actinomycetes; order Micromonosporales; family Micromonosporaceae; genus Micromonospora; species Micromonospora sp. NPDC048999. The sequence goes on along the minus strand of NZ_JBEZFI010000002.1, from coordinate 60 downwards.
GAGTTCGGTGAATATCTCGGAGGGCTTCTTCCAATCGTGGATCTTACGCGGTCGGTCGTT